>NZ_JBSGBQ010000020.1:0-164198 GCF_053601335.1 Amycolatopsis sp. NPDC004747 | reverse complement strand
CCGGGCGGCGGAGACGCGGATGTGACGCGGGGCCTGGTCGTCGTGGGCGATCTCCCGCGCGACGACCGCGGCGGCTTCCCGGTGGCCGCGGTGCAAGTAAGGCGGGTGGGAACCCGCCTTACCACTCACGACGGGGTCAGAGGCGGCAGGAGCGGATGTCCGACGCCAGGATCGCCTTCGCGCCGACCTCGGCGAGCTCGTCCATGATCCGGTTGACTTCCTTGCGCGGCACCATCGCCCGCACCGCGACCCAGTCTTCGTGGGCGAGCGGCGCGACCGTCGGCGACTCCAGGCCCGGCGTGATCGCGATCGCGCGCTCCACCAGCGTCCGCGGGCAGTCGTAGTCCAGCATCATGTACTGCTGGGCGAACACGACGCCGCGCAGGCGCGCGGCCAGCTGCGACTTCGCCTTGCTTTCCCCGGTCCCGCGGCGCTGCAGCAGCACCGCTTCCGACACGCAGATCGGGTCGCCGAAGGCCACCAAGTTGTTCTGCCGCAGCGACCGGCCCGACTCGACGACGTCCGCGATCGCGTCCGCGACGCCGAGCTGGATCGAGATCTCGACCGCGCCGTCGAGGCGGATCACCTCGGCCTCGACGCCGTGGCGGGCGAGGTCGTCGCGGACCAGCCGCGGGTACGACGTCGCCAGCCGCTTGCCGTGCAGGTCCGCCGGCTTCCAGTCCCGGCCCGCCGGGGCGGCGTAGCGGAACGTCGAACCGCCGAAGCCGAGCGCCTGGACCTCCTCGACCGGGGCGCCGGAGTCGAGCGCGAGATCGCGGCCGGTGATGCCGAGGTCGAGCTCGCCGGAGCCGACGTAGATCGCGATGTCCTTGGGACGCAGGAAGAAGAACTCGACCTCGTTGACGTGGTCGAGCACGGTCAGGTCGCGCTGCTCATGCCGCTTGCGGTAGCCCGCCTCGCCGAGCATCTCCGTCGCCGCGGCGGCGAGGGCTCCCTTGTTCGGCACGGCAACACGCAGCATTTCGCTCTTCTCCTCGATCGCTCGCCCGGTCCAGCACCGGGCGAAATCCCGTCACAGGTAGCGGTAGACGTCCTCGGTCGACAGCCCGCGGCCGAGCATCAGCACCTGCACCCGGTACAACAGCTGCGAGATCTCCTCGGCGAGGCGCTCGTCGGACTCGTGCTCGGCGGCGATCCACACCTCGCCGGCTTCCTCGAGCACCTTCTTGCCCTGGGCGTGCACCCCGGCATCGAGGGCGGCGACGGTGCCGGAGGATTCGGGCCGGGTACGCGCGCGCTCGGCAAGCTCCGCGAACAGCTCATCGAAGGTCTTCACGGTGCGGAATCCTTCCATCCCGCACCGCGCGGCGCCGCCCCGGCCCGCCGGGGGTGCTGCCCATCTCACACTGCCGTGGACGCCTGCTCCCACAGGCTGGGAACCGAGCCGGCCGCGCGGGTGCCCGGCGGCCGGCTGGGGCCGGGCCTCAGAAGAGCGCGCCCTGTTCGAAGTCCAGCAGGTAGCGCTTGCGGTCGAGGCCGCCACCGTAGCCGGTGAGGGAGCCGTTCGAGCCGACCACCCGGTGGCACGGGACGATGATGCCGATCGGGTTCTTGCCGTTGGCGAGCCCGACCGCGCGGGATGCCGCCGGCTTGCCGAGCCGGTCGGCGAGCTGGCCGTAGGAGATCGTCGTGCCGTACGGGATCTTGCGCAGCTCGGCCCAGACCAGCTGCTGGAACGGCGTGCCCGCGAAGGCCAGCGGCACCTCGAACTCCTGCCGCTGCCCGGCGAAGTACTCCTTCAGCTCGGTTTCGGCGCGGTCGAAGACGGCCGCGCCGGGGTCGGGCACGCCGAAGGTCGGCTCGGCCGGGCGGTGGCGCTGGCCGACCATGTAGAGGCCGCAGAGCGCGTCGCCCTCGGCGACCAGCGTCAACGGGCCGAAGAGGCTGTCGACGACGGCGTGGGTGCGCATGCTTCGTTCTCCTGCCGGGATCATGCGGCGGGCATCCGGTTGATCGCGTGGTCACCGGTGGCCCACAGGTGCTGGGTGGCGTAGGCGCGCCAGGGGCGCCAGGCCGCGGACCGGGCGGCGACGGCGGCCTGCCCGCCGAGGCCGAGGGTTTCCGCCGCGTGCTTGATGCCGAGGTCGGTGGGGAGGAAGGCGTCCGGGTCGCCGAGCGCCCGCATCGCGATGCTTTCGACCGTCCACGGCCCGAAGCCGGGCAACGCGCTCAGGGCGGCCCGCGCCGCTTCCCAGTCGCTGCCCGCGCTGAGGTCCAGGCCGTCGGTCAACGCCGTGACCAGCCCGAGCAGCGTGCGACGGCGGGTGCGCGGCATCGCGAGGGTCTCCGGATCCAGCGAAGCCAGCGCCGACGGGGACGGGAACAGGTGCGTCAGGCCGCCTTCGGGGTCCTCGACCGGCTCGCCGTGCGCGACGACGAGCCGCGCCGCGTGGGTCCGCGCCGCCGCCGTCGAGACCTGCTGGCCCAGCACGGCCCGCACGGCGAACTCGGCGCCGTCGACCGTGCGAGGGACCCGGCGGCCGGGTGCGGCCGCGACCAGCGGCGCGAGCAGCGGGTCGGTGGCGAGCTGGTCGTCGACGGCGACCGGGTCGGCGTCGAGGTCCAGCAGGCGGCGGCACCGGCTGGTGGCGGCCGGCAGGTCCCGGAGGTCGGTCAGCGTGAGCCGGCAGGCGATATGACCGTCCTCCGGGCGCAGCGCGACGACGCCGTGGCCGTGCGGCAGCCGCAGCGTCCGGCGGTAGGCGCCGTCCCGCCACTCCTCCACGCCCGGCACCCCGGTCGCCACGAGGTGCCCGAAGAGGTTGTCCGGGCACAGCGGCTTGCGGTAGGGCAGCCGCAGGACGAGCGCCCCGGCCGCCGAAGGCTTGCCCTTCGCGCGCTGCCGCAGTTCGGTCGGCGAGAGGGCGAACACCTCGCGGACGGTGTCGTTGAACGTCCGGATGCTGCCGAACCCGGCGGCCAGGGCCAGCTCGGTCATCGGCAGGGTGGTCGTCTCGATGAGGGTGCGTGCGGTCTGCGCGCGCTGGGCCCGTGCGAGCGCGAGCGGACCGGCGCCGAGTTCGGCGAACACCTGCCGCTCGACCTGCCGGACGCTGTAGCCGAGCCGGGCCGCGAGCCCGCGGACGCCCTCGGTGTCGACGACGCCGTCGGCGATCAGCCGCATCGCCCGCGCCACCAGGTCGGCGCGTTCGTTCCACAGCGGCGAGCCGGGGCTGGCGTCGGGGCGGCAGCGCTTGCAGGCGCGGAACCCGGCCTGCTGGGCGGCCGCCGCGCTCGGGTAGAACGTCATGTTCCGCGGCTTGGGCGGGACCACCGGGCAACTGGGCCGGCAGTAGATCTTCGTCGTCACGACCGCGATGTAGAACCACCCGTCGAAGCGCGCGTCCTTCGCCTGGACGACGCGCAGGCACCGCTCGATGTCCTCATGCACCGGTCCAGCATCGCGGATCCGGAGCACCCGGGCTAGCGGAAAAGCGACATGGTCGTGGTCACCCCAGCAGGGCCGCCAGCGCCGGCACGTCGATGCCCACCAGGGAGTCGCGGAACACCCGCCGGTCCCCCGCCTCGACGTCGACGTCGTGCGGGATCACCAGGACCGTGCAGCCCGCCGCGACCGCGGAGGCGGTGCCCGGCGGCGAGTCTTCGACCGCGACGCACCGCTCGGGCGGGACGCCCAGCAGCTCCGCGGCCTTGAGGTACGGGCGCGGGTGCGGCTTGTTGAGGCCCTCGACCTCGTCGCCGCACACGGTGACGTCGAAGAAGTCCCGGCCGATCGTGTTCAGCGCCAGCTCGGTCAGGACGCGCTCGGTCGAGGTGACCAGCGCCGAGCGCAGGCCCGCTTCCCGCACCGCCGTCAGTGCTTCGCGCGCGCCGGGGCGCCACGGCAGCTCGTCGTCGAACAGCCCGGCCGTGCGGCGGCGGATCTCCTCCCCCGTCGACGCGATCGCCTCCGGCGTCACCGGAAGGCCGACAACTTCGAGCAGGTACGCCGACGTGTCGTCCATGTTGGACCCGACGAGCGTCATCCGCTGCTGCTCGGAAAGCTTGCCGCCCAGCCAGTCCGCCGTCTCGTAGAGGGCGACGTCCCACAGCTTCTCGGAATCGACGAGGGTGCCGTCCATGTCCCACAACACGGCGCCGAGACCGTCCACAGTGGAGTCCTCCAGATCAGGTGTTGAAGTACTTGGCTTCGGGGTGGTGGCAGACGATCGCGTCGGTCGACTGCTCGGGGTGCAGCTGGAACTCCTCGGACAGCTTGACGCCGATCCGGCCCGGTTCGAGGAGGGCGACGATCTTCGCCCGGTCTTCGAGGTCGGGACAGGCGCCATAGCCCAGGGAGAACCTCGCTCCACGGTAGCCGAGCTTGAAGAAGTCCTCGACGTCGTCGGGGTCCTCTGAGGCGACCGCCACACCGCCGGGGAAGGTCAGCTCCTGCCGGATGCGGCGGTGCCAGTACTCGGCCAGCGCTTCGGTGAGCTGGACGCCGAGGCCGTGCACCTCGAGGTAGTCGCGGTAGGCGTCGGCGGCGAACAGCTCGTTCGCGTAGTCGGCGATCGGCTGCCCCATCGTGACCACGGTGAACGGCACGACGTCGACGTCGCCGGACTCGCGGGGCCGGTAGAAGTCGGCCAGGCACAGCCGCCGGTCGCGGCGCTGCCGCGGGAAGGTGAAGCGCACCCGCTCGGGCGCGTCGGGCGAAGGCTCGGTGAGCACGACCAGGTCGTCGCCCTCGGCGACGCACGGGAAGTAGCCGTAGACGACGGCCGCGTGGGCCAGGACGCCGTCGGCGGTCAGCCGGTCGAGCCAGTAGCGCAGCCGCGGCCGGCCTTCGGATTCGACCAGCTCCTCGTACGTCGGCCCGGCGCCGCCGCGGGCGCCCTTGAGCCCCCACTGGCCCATGAAGGTGGCGCGCTCGTCGAGCATCGCGGCGTAGTCGGCGAGCGCGACGCCCTTGACCACGCGCGACCCCCAGAACGGCGGGGTCGGCAGCGGCACGTCGGTGGCGACGTCAGAGCGGGCGGGCAGGGGTCCTTCTTCCTCGACCTTGCGGGCTTTGCGCGCCTCGGCGATCCGCAGCGAGCGTTCGCGGCGTTCCTTGCGCTCCTGGCGCTTCTTTTCCGCGTCCGCGTCGAGCAGCGGGGACTCCCCGCGCTTGGCGGCCATGATCGCGTCCATCAGCCGCAGGCCCTCGAACGCGTCCCGCGCGTAGCGGACGTCGCCGAGGTACAGCTCGGTCAGGTCGTTCTCCACGTAGGACCGGGTGAGCGCGGCCCCGCCCAGGAGCACCGGCCATCGCGCGGAGACACCCCGGGAGTTCATCTCCTGGAGGTTCTCCTTCATGATCACCGTGGACTTGACCAGCAGGCCGGACATCCCGATCGCGTCGGCACCGTGTTCCTCGGCCGCGTCGAGGATGGTCGTGATGGGCTGCTTGATGCCGAGGTTGACCACCTCGTAGCCGTTGTTGGACAGGATGATGTCGACGAGGTTCTTGCCGATGTCGTGCACGTCGCCGCGGACGGTGGCCAGCACGATCCGGCCCTTGCCGGAGTCGTCGCCGGTTTCCATGTGCGGTTCGAGGTGGGCGACGGCGGCCTTCATCACCTCGGCCGACTGGAGCACGAACGGCAGCTGCATCTGCCCGGAGCCGAACAGCTCGCCGACGGTCTTCATGCCGGACAGCAGCGTGTCGTTGATGATCTGCAGGGCCGGGCGCTGCTCGAGGGCGGCGTCGAGGTCTTCGGTGAGGCCGGTGCGCTCGCCGTCGACGATCCGGCGTTCGAGGCGCTCGAACAGGGGCAGCGCGGCCAGCTCTTCGGCCCGCGAAGCCTTGGACGACGCCGCGCTGACGCCCTCGAACAGGGCCATCAGCTCCTGCAGCGGGTCGTAGCCCTCGCGACGGCGGTCGTAGACGAGGTCGAGGGCGACCGCCCGCTGGTCGTCCGGGATGCGGGCCATCGGCAGGATCTTGGACGCGTGCACGATCGCGGTGTCGAGCCCGGCCTGGACGCACTCGTGCAGGAACACCGAGTTCAGCACCTGCCGCGCGGCCGGGTTGAGGCCGAAGGAGATGTTCGACAGGCCCAGGGTGGTCTGCACCTCGGGGTGGCGGCGCTTGATCTCGCGGATGGCCTCGATCGTCTCGATGCCGTCGCGGCGGGACTCCTCCTGGCCGGTGGCGATGGTGAAGGTGAGCGCGTCGACGATGACGTCGGAGGTCCGCAGGCCCCAGTTCCCGGTGATGTCCTCGATGAGCCGGGTCGCGATGTCGGCCTTCTTCTGCGCGGTCCGCGCCTGGCCTTCTTCGTCGATGGTCAGGGCGACGACGGCGGCGCCGTACTCGCTGACCAGTTCCATGACCTGGGTGAACCGGGACTCCGGCCCGTCGCCGTCCTCGTAGTTGACGGAGTTGACCGCGCACCGGCCGCCGAGGCGTTCCAGCCCGGCGCGCAGCACGGCGACCTCGGTGGAGTCGAGCATGATCGGCAGGGTGGACGCCGTGGCCAGGCGCCCGGCCAGCTCGGCCATGTCGGCGGTGCCGTCGCGGCCGACGTAGTCGACGCACAGGTCCAGCAGGTGGGCGCCGTCGCGGGTCTGTTCGCGGGCGATCTCGACGCAGTCGTCCCAGCGGCCTTCGAGCATCGCGGTGCGGAAGGCCTTCGAGCCGTTGGCGTTGGTCCGCTCGCCGATCATCAGCACGCTGGCGTCCTGCTTGAACGGCACCGCCTGGTAGAGCGACGACACGCCCGGCTCGGGCCGCGGCCGCCGGGGCACCGGCGCGGTGCCCGCCACCGCGGCGGCGAGCTGCCGGATGTGCTCGTCGGTCGTCCCGCAGCAGCCGCCGACCAGGCCGACGCCGAACTCCCGGACGAACCCGGTGAGCGCCTCGACCAGGGCTTCCGGGCCGAGCGGGTACACGGCGCCGTCCGGACCGAGCTCCGGCAGGCCGGCGTTCGGCATCACCGACAGCGGCACCCGGGCGTGCTTGGCCAGCTGCCGCAGGTGCTCGCTCATCTCGGCCGGGCCGGTGGCGCAGTTGAGGCCGATGACGTCGATGCCGAGCGGCTCCAGCGCGGCCAGCGCGGCGCCCACCTCGGTGCCGAGCAGCATGGTGCCGGTGGTTTCGACGGTGATCGAAGCGAGGATCGGCACCTGCCTGCCCTCGGCGGCCATCGCCCGCTTCGCGCCGATGATCGACGCCTTCGTCTGCAGGATGTCCTGGGTGGTTTCGACGATCACCGCGTCGGCGCCGCCGGCCAGCAGGCCCCGGACCTCCTCGCGGTAGGCGTCACGCAGCGTGGTGAACGGCGCGTGGCCGAGCGTCGGGAGCTTCGTGCCCGGCCCGACCGAGCCGAGCACGAACCGCGGGCGGTCCGGGGTGGAGAACTCGTCCGCGGTCTCGCGGGCCAGCCGGGCGCCGGCTTCGGCCAGCTCGAAGATCCGCCCGGTGATGCCGTACTCGGCGAAGTTGGCGAAATTGGCCCCGAAAGTGTTGGTCTCGACGGCGTCCGCGCCCGCTTCGAGGTATCCGCGGTGCACCGAGCGGACCACGTCCGGCCTCGTGACGTTGAGTACCTCGTTGCAGCCTTCGAGGCCGCCGAAGTCGTCCAGGCTCAGGTCGTGGGCCTGCAGGGCCGTGCCCATCGCCCCGTCGGCCACCAGGACACGCGTGCGGAGGGCATCGAGGAACGGTGACGACAGGCGGTCGGACATGCTGAACAGGGTAAGGCCGGTGGTCGTAGGCTGGTCCGGTGAGTGAGCCCGTCGACGAGACCCCGCGGCCGCCCCGCGACCGCACCGAACCCACCCGCCCGCTGATGGTCGTCGCCTTCGAAGGCTGGAACGACGCCGGCGACGCGGCCAGCCGCGCGGTGGAGCACCTGCAGCTGAACTGGGACGCCACCCCGCTGGCGGAACTGGAGCCCGACGACTACTACGACTTCCAGGTCAGCCGCCCGACCGTCCGGATGGTGGACGGCGTCACTCGCCGGGTGGACTGGCCCACGACGCGGCTGTCGGTGTGCCGCCCCGACGGCTTCGACCGCGACGTCGTCCTCGTCCAGGGACCCGAGCCCAACATGCGCTGGCGCGCGTTCTGCGCGGAGCTGCTGGAGCACATCCAGCAGCTCGACGTCGCGACCGTGGTGACGCTGGGGGCGTTGCTGGCCGACACCGCGCACACCCGGCCGGTTCCGGTCACCGGAACGGCCTACGACAAGGACACGGCTTCGCTGTACGGCCTCGACCTGAACAACTACCAGGGCCCGACCGGCATCGTCGGCATCCTGCAGGACTACTGCGTGCAGGCGGGCATCCCGGCGGTGTCGATCTGGGCGGCGGTGCCGCACTACGTGTCGCACCCGCCGTCCCCGAAGGCCACGCTGGCGCTGCTGCACAAGCTGGAGGACATCCTCGACGTCGAGATCCCGCTGGGCGCGCTGCCGGAGCAGTCCGAGGAGTGGCAGCGCACGGTCAGCGAGATGGCCGACGAGGACGAAGAGATCAGCGAGTACGTCCGCAGCCTCGAAGAGCGCGGGGACGCCCAGAGCGAGGTCACCGAGCAGGACGTCAGCGGCGACAAGATCGCCGCCGAGTTCGAGCGCTACCTGCGCCGCCGCGGCCGCGGCGGCGGGCAGGAGGGCTTCGGCCTGCGCTGAGTCACCTGCGCCAGCTGGTGGCGAACGCCCGCGCGGGGTTCGCCACCAGCATGGCCGTGACGACGTCGCCGCCGAGCAGCTTGGTCAACCGCGGCGCGAGCGTGGTGAGCAGGTAGGCCGCGCCCGGCTGGTTCCGGGCCGCGGCGGTCGTGGTGTCGCCGCCCAGCAGGATCTGCCCGCCGTGACCGGCCTCGACGAGAGCCTGGAGGCCGTCGAAGAGCCGCAGGTCGGTGGCGTGGTTGGCCCGTGACGGGCCGTCGAAACCGAGGAACACGCCGGTCTCGGCGATCTCCCGGTGCAGCTGCGGGTCCGGGTTCCGGTTGAGGTGCCCGAGGATCACCTTTTCGGGTGGAACATCGAGCTTGCCGCAGAGCAGTTCGACCGTCTCCAGGCCCGCCGTGCCGAGTTCGAGGTGCACGGCGATCGGCGCGCCGGTCTCCTCGTGGGCGACCGCGGCCGCGGTCATCGTCAGCCGGGCGTGCGAATCGATCGTGTGGAACGCGCCGGCCACCTTGACCAGCCCGGCGCGCGGACCGGTCCGCGGCTCGTCGGGCAGGTCGGCGGGCTGGGTCCCCTCGGTCAGGTCGGCGACGAACTCCTTGACCAGATCGTCGAGCACGCGGCCGAGGATCACCGGGGCGTAGTGCTCGGCGCGGTGCAGGCCGGTGGCCGCGACCACGTGCACGCCGATTTCCTCCGCCATCCAGGCGAGCTCGCGGGTACGCCGGGTCAGGCCGTACGGCGTCCACTGGACCAGCGCGTTGCCGCCCCGCCCTGCGAACTCGAGGAGCGTGTGGGCGGCGGCGACCGGATCGTCGAGCTCCTGGCCCGGCAGGAGCTTCGAGGCGAAGAAGAGGTGGTCGTGCGAGTTCGTCACGCCGAGTTCGGCCGGATCGATGTCACCCAGCACCGTGCGGACCTTGGGTTCCCCAGTCACGACGGCGAGTGTAACGCCTCAACCGTTACGATGGCGAGGTGTCCGAAGACTTCCGCCTCGACATGGGCGCCCCCTGGCTGAACCTCCTGGCCACCCGCGGCCGCCACTTCGGCCCCCAGCCGGTCGAGCGGATCCCGACGGCCGAGCGGCTGCGCGACTGGCTCGCCCAGGTCGAGCTGACCCCGCTCGCCCCGGTCACGTACGCCGACGTGCGCGCGGCCCACCAGCTCCGCGAGGCCCTCCGCGAACTCGCCCTCGGCGCGGTCGAAGGGCGCTCGCCTCGGGCCGACCAGGTGAGCCCGCTGGCGCCCTTCCTCAAGGCCCAGCCGCTGCACCTGGCCGCACTCGACCGGCTGCACCGCAGCGCCCCCGCGACCGCCGCCGACGCGCTCGGCCGCTTGGCACACCAGGCCGCGGACTGGCTCACCGGGCCCCTGCGGCACGACCTGCGGGCCTGCCCGGAGCAGGACTGCCGCGGCGTCTTCGCCGATCCCGGCGGGCGGCGGCGCTGGTGCCCGTCCCCCGCCTGCGCCAGCCGCGGGCGGGTGCGCGCGCTCAGGGAGCGGCGGCGCGACGGCTCATGAGGGCCACAGGATCCGGCGCATCGGCACCGCGCCCCGCGCGCGCTTGCGCCACTCGCGCGGGTAACCCAGCGAGACCTCTTCGAACCGGACGCCGTCGGCTTCGGTGCTGCGCGGGATGTGCAGGTGGCCGTAGACGGCGATCTCCGCGCGGTAGCGGACGTGCCAGTCCTCGGTCTTCGTCGTCCCGCACCAGAGCGCGAACTCCGGCCAGTACAGCGGCGCCGTCGGGTGCCGGTGCAGCGGCCAGTGGGACATCAGGATCGTGCCGTGGTCCCCGGGAATCGCGTCGAGGCGCTCGGTGCTGATCTTCAGCCGGTCCTCGCACCACGCCTGGCGGCTGGGGTACGGGTCCGGGTACAGGAAGTACTCGTCGGTGCAGACCACCCCGGCCTCGCGAGCCTGCCGGAGGGCCTCCTCCAGGGACTTGCCCTCGGCTTCCGGCGTCCGCCAGCTGTAGTCGTAGAGCAGGAACAGCGGCGCGATCGTCAGCGGCCGCGAGCCGTACCGCCAAACCGGGAACTCGTCTTCCGGCGTCAGCACGCCGATCTCGCGGCACTGCTCGACCAGGTACTCGTACCGGGCCTGGCCGCGCAGCTGGCAGTCGTCGTTCTTCGTCGTCCACAGCTCGTGGTTGCCCGGCACCCAGACGACCTTCGCGAACCGGCTGCGCAAGGTCTTCAGCGTCCCGATGGTGGCCTCGGCCAGCTCGGCGACGTCGCCGGCCACGAGCAGCCAGTCTTCGGGGGTTTCCGGGACGACCGAGTCGAGGATCGGGCCGTTGCCCTCGTGGGTCACGTGGAGGTCGCTGGTGGCGAAGAGGTGCGGCACCCCTCCACCGTAACCACCGCGGCCGGGGAAACAGTGCGGATCCCGCCTTTCCGGACCAACATCAGGGCACCGGCGAGGACGTAGACCCCGGCTTGGACGTTCAGCAGCACGGCGGGCCCGGTCGTCGCCACCAGCGTCCCCGCCAGCAGCGACCCGGCCGTCGTGCCCAGGGCGATCACGGCGAACGTCGTGCTCAGCACCCGCCCGGCGCGCTCGGGGGCGACCGCGCTCTGGATCTCCGACAGCACCCCGGCGCCGACGACCACGCCCGGCGCCCCGGCCACGACGAACAACCCGACGTAGAGTCCCAGCGCCGTCGTGGCCAGGGACAGGTTCCAGATCAGCGCCGAGACCAGCCCCAGCGCGAGGGAGCCCCAGCCGAGCAGCGCGGCCGGCGCGACCCGCCGGGCCACGGTGGCCAGCGCGAACCCGGCGGCCAGCCCGCCGAGCGCCTGGACGCCCCGCAGCAGGCCGGCGTCGGCTTCGCTGCCGCCGAGCACGTCCAGCACGAAGACGACGAACAGCACCAGGAACATGCCCTGCGCCACCGAGGTGCCCACCAGCGCGAGCCCGGTGCGCCGCAGCCGCCGGTTGTGCGTCAGCTCGCGCAGGCCGTCCAGCCAGGCCCGCAGCACCGGCTCCCGCCCGGGCGGCGCCACCGGCGCGCCGACCCGGCGGAACGGCTTGGCCAGCAGGGCCGCGGCGACCACCAGGACGGCCAGGTAGCCGGTGACGACGCCGGTGAGCCCGCCGAAGCCGAGCAGCGCACCGCCCGCCCAGCCGCCGGCCAGCCGGGCCACGCTGCCGTTCACGCTCATCAGCCCGTTGGCCGCGGTCACCTCCGCCACCCCGACCAGCTCCGGCACGAGTGCGTTGCGGGCGGGTTCGAACACCGACGCCAGCGCCGCCTGGGCGGCCATCACCGCGTACACCACGGTGACGCCGGGTTCGGCCAGCAGCGGGAGCGCCACGACGGCGAGCCCGCAGCAGACGCCGAACAGCACCGCGCGGCGGTTCCACCGGTCGGCGACGACCCCGGCGACCGGGCTGAGCAGCACCGCCGGCAGCAGCCCGAGCACGATGCTCAGCGCCGTCGTCGCCGCGGAGCCGGTGCGCTGGAAGACGTAGACCGGCAGCGCCACCTGCAGCACCCACTCCGCCGTCTCGCCGAAGAACGCGGCCACCCACAGCCGCGCGAACGCCGGAACCCCCAGCAGCTGCTTCATTCCTCCGCCTTCCCCGAGTGGCCGATGCGCGGGAACGCCCGGAGGCCGACGTGGACGCTCCGTGCGTCCGCCGGGGCGTCGGCGCGGATGGCGCCGACGTACGGGCGGAGCAGCGCGTCGATCGCCTCGGTCAGCCGGGTCAACTCCGCCGGGGTGACGCGCAGGGCGTAGGTCGACAGCCCGGTCGCGGCCCGCCAGGCCGGGTCGAGGTCGTCGAGGGAGTCCAGGTAGCGCTGGGTCAGCTCCTGCTCGTGGGTCAGCTGCGCGCCGACCACGCCCAGCTGCGCGGCCCGGTGCGCCGGGTCGTCGGCCAGCTCGCCCATCTCCAGGCCGACCTGCCGGGCACGCCACGGCCGCTCCCGGCCGTCTTCGGCGTCGGCCCGCTCGACCAGGCCGTACTGCGCGAGCTGCCGCAGGTGCCAGCTGCAGTTGGACGCGGTCGAGCCGACGGCCTCGGCGCACTCGCTCGCGGTGCGCGGGCCGACGGCGGTCAGGTGGTTCAGCAACGCCGACCGCAGCGGGTGCGCCAGCGCTCGGAGGAGCTCGACGTCTTCGATCCGCTTGCGCGGGGGCAGCCCAGCCATCGCCCATCCAATCTGAAAGGACTCTTTCGAAAGTGCTCTTTCATACTTGGTGCCGCCTGCGGGTTTGTCAACCGGCTTCGCTATCGTTCGCGGGGCAGTGACTGCACCGAGCAGTGACTGCACCGTCACCCGACCTTGGATGGACGTTGCCCGACCAGCGCGAACTCGCCACCGCCGCCGCCCTCGCCCTCCCCCGCTTCGTGGGGTCGACCGCGCTCTTCCACGCGGCGGTCGCCGAGCGGATGGCCGTCACCCCGACCGAGCTGCACTGCCTGCACCTGCTCCACGGCGGCGTCAGCGATTCGCCCTCCGAACTCGCCCGGCTGCTCGGGATGAGCACGGGCGCGTTCACCCGGCTGCTCGACCGGATGGAACGGCACCGGCTCGCCGAGCGCGCGCCCGACCCGGCGGACCGCCGCCGGCTCGTCGTCCGGCCGCTGCCCGACCGGATGGCCGAGCTCGCCGAGCTGTACGCGCCGATGGCCCGGTTCGTCGGCGAGCGCCTGGCCCGGTTCGACCGCCGTCAGCTGACGGCCCTGCTGGAGTTCCTCACCGACGGCACCGCGGCGGCCGAACGGTCGACCGGCGAGCTACCGGATGTGACCCAGACCATAACCAGTTGACTAACTCTACGGTTGTTGCGTTAACCTGGTTCCACTATGAGGAACTGAACCGCGCCCATCCCGCCTGAGGCGGCACCGGTCGAGCCGACGCTCCCGCGTGCCACGACGCCCGGTGCGGGATCCCGCTTTCTTCCCCCCAGGGCTCGGTGATCGCACATGTCTCCCGTTTTTCCGTTGCAGGCCAAGGACGTCGTCTTCGGCTACGGCACCCGCGTCGTCCTCGACGGCGTTTCCCTCACCGCCTCGGCCGGGCAGCGGCTCGGCCTGGTCGGCGAGAACGGCACCGGCAAGTCCACCCTGCTGCGCCTGCTGGCCGGGCTCGAAGAGCCGAGGTCCGGCGAGGTGCTGCGCGGCCCGGACGTCGGGTTCCTGCTGCAGGAGCTGCCGTTCCCGATGGACGCGACGTTCGCCGACGTGCTCGACGACGCCCTGGCCGAGATCCGGGTCGCCGCGGCCCGGCTCGACGAGCTGACCGCGGCCATGACCGACCGGCCCGACGACACGGGCGTGCTCGAGGAGTACGGCCGGGTGCTGGAGTGGGCCCAGGCCCACGACCTGTGGGACGCCGACCGCCGCGCCAAGCTCGTCTGCGACGGGCTCGGCCTCGGCGGCGTCGAACCGGACCGGCGGCTCGGCACCCTGTCGGGCGGGCAGCGGTCCCGGCTCGGCCTGGCGGCCCTGCTGATCCGGCAGCCCGAGACGCTGTTGCTCGACGAGCCGACCAACCACCTCGACGACACCGCGATGGCCTTCCTGGAACGCCACCTCACCGAGCTGACCGGGATCGTGGTGCTGTCCTCGCACGACCGGGTGTTCCTCGACGCCGTGTGCACCGACATCGTCGACCTGGACCCGGCCGCCGCCGATCGCCAGGCCGGTGGCGCGGTCCGCTACGGCGGCAGCTACACCGACTACCTCGGCCACAAGAAGGCCGAGCGGGCGCGGTGGGAGCAGCGCTACGCCGAAGAGCAGGAGGAGCTGAAGGAGCTGCGGGAAACCGTCGCGGTCACCGCGCGCAACGTCGCCTACGGCCGCGGCCCCCGCGACAACGACAAGTTCATCCACGCGTTCAAGGGCGCCCGCGTCCAGAAGACGATCTCGCGGCGGGTGCGCGACGCCGAGCAGCGGCTGGAACACCTGGAACGCGACCAGGTGCGCAAACCTCCGGCGCCGCTGCGGTTCCGGGCGGAGCTCACCGGCCGGGCGACCGGCGAGGGCCCGGCGATCTCGGTGCGCGCCTTGGAGGTGCCGGGGCGGTTGTCGCTGCCGCGGCTGGACGTCGAGGGTTCGGCGCGGCTGCTCGTCACCGGTGGCAACGGCGCCGGGAAGTCGACGCTGCTGTCGGTGCTGGCCGGCCGGCTCACGCCGCCGGCCGGGACGGTCCACTTCGGACACGGTGTGCGGGTCGGGCTGCTGGCGCAGGACGTCGTGTTCGCCGAGCCGGAACGGACCGCGGCCCGGCTCTACCGGGACGCGCTCGGCGAGGACGCTCCCCCGCTGAGCCGGCTGGGCCTGCTGGCGTCACGGGACCTGCGACAGCCGGTCGGAGCGCTGTCGGTGGGCCAGCGGCGGCGGCTGGCGCTGGCGATCCTGCTCGCCGACCCGCCGGACGTGCTGCTGCTGGACGAGCCGACGAACCACATTTCGCTGACCCTGGCGGAAGAACTGTTCGCGGCTCTGGAAGCGGCGCCGGGCGCGGTCGTCATCGCGTCCCACGACCGGTGGCTGCGCCGGGACTGGGCCGGCGACCACCTGGAGCTGGCCGACGGCCGGCCGGTCGCGGTATAGGGCGTTATACACGCGGGAGGGCCCGGCGCACGGCCGGGCCCTCCCGTCGTGGTCAGAGTTCGATGCCGAGGAGGGCGTCGACGGCGTCGCGGATCAGACCCGGGGCCGTCGGGTCGGTGCCGTCGCGGCGGAGGGCCTCGTTCGCCCACGCGTCGATCGCCGCCAGGGCCTTCGGGGTGTCGAGGTCGTCGGACAGGTGGTCGCGCAGCCGTGTGACGGTGTTCTCCGCCGCCGCCGGGCCGGTCGACAGCGAGACGGCTTCGCGCCAGCGCGCGAGCCGGGCTTCGGCGTCGGCCAGCAGCTGGGCAGTCCACGGCCGGTCTTCCCGGTAGTGGCCGGAGAACAGCGCCAGCCGGATCGCGCCGGGATCGACCTGGTCGGCGCGCAGCCGCGAGACGAACACGAGGTTCCCGCGCGACTTCGACATCTTCTCGCCGTCGAGACCGATCATCCCGGCGTGCACGTAGTGGCGGGCGAACGGGCCGTCCTTCGCGACGGCCTCGGCGTGCGCCGCGCTGTACTCGTGGTGCGGGAAAATGAGGTCCGAACCACCGCCTTGGAGGTCGAAGCCGAGGCCCAGCCGGTTGACCGCGATCGCGCTGCACTCGATGTGCCAGCCCGGACGGCCGGCGCCCAGCTCGGACTCCCACGACGGCTCGCCTTCGCGGGCCACGCGCCACAGCAGCGCGTCCAGCGGGTGGCGCTTGCCGGCGCGGTCGGGGTCGCCGCCGCGCTCGGCGAAGAACTTCCGCATGGTCGGCTCGTCGTAGTTCGACTCGTAGCCGAACTTGCCGGTGGCCGTGTGGTCGAAGTAGACGTCGGGGAACTCCGGGTCGTCCGCGCGGTACGCGGCGCCGTTGGCCAGCAGCTTCGCGATGACCTCGACGATTTCCGGGATGCTCTCGACGGCGCCGACGAACTGCTGCGGCGGGATGACGCGCAGCGCGGTCATGTCTTCGCGGAACAGCGCCGTCTCGCGCATGCCCAGCACGACCCAGTCGTCCTTGTCGCGCTCCGCCCGCTCCAGAAGCGGCTCGTCGATGTCGGTGACGTTCTGCACGTAGTGGACGTCGTGCCCGTTGTCCCGCCAGACGCGGTTCACCAGGTCGAAGGCGAGGTACGTCGCGGCGTGCCCCAGATGCGTCGCGTCGTAGGGCGTGATGCCGCAGACGTACATCCGGGCGGTGGCGCCGGGCGCGGTCGGGCGGATCTGCCCGGTGGCCGTGTCGTGGAGCCGCAGCGGGCGGGGGGTGCCGGGGATGCGGGGCACGTCGACCGATGACCAAGTCTGCATACCTCGACTGTAAGGGCTGGTGGGTCAGGTCTTCCCGAGCGGTGGGACGAGCCTCACGCGGGCGTACGCTTCGATCGCGCGCGCCAGCCACGCCGGGAGGTCGGGATCGGCCCGCTCGGCCAGCGCCCGCTGCCGGGGATCGTTCAGGTACAGCCCGCCCATCGCCGCGTACGCCGGGGCCGTCGGCTGCCAGAAGTGGCTCACGGACTCGTAGTGCTCGGCGACGGCGTCGAGCGCGGCCGGGTCTTCCGGCGCGGCACCGGAGCGCATGACGGCGGCCAGCCGCCGGAACAGCGCGGTGCCCTGCGCGGCGGCGTGCTCGTAGTCCGCGGCGGTGAGGCCCGCCTGGGCGGCCTGGGCGGTGTCGAAGGCCGCCGCGGCCCCCTCGCCGAACGTCCCGCGGTAGCTCTGCCGCATGGCGGCGCCGTCCTTGCGCAGCCCGGCGAAGAACCGGTCCGGGTCCTCGATCCGGGCGTGGCCCAGGTCGCCGATCGTCTCCTCGACGGTGGCGATCACGCGATCGAGGCGGCGCCGCTCCTCTTCGAGCTGGGCCAGGTGCCCGCGCAGCGCGGCCGCCTCGTCGACCTGGCCGCCCAGCACGGCCCCGATTTCGGCCAGGCCGAGCCCGAGGCGCCGCAGCAGGAGGATGCGCTGCAGGCGCAGCAGTTCGGGCCGGCCGTACCAGCGGTAGCCGTTCGCCGCCACCGACGCCGGGGGGAGCAGGCCGATCGCGTCGTAGTGGCGCAGCATCCGCGCCGAGACGCCGGACGCCTTCGCGACCTGGCTGATCGAGTACTGCATCCGTCCAGCTTGGGATTGACCTTCACACCATGTCAACTTTTACCGTGGTGCGGGTGACCACGACCATCACCGGTGCCCGCGTCTTCGACGGCGAGCGCCTCACCGACCACACCGCGATCCGGATCGCGCACGGCCGCATCACCGCGGTCGGCGCCGGCACCCTGCGCCGTCCGGGTGACGAGCACGTCGACGCCCGCGGCGGCACCCTGCTGCCCGGGCTGATCGACGCCCACGTGCACCTGCTGCCGGGCGCGCCCCGGCAGGCGCTCACCTTCGGCGTCACGACCGTGCTCGACATGTTCAGCAAGCCGGACACGGTCCGCGAGGCCCTCGCCGCCGGGCCCGGCACCGCCGACGTGCGCTCCTCCGGCATCGGCGCCACGGCGCCGGGCGGGCACCCGAGCCTGATGTACGCGCCTTTCCCGTACGTCACCGGACCGGAGGACGCGCCGGGATTCGTCGCGGACCGCCTCGCCGAAGGCGCGGCCCACCTCAAGGTCCTGTACGACGACGGCACCGGCGGCGGGCCGATGCCGATGCCGTCGCTGGACGTGCCGACGATCGCCGCGCTGACCGAGGCCGCGCACGCGGCCGGGCTGGTCGTCGCCGCGCACGTGTCGACCGCCCGCGCGGCGCTGGAGCTGCTGCCCACCGGGGTGGACGTGCTCGCCCACGTGCCGTTCGACGCGTTGACGGGCGCCCAGGCCGAGGCGATCGCGGCCGCGGGCGTCGCGGTGATCTCGACGCTCTCGATCGCCGACGGCTTCCCCGGCACCGGCGGCCTGCTGGACTCGCCGGACCTGGTGGCGCGGCTGGGGCCCGCGTGGTGCGCGGTCCTCGAACGGCAGGCACAGCGGTGGCTGCCGCCGCGGCTGCCGGACTTCGGAGCGGCCCGGGCCAACGCCCGGCTGCTGCACGAGGCCGGCGTTCCGGTGCTGGCCGGAACGGACGCGCCCAACCCGGGAACCGTGCACGGCGCGAGCCTGCACCGCGAGCTGGGTCATCTGGTGGCTGCGGGATTCTCGCCGACGGCGGCCCTCACCGCGGCGACGGCCCGGACCGCCGACGTGTTCGGCCTCGCCGACCGCGGCCGGCTCCGGCCCGGGCTGCGAGCGGACCTCGTCCTGGTCCCGGGGCGTCCCGACGTGGACATCACGGCGACGCAGCGGATTGCCGCGGTGTGGCGGCAGGGCGTCCGGGCGGACCTGACGGGGTACGTCGGCTCGGCGGACGAGCAGGCCGGGACGGCCGCCTTGCGCGCGCAGACGGACAAGGTGATCGCGGCGGTCCGCGACCGGCTGGGGATCGGGCTCTGAGGACAGGCGGGCGCGGGGTGCGCGCCCGCCTGTCGTCACCGCCGGGTGCGCAGGTAGTCCCCGACCACCGCCGCGCCGAGGCCGTCCAGGTCCGGGGCGATCACCCGGCCGCCCGAGCGGCGGGCGATCAGGTCCACGAACGAGGTCAGCCGCGGGTCGTCGCCCAGTCGGAACACCGAGATCGACGCGCCCAGCTTGGCCAGGCGGTCCACTTCGGACAGTGTCTTGTGGAGGGTCCGCGGCTGGGGCGGGTAGTCGAAGACCGCCTCGCCGTCGGGTTCCAGGTGGGCCGTCGGCTCGCCGTCGGTGACCATCAGGACCACCGGCTGGGCGTCCGGGTGCCGTCGCAGGTGCTGCCCGGCCAGCAGGAGCCCGTGGTGGGCGTTGGTGCCCTGCTCCCACGCGCCCTCCAGGCCGACCAGCTCCGGCAGCTCCATCGACTGCGCGTAGCGGCCGAAGGTGATCAGCTGCAGGGCGTCGTTGCGGAAGCGGGTGCTGATCAGCTGGTGCAGCGCCAGCGCCGTGCGTTTCATCGGCAGCCAGCGGCCTTCCTGCACCATCGACCACGACGTGTCGACCAGCAGCGCCACCGCCGCCCGCGTCCGGTGCTCGGTCTCGACCACCTCGACGTCCTCGACGTCCAGCCGGACCTGCCGCTCCCCCACCGACACCGACCTCAGGACGGCGTTGCGGATCGTCCGCGGCACGTCCCAGGGCTGCATGTCCCCGAACCGCCACGGCCGCGACGCGCCGGTGGGCTCGCCGGCCGCTCCCGCCGACTCCGTTTCGCGCTCGCCGGTCTTGCCGCGCAGGGCGTTCACGATGTCGGACAGCACCGTTTCGCCGAGCCGCCGCAACGCCTTGGGCGACAGCCGGAGCGAGCCGTCGGCGGCACGTTCGAACAGGCCCTGGCGACGGAGTTCGCGCTCCAGCTCGGCCAGCCGGCGAGCGTCGACGCCCGCGTCCTTGCCCAGCTGGCGCTCGAGCGCCTCCAGGTCGATGTCCTCCAGCCGCGCGCCGGGGTAGGACTGGCCGAGCTGCTCGGCCAGCGCGTCCAGCTCGGCGAGGTCCTGCATGGCCTGGGCGCCTTCACCCATGCCCAGCGGGTTGTTGCCGCGGAAGCGCGCCGAACCCGTCCAGTCCTCGCCCGGCCGCGCCGCGCGCAGCTGACCGTCCAACCGGGACAGCTGCTGCGCCAGGCGCGGGTCGCCGAACGCCTGCTGGGTCAGCTCGGCGAGCTCGGCGCGCTGCTCGGCCGACATCGAGTTCAGCATCCGCTGGGCGGCCGCCGACCGCTCGGCCAGCGCGTCGATCAGTTCCTCGACGGTGCGCGGGTTCTCCGGGAAGAACTCGCCGTGCTTGCCCATGAAGTCTTCGAAGCGCTGCTGGATGTCCTCATCGCCGCGGGCGTGCGCTTCGAGGAGGTCGTTGAGATCGCCCAGCATCTCGTTGATCCGCTCGACGTCCTCGGGCCCGGCGTTCTGCAGCGCCTGCTTCATGCCCTGGAACCGGGACTCCATCAGCTCCTGGCCCAGCAGGTCCCGGATCTTCCGGTAGTTCTCGCGGCCCTGCTCGGACCGCCAGTCGTAGTTCGCCAGCTCGTTGACGGCCGCGGCCGTGCCCGGCGGCAGCGCGTCGAGCTGGGCCTCGCGGAACCGGGCGTCGTCGTCCGGGTCCGGGAACAGCTCGCGGCGTTCGGCGTCGAGGGCCTCCTGCAGCAGGCGCTGGACCTCCTGCAGCGTGCCGTCGAGGTTGTTGCGCCGCTGGATCTGCGAGCGGCGCTGCCACAGGCGCCGGGTCAGCTCGTCGAGGCCCGCGGTGCGGTTCGTGCCGCGCCGCAGCATCTCCTCCAGCGCGGCCCGCGGCGACGCTCCGGCCATGACGTCCTGGCCGATCTCGTCGAGCGCGTCGCGCAGGTCGGCCGGCGGCGCGAGGGGGTCCGGCCCGTCGTGCCACGGGCCGTAGGAGTAGCCGTCGGGAAGCGGGACCGCGGTCATCGGCCGTAGACGGTCGTCGCGTCGTCGGAATCCTTCGCGAGCCTTCGCGAAAGGAACAACATCTCGAGGGCGAGTTCGACGGCGGCCGCGATCCGCCCGGCGGGCTCGTCGGCGGCGACGCCTGCCCGCTGGGCGACCTCGTGCAGCACCGGCAGTTCCGGCAGGGCCGCGAGGACGTCCTTGCCCGGCACGCGCTCGCCGGTGGAGACCAGGTGGCCTTCGCCGACCGCGTCGGCCAGCGGCCGCAGGTCCAGGCCGGCGAACCGGTCGCGCGCGGTTTCCGCGATCGCCATCCGCAGCAGGTGCACGAGGTGCTCGATTTCGCGGCCCTCTTCGCCGGGCTCGAACTCGATCTTGCCGCGCAGCACCGACGGGACGGCGTCCAGGTCGACCGGGCGGGCCACCGCGGGCTCCTCGCCGGTCAGCGCGCTTCGCCGCAGCGCCGCGGCCGCCACGGTTTCCGCCGCGGCGACGGCGAACCGCGCCGAGACGCCGGAGCGCTGGTCGATCACCGTGGATTCCCGGAGGTTCCGGACGAACCGGGCGAGCACCTCCAGCAGCGGCTCGCCCACTTCGGCGACGAGGTTCGCTTCCTGCCGGACGACGGCGACCTCCGCCTCGACGTCGAGGGGGTAGTGCGTGCGGATCTCGGCGCCGAAGCGGTCCTTCAGCGGGGTGATGATCCGGCCGCGGTTGGTGTAGTCCTCGGGGTTCGCGGTGGCCACGAGCAGCACGTCCAGCGGCAGCCGCAGCGTGTAGCCGCGGACCTGGATGTCGCGCTCCTCCATCACGTTCAGCAGCGCGACCTGGATGCGCTCGGCGAGGTCGGGCAGCTCGTTGATGGCCACGATGCCGCGGTGGGCGCGCGGGACGAGGCCGAAGTGGATGGTCTCCGGGTCGCCGAGGCTGCGGCCTTCGGCGACCTTCACCGGGTCGACGTCGCCGATCAGGTCACCGACCGAGGTGTCGGGCGTGGCGAGCTTCTCGGTGTAGCGCTCGGAGCGGTGGCGCCAGCCCACCGGCAGCTCGTCGCCGAGCTCGGCCGCGCGCCGGATCGACGCGGGCGTGATCGGCTGCAGCGGGTGTTCGCCCAGCTCGGAGCCTTCGATGACGGGCGTCCACTCGTCGAGCAGGCCGGCCAGGGTGCGCAGCAGGCGGGTCTTGCCCTGGCCGCGTTCGCCGAGCAGGACGACGTCGTGGCCGGCCAGCAGCGCGCGCTCGAGCTGCGGCAGCACGGTGCGGGAGAACCCGACGATGCCGGGCCAGGCGTCTTCGCCGTTCTTGAGCGCGGTCAGCAGGTTGTCGTGGATCTCTTGCGCGATCGGGCGCGGCTCGTACCCGGCCGCGCGCAGGGCCCCGGCGGTGCGGGGAAGAGCGTCTGGAACAGCGTTCACCTCCTCGACGCTACTGCCGGATCGGCGGTGCGTCGACGTGGAGCGGCTCCAGCGTGGGCGCACTGCTGTGTTGTCCGCGGGCCAGGTAAAATAGGGCGTCGTGTGCCGTCCCAGTGCGACTTTCGCCGTCTGGTCGAGCGCGTGGCTCAACGGGGCCGCCGCGTCCGACGATGTCCTCGATGCCCTGCTCGCGTGGGGTGAGGCCCATGACGTCGTGGCCGCCGACGCGGCCGCGGCCGACAGTTTCGCGCTCCCGCTGGCGTTCAACCGGGCGGCCACGCCGGTGCAGCTGCTGATGGCGCTGCGTTCGCAAGGAGCGAAATCCCTCCAGCTGGTCCTGCCGGTCCCGGGCGACGTCCGCGGCCTCGGCGGCGGTGGCCCCTTCACCGAAGCGGCGCTGCGCGCGGGTGACGCGCTGGTGCTGCCCGACCTCGGGTTCGGCCTGGTGCCGGAGCCGATCGCCGAAGGCCTGGTGCGCTGGACGGTCTACTCGCTGCCGTCGCCGTCGACCCCGGAGTACGTCCCGCTCGGCGAGGCCGAACACGGGCTGACGGACGCGATCCGCGCCAGCGCCGGGGCGTTGCAGTCCCTCGACGTGGCTTCGGACCGGCCGGGCGTGCGCGCGGAGCTGTCGGCCCACCTGCGCTCGCGGCCGGACGTCGACTGGCCGGCCGGCACGCCGGGCCGCGCGCTGCGCGTGCTGCAGCGGTCCGAAGAGATCGCGGCGATCCTGGCCATCGCGTCCTCGGACGACCCGGGCGGCGCGCTGTCGGCCTCGGCTTCTTCGCTGCGTGCGCAGGCGTTGCGGCCCCTGTCGGACGCGGTCCGGACGGCCCGCTGCGCGGCGGTCAACGAAGCGGTGCGGGTGTTCGCGGAGCAGACGGCCCGCGAAGGCTAGCGCGGTGCCGGGCGACACCTGGGCCGCGGTGGCCGGCGATTTCGCCGACGGGGCCTACGCGTCGGCCAAGGGGCGCGTGCGCACCTATGTGATGCACCGGCAGCTGCTGGAGCACCTGCCTACCGCACCGGCCTCCGTGCTGGACGTCGGGGGCGGGGCCGGTCACCAGTCGCTCCCGCTGGTCCGGGCGGGCTACGACGTCACCCTGCTCGACTCGTCGGCGGCGATGCTGGCCAAGGCCCGGCAGCGGCTGCCGGACCGGGTGAGGCTGGTGCAGGCCGACGGCGCGAACGCCTCGGCGGCGGTCGCCGGCCGCCGCTTCGACGCCGTCCTGTGCCACGGCGTGCTCGGCTACCTCGACCAGCCGGACCCCGTGCTCGACCAGCTGTGCCGGTGCGTCGCGCCCGGCGGGCTCGTCTCGATCATGACGGGCAACGCCGACGCCGCGGCGGTCCGCCCCGCCATGGAAGGACGCTGGGAAGACGCCCTGGAAGCGTTCGGCACCCGCACCGAAACCGGGGTGCTGGGCCTGCCGACCCGCGCCGACACCGTGGAAGAACTGAGCGAAGCGCTTCGCCGCCGCGGCGTGGAACCCGTTCAGTGGTACGGGGTCTGGCTGTTCGTCGACTGGCTCGAGCTCAGCGGAGCTCCGCCGGACCCGGCCGAAGCCGAGCGCATCGCGGCCGTCGAGTTCGAGGCCGGCCGGCGGGATCCGTACCGCCGGCTCAGCCGCGTCTTCCACCTCGTGGGGCGCCGGACCTAACGGGCGGGGCGCTTCGCCGGTTCGCAGCAGCCGATCGCGCAGGGCGCGCCGTTGACCGTGCAGCCCGCCGACGGGAACGGCGACAGCTTGCGCGGCGCCACGCCGTGCGTGTGCTCGCGGATCAGCTCCACCACCAGCTCCGCGAACCGCGGGTCGGCCCCCGCCGTCGCCGCGCGGGCGAACTTCATCCCGTGCTCGGCCGCGCGTTCCGCCGCCTCGTTGTCCAGGTCCCAGATCACCTCGAGGTGGTCGGACACGAACCCGATCGGCGACACGACCACGCCCGGAACGCCCTGCTCGTGCAGCGCGTCGAGGTGGTCGACGATGTCCGGCTCCAGCCACGGCACCTGCGGCGGCCCGGACCGCGACTGCCAGACGACGTCGTACTCCGCGATCCCGGCCTCGGCCGCCACCAGGCGTGCCGCCTCCGCGATCTGGCGGGAGTACCGGCGGCCGCCTTCCGCGGGCGGGCCCGAGGCGCGGTCCGCGCTCTCCGGCACCGAATGGGCCGTGAACACCGTGCGGATGCCCGGCTCGTCGCCCAGCGACGCGTGGGCCGCGCGGACCCCGTCGGCGACCGCCGAGACGAACAGCGGGTGGTCGAAGAACTGGCGGATCTTCACCAGTTCGGGGGCTTCGGCACCGACCGCCGCGCGGGCGCGCTCGATGTCCTCGTCGTACTGGCGGCACGCCGAGTAGCCGCCGTACGCGCTCGTGGGGAACACGAGGACCCGCTTCGCGCCCTCCGAGGTCAGCGAGGCCAGGGTCTCCTCGACCATCGGGTGCCAGTTTCGGTTCCCGAAGTGCACCGGCAGGTCCATGCCGGCCGCCGAGAGCTGCTTCTCGACCGCGGCCATCGCGTCGCGGTTCAGCTTGTTGATCGGCGAGACCCCGCCGAAGTGCTGGTAGTGCTCGGCGACCTCCAGGAGCCGCTCGCGCGGCACCCCCCGGCCCCTGGTCACGTTTTCGAGGAACGGCATGACGTCTTCGGGCCCTTCCGGACCGCCGAACGAAAGCCACAGCAACGCGTCGTATCCCACCCCGTCATCTTGCCGTTGTGGCGGGCCGCACGCTGACCCGGTCCCCATTATGAATCGGTCAGTACAAAACCGTGGTAGGGTCTGCCCATGGCCAGGCCACGGGAGTTCGACGAGACCGCCGCCGTCGAGAAGGCGATGCACGCCTTCTGGGAACGCGGCTACGAAGCGACCTCGACCCAGGACCTGTGCGAGGCCACCGGGCTCGGCCGCAGCAGCGTCTACAACACCTTCACCAGCAAGCGGGCCCTGTTCCGGCGCTCGCTGGCGCACTACACGACCACGCAGCTGGACAAGCGCCAGGCGATCCTCGACGGCCCGGGCACCGCGGCCGAACGGATCGCCGCGGTCTTCGACAGCGCGATCGAGGACGATCTCGAAGAGCGCCGCCGCGGCTGCCTGGTGGTCAACACGCTGGCCGAACTGGGCCTGCCCGACGACGAGGTGGGTGCCGCCCTGCAGGCCGACACCGACCGGAACCTCGCCATGTTCGCCGAGTGCGTCCGGGAGGGCGTGCTCGACGGCAGCCTCCGGGACGGCCTGGATCCCGCCGAGGTGGCGGAGTTCCTGCTCAGCACGACGTCGGGCCTGCGGGTGATGGCCCGCCGCGGCACCAGCCGCGAGAGCATGCACGCGGTCGCCGACATCGCCCTTTCCGCGCTCGTCCGCTAGGGACCGCCGCGCCGGTGCTGCGCACGCCCGAGTTTTGGACTGATCAATACACAACAGGAGGAGAAACCATGCCCCTGGCCGTCTTCGTCCTCGGGCTCAGCGTGTTCGCGCTGGGCACGTCCGAGTTCATGATCACCGGCCTGCTCCCCGGCATGGCCGCCGACCTGCACGTGAGCATCCCCGACGCCGGGCTGCTGATCTCGGCGTTCGCGGTCGGCATGGTCGTCGGCGCGCCGCTGCTGGCGATCGGGACGCTGCGGCTCCCCCGCCGCCGCACGCTGCTGGCCCTGCTCGGCGTGTTCGCGGTGACGCACGTCGTCGGTGCGCTCGCCGAGGGCTACGCGCTCCTGTTCGCGACCCGCGTGGTCGCGGCCCTCGCCTGCGCCGGGTTCTGGGCCGTGGCGCTGGCGACGACGATCGCGCTCGTGCCGGTCGAACGGCGCGGGCGCGGGATGGCGGTGCTGGTCGGCGGGCTGACCGTGGCGAACATCGCCGGGGTGCCCGCCGGCACGTTCCTCGGCCAGCACGCGGGCTGGCGGACGGCGTTCTGGGCGGTGGCCGTGGTGACACTGCTCGCGGTGGCCGGCGTGGCCCTGCTGGTGCCGGAGACGACCGGCGGGCCGCTGAGCGTGCGCGGCGAACTGCGGCTCTACCGCCGCGGCCGGGTCTGGCTCGCGCTCGGCGTGATCGCCTTGTGCCAGGCCATGATCTTCGCCGCCTTCAGCTACCTGGCGCCCCTGCTGACCGAGACCGACGGGCTCGCCGAGGGCTGGGTGCCCGGTGTCCTGGCGCTGTTCGGCGTCGGCGCGCTGATCGGGATCAGCGCGGGCGGCCGGCTGGCCGACCGGCGGCCGTTCGCGACGCTCTACGGCTGTCTCGCCCTGGCGCTGGCCGCTCTGCTCGTGCTCGCCCTCACCACCGACGCGCTGGTGGCCGTGGCGGCCGTGCTCGTCTTCGGCGTGGCCGCGTTCGGCGCGAACCCGGCGCTGAACCTGCGCGCGTTCCAGGCCGCCGGCGACGCGCCCACGCTCGTCGGCGCGAGCACGACCTCGGCGTTCAACGTCGGCAACACCGCCGGGCCGTGGCTGGGCGGGGTCGCGATCGACGCCGGGCTGGGCTTCCCGAGCGTGGCGTGGACCGGGATCGCCCTCGGCGTGGCCACGCTGGCCGCGCTCACGGTCGCCGCCGCCGTGCAGCGCAGCGACGACCGTGAGCTCGCGGCCGTGTGAAACTCAGACGCCGAGGAAGTGGACCCCGCCGTCGACCATGATCATCGAGCCGGTGGTGGCGGGGAGCCAGTCCGACAGGACCGCGCAGACGCTCTTGGCCACCGGGTCCGGGTCCGTGCTGTCCCAGCCGAGCGGCGCCCGCTCGCCCCAGCCGTCCTCCAGGTCGACGAAGCCCGGGATGGACTTGGCGGCCATCGTCTTCATCGGGCCCGCGCTGACCAGGTTGACGCGGATGCCCTGCGGCCCCAGCTCCTTGGCGAGGTACCGGTTGACCGACTCGAGGCCGGCCTTCGCGACGCCCATCCAGTTGTAGACCGGCCACGCGACCCGCGCGTCGAAGTCCATGCCGACGTACGACGAACCCCGGCCCAGCAGCGGCAGGCACGCCTTCGCCAGCGACATGTACGAGTACGTCGAGATCTCGATCGCGGTCTTGACGTCTTCGGCGGGCGCGTCCATGAACGGCGCGCCGAGGCAGGTCTGCGGGGCGAAGCCGATCGAGTGCAGCACGCCGTCGAGGCCGTCGACGTGCTCGCGGACCTTGTCCGCGAGGGAGTCCAGGTGCTCCTGGTTGGTGACGTCCAGCTCGATCACCGGTGCCTCTTCGGGCAGCCGCTTCGCGATGCGCTCGACCAGCGACATCCGGCCGAAGCCGGTCAGCACGACCTTGGCGCCCTCCTGCTGCGCGATCTTGGCCGCGTGGAAGGCGAGCGAAGCGTCGGTGATGATGCCGGTGATCAGCAGGCGCTTGCCTTCGAGCAGTCCGGGCACGGGTCCTCCAAGTCTCGGGTTTCGGATGGTGTCAGTGGCCGAGGCCGAGGCCGCCGTCGACGGGCAGCACGGCACCGTTGACGTAGCCGGCCTCGTCGGAAGCCAGGTAGCGCACGGCGGCGGCGATCTCCGACGGCTCGGCGTACCGGCCGGAGGGCACCTGCGCCAGGATTTCCTTCTTGCGCGCCTCGGGCAGCTCGTCGGTCATGTCGGTGTGGACGAACCCGGGCGCGACGACGTTCGAGGTGATGTTGCGCGAGCCGAGCTCCCGGGCCAGCGAGCGGGCGAACCCGACCAGCCCGGCCTTGGACGCGGCGTAGTTGGCCTGCCCGGCCGAGCCGGAGAGACCGACGACGGAGGAGATGAAGACGAACCGGCCCCACTTGCCGCGCAGCATGCCGCGGGAGGCCCGCTTCGCGACCCGGAAGGCGCCGGTGAGGTTCGCGTTCAGGACGCGTTCGAACTGCTCGTCGCTCATCCGCATGAGCAGCGTGTCGTCGGTGAGCCCGGCGTTGGAGACGAGCACCTCGACCGGCCCCTGCTGCTCCTCGACGAGCTTGAAGGCGGCGTCGACCTGCTCGGTGTCGGTGACGTCCGCCTGCACCCCGAACAGCCCCTCCGGCGCACCCGACCCACGGTGCGTGACGGCGACCCGGTGCCCCTGCTCCGCGAGGTCCCGGGCGATCGCCAGACCGATGCCCCGGTTGCCCCCGGTGACCAGAACGGACCGTCCCACTGTGTTCTCCCTCTTCTCCGCCGTGCGCTGCTGTCGGGCACGAGGTTATCGGCAGGGCCGCGGGGTCGCGCACCCGCGCCCGGGGCTCGCCGCGACCGTCCTAAGCGGGTGTTAGGAACTGCCTCCCGACCTTGCTGGTTACCCGCTGGTTGGTCACCGTGAGTCGCAACACAGGAGGTCGACGCAGGGTTCCCCGATCCGCCCGCACCGTTCTCGACGATCTTCGTATCGTCGAGCGCCGCAAGACCGCCGTGGCCCGGTGGTGCCCTGCGCCGCCACGGGAATCCCCGTCGACCTGGCCCGATGCCGCTCCCCCTCGACGACCGGATGCATCGCCTCCGGGTGGCTGTGGATCACCGCCGCCACCTTCCCGCCTCACCGCTACTCGTCCTGACATGTTGATGGCCGGCAGTGCCAATCACGATTCAGCTTGTCAAGACGAGTTGGCAAGGGGAAGGCTCGGGACATGGTCGATCCATCCCCCGGAGTCCCGGCCTTCCGCCAGGTCGCGGCCGATCTTCGCGAGAAGATCGTCTCCGGCCGGTTCGCACCCGGCACGAAGTTGCCCAGCGAACACGACCTTGTCGAGACGTACAGCGTCTCGCGACCGACGGTCCGCGAGGCCGTCGATGTGCTGCGCAGCGAAGGCCTGATCGTCTCGGAGCACGGACGCGGCGTCTTCGTGCGCCCGCGGGCCGGCATTCGGCGAATCGCCCGATCGCGACTTTCCCGCGACGCACGCGAGGGAAACCGCGGCGCGTTCCTCGCCGACGCCGCGACACGCGGGTTCACACCGTCGACGTCCGTCGAGATCCGCTTCGAACCCGCCGACGCACGCGTAGCCGGCCAGCTCGCAATAGCCGAGGGGAAAGAGGTCACCGTGCGCGATCGCTACGAGCTGTCGTACGAGTGGCCCGCGGACTGACCCGTCGCAAGAACGCCGGAGAACATCACCGTCCTAAGCGCGTGTTAGGAACTGCCTCCCCGCCTTGCCGCTCATCCGGCCATTGGTCACCGTGAGTCGCAACACAGGAGGTCGACGATGACAACCCGGATCAGCCCCACGAGCGAGGGGGCCGTCAGCGAAAAGCGCGTGATCGGCAACGTGCTGCGCGGCTCGATCGGCAACTTGGTCGAGTGGTACGACTGGTACGCCTACGCCGCGTTCACCACCTACTTCGCCAAGTCCTTCTTCCCCACGACCGACACCACCGCCGCCTTCCTCGGGTCCGCGGCCGTGTTCGCCGTCGGGTTCCTCATGCGGCCGCTGGGCGGGTGGATGCTCGGGCGGTTCGCCGACCGGTTCGGCCGGCGCAGCGCGCTCGTCCTCTCGGTCACGCTGATGGCCGGCGGGTCGCTGCTCATCGCCGTGACGCCGAGCTACCACACCATCGGGATCGCCGCGCCGATCCTGCTGCTCACCGCGCGGCTGGTCCAGGGGCTCTCCGTCGGTGGCGAGTACTCCACCTCGGCGACCTACCTGTCCGAAGTGGCCACCCCCGGCAAGCGCGGCTTCTACTCGAGCTTCCAGTACGTGACGCTCTACGGCGGCCAGCTGCTCGCGCTCGGTCTCCAGCTGATCCTGCAGGCGCTGCTCACCGAGCAGCAGCTGACCTCGTGGGGCTGGCGGATCGCCTTCGCCGTCGGCACGGTCGCCGCGCTCACCGTCATGTGGCTGCGGCGGGGCATGGACGAGTCCGAGAGCTACCGGCGCACCGCCGAAGACGGCAAGGGCGAACGCGGCACCCTGCGTGCGCTCGTCAAGTACCCCAAGGAGATCGCACTCGTGGTCGGCCTGACCCTCGGCGGCACGGTCGGCTTCTACACCTTCGCCACCTACAGCCAGAAGTTCCTGGAGAACACCGCGCACATCCCGCGGCGGCAGGTCACCATCGTGCTGTTCTGCGCGATCCTGGTCGCGGCGATCCTGCAGCCGGTCGCCGGGCGCCTGTCCGACCGGATCGGCCGCCGCCCGCTGCTGCTGTTCTTCGGCGTCGGCGGCACCCTGCTCACCGTCCCGCTGATGACGGTGATGGGCTCGACCCGCAACCCCGTCGGCGCGTTCTTCCTCGTGCTGGCCGGGCTGGTCATCGTCGCCGGGTACACCTCGATCAACGCGATCGTGAAGGCCGAGCTGTTCCCGACGAAGATCCGCGCGATCGGCGTCGGGCTGCCGTACGCGCTCACTGTGGCCGTCTTCGGCGGCACGGCGGAGCTCATCGCGCAGGCGCTGAAGAGCGCCGGGCACGAGACGGTGTTCTTCTGGTACGTCGCGGGCTGTGTCCTGGTGTCCCTGATCGTCTACGGCACAATGCGGGAAACCTCCAAGACCTCCGAGCTGGAGAAGCGCTGACAAGGGGATGACCGTGCGCGTGCTCCTCGTCGAAGACGACGCGGGTGTGGCCGGCGCGCTCGCCGAGTCGCTGCACGCGCGCGGTCATCCCGTCACCAGCGTCGCCCGCGGGGCCGACGCGCTGCACCACCACCGCGCGGCCGACCTCGTCCTGCTGGACCTGGGCCTGCCCGACCTCGACGGCCTCGACGTCCTCCGCAAGATCCGGGCCGTCTCGCCGGTGCCGGTGATCGTGCTGACCGCGCGCGGCGACGAACGCTCGGTCGTGCGCGGGCTGCGGCTCGGCGCCGACGACTACCTGACGAAACCCGTGCGGCTGGCCGAGCTGCTGGCCCGGATGGACGCCGTCGTGCGGCGGGCGGTGGCCCGCACCACCCCGGCCGGTGACGTCGTGCGCGTCGAGGACGTCGAGATCGACCTCGGCGCCCGCCGCGTCCTGGTCGGAGGGCACGACGTCGGGCTGACCACCAAGGAGTTCGAGATCCTCGCTGTGCTCGCCGCGCGCCCCGGCACCGCGGTCAGCCGCCAGCAGCTGATGGACGAGGTCTGGGGCGACGCCTACCTCGCGGTGTCGCGCTCGCTCGACGTCCACCTCACCGGGCTGCGCGCCAAGCTCGACCGGCCGGGCCTGCTCACCACCATCCGCGGCTTCGGCTACCGGCTCGGCCGGGACTGACCCGTGCGCACCCGGCTGCTGGTGGTCCTGGTCGCCCTCGCCCTCGCGGTGGTCGCCGCGTTCGCCGGGCCGCTGCTGACCGCCACCGCCGAGCAGCGCACCCAGCAGCTGGTCATCGCCCGCACCGCCGACGTCGACCGGTTCGTCGTGCTCGCCCAGCAAGCCGTCGACACCCACGACCCCGCGGCCCTGGCCGCCGACGCCGAGCGCTACGCCCAGCTGTACGGCGAAGGCGTCGTCATCGTCGACGCCCGGCGCCTCCCGCTGGTGCAGGCGGGCGGCCTGACCGCGGGCGACCCGGCGGTGCGCGCGCTGGTGGAGGCGACCATGCGCAACGAACCGGCGCCGCGGGTGGACCGGCTGGACCCGTGGTCGGCCGAACCGGCCTTCTTCGCCCGCCCGGTCGGCACCGGAACGCGGGTGTCCGGGGTGGTCGTGCTGCGCGCGTCGGTGACGGCGGCGGCCACGGACGTCGCCACCCGGTGGGGCACCATCGGGGCCGGCGCGGTGCTGGTCGCGATGGTGTTCGTGCTGCTCGCCGTGGTGCTGGCCCGGTGGATGGTGCGGCCGCTGCACGAGCTCGAAACCGGGGTGCTGGCGGTGGCCGGCGGGCACCGCGCGCACGTCCCGGAACGCACCGGGCCGCGCGAGCTGCGGTCGCTGGCCGCCGAGGTCAACCGGATGTCCGAAGCCGTGCTCGAAGCCGCCGAGCAGCAGCACCGGCTGGTCGCCGACGCCTCGCACCAGCTCCGCAACCCGATGGCCGCGCTGCGCCTGCGCGTCGATTCCCTGGCCGGGCGCGTCCAGGGCGACGACACCACCTACCGGGCGACCGTCGCCGAGGTCGAACGCCTGGAAAAGCTCCTCGACGGCCTGCTGGCGCTGGCACTGGCCGAGAGCACCGCCACCCGGGTCGCGGCCGGCGGCGCGGACGAGGCCTGCGACCTCGCGTCCGTGCTCGCCGAACGCGTCGACGCCTGGCGCCCGGCCGCCGAGGACGCCGGTGCGACGATCGTCCCGCCACCGGGACACGACGAGCCGGTGACCGTGCGCTGCCCGGAAGGCGAGCTCGCGCAGATCCTCGACGTGCTGCTGGACAACGCCGTCCACTACGCCGGCCGCGGCGCGAAGATCACGACCGATTGGGAAAGCGGCGCGGAAACCGCGACCCTCGTCGTCACCGACGACGGGCCCGGACTGTCCGAAGCGGACAGAGCACGGGCGACCGAGCGGTTCTGGCGTGCCGGTGGCGAAGGCGCGCCGCGCGGCACCGGTCTCGGCCTGGCCATCGCCCAGCAGCAGGTGCGCACCCGCGGCGGCGTCCTCGACCTGCGGCAGGCGCTCCCCCACGGCCTCGAAGTCCGCGTCACGCTGCCGCTGCGGGAGGTGCCGGGATGACGCTCACCCGCCGCACGGCCCTGCTCGGCGGCCTCGGCCTCGCGCTGGCCGGGTGTTCGACGGCCGGCTACCACGGCCCGGAACGCCCGCTCACCATCGCCGCCGGCGAGCGCGGCGGGTTCTACCTGGCCTTCGCCGAGCTGCTTTCGGCCGAGCTGAACCGCGCGGAACCGCTGCTGCACGCCACCGCCGTGCCGACCGAAGCGAGCGTGGCCAACGTCGGGCTCGTGCAGCGCGGCCAGGCCGACCTCGGGCTGGTGCTCGCCGACGTCGCCCAGACCGCGCTCGCCGGCGCGCCGCCGTTCGCCGGGAAGGTGCCACTGTTCGCGCTCGGCCGGGTGTACGAGAACTACCTGCAGCTGGTCGTGCGGGCGGACGGGCCGGTGCGGACGCTCGCCGACCTCGCCGGGCGCCCGGTGTCCCTGGGCGCGGGCGGCTCCGGCGCCGCCCAGCTCGGCGAGCGCGTGTTCGCGAACGCGGGCGTGGCGGTGGACGCCCGCCACCTGCTGTTCGACGACGCGGTCCGCGCGCTGGCCGGCCGCCGCATCGACGCGATGCTGTGGTCCGGCGGGGTCCCGACGCCCAAGCTGGCCGAGCTCACCCGCACGACCCCGATCGCGCTGCTGCCGCTGGATTCGGTGGTCCCGGCCCTGCGCGCGGCCTACGGCCCGGTGTACGACCAGGTCCAGGTGCCCGACGGCGCGTACCGCGGGGTGGGCGCGCTGAGCACGATCGGCGTGGCGAACCTCCTGGTGTGCGCGCCTTCGCTGCCGGACGACGTCGCCGCGGCCGTGGTCCGGCTGCTGGTCGAGCGCGCGACGGCGCTGGTCCCGGCCGAGGCCGTCGGGACGCAGTTCCTCGACGTGCGGACGCTGATCGGGACGCAGCCGGTGCCGCTGCAGCCGGGCGCAGCGGCCGCGTACCGGGCTCTCCACGGCTGAACTAGATTGATGCGGTGACCGCACCTCGCCGCCCGATCGCCGAGATGCCGCTGCGCGTGCGCTACCACGAGTGCGACGGCCAGGGCATCGTCTTCAACGCCCACTACCTGGCCTATGTGGACATGTGCTCCTTCGAGGCGGAGAAGGCGCTCTTCGGCTCGCACGAAGAATTCCTCGCGCACGGCACCGACGTGGTGGTCGCGGAGGCGAACGTCAAGTTCCGCTCCCCCGCTCGCCACGACGACGAGCTGGTCGTCTCCCAGTACCTGAACCACCTCGGCACGACGTCGCTGATCTTCGACTTCGAAATCCACCGCGGCGAGACCCCGGTCGCGGCGGCGACCCTCCGGTACGTCTTCATCGACCCTGCCACCCTGCGCCCGCAGGCGCCCCCGGACGCGGTCCGCAAGGTCTACGCGGCCCTGCTCGGGGACTGAGCCCGTGTTCCGCGTTCTCTTCTACCACCCCGAAATCCCGCCCAACACCGGCAACGCGATCCGCCTGGCCGCCAACACCGGCTGCGAACTGCACCTGGTCGAGCCGCTCGGCTTCACCCTGGAGGACAAGCAGCTGCGCCGGGCCGGGCTCGACTACCACGACCTGGCGCGCGTGCACGTCCACGCTTCGCTCGCCGCGGCCTGGGAAGTGTTGCTGCCGGCCAAGGTCTACGCGTTCACCGCCGCCGCGACCCGGCTGTACACCGACATCGCCTACACGCCGGGCGATGTGCTGGTGTTCGGGCCGGAATCCGTGGGCCTGCCCGCCGAGGTGCAGGAGGCACCCGAAGTGACCGAGCGCGTGCGGTTGCCGATGCGGCCGTCCAACCGATCGCTCAACCTCGCCAACACCGCGGCGATCACCGTCTACGAAGCGTGGCGCCAAAACGGCTTCCGGTAGGTTCGCCGGATGCGACAGCAGTTCCTGGGGGCGCTCATCGGCGCCGCGTTCGGCACGGTCTTCGTCCTGGTCAACTCCGGTGACCCGCTCCCCGCGGCGCTCGGCTGGGTGCTGCGCGCCCTCGCCGTGCTCGCCCTGGCGGCGGTGGTGGTTGTCGGCGTCCGCGCCGGCGGACGCCCGACCCTCGACGGCCGGCCGGTGTTCGGCCCGAGCTACCGGGTGATCGTCATCGGCGAAGTGGTGCTGCTCGTCGCCGGGTTCTTCGTGCTGAGCCTGCTGGACGCGCCCGTGCAGGCCAACGTCGCGTGGATCGCCACGATCGTCGGGCTGCACTTCGCCGCACTGGCGTCGGCATGGAAGACGCGCTCGATCCTCGTGGTCGGCGGGGTACTGACCACACTCGGCGTCGTCGGGCTCGCCCTGCTCGGGACCGCCGCGGCGTGGGTGCCCTTCGTCAGCGGCGTGCTCTCCGGGGTGACCCTGCTCGGCGGAAGCCTGTACGGCGTCCGCCGAGCCTGAGTCACGGGAGTCTCTGCCCGAAGAAGAGGCTGGCCGCCGCGCCCAGCATGAGGATCAGCGTGCCCACCACGACCCACGGCTTGCTCGCGTCGGCGTCCTTGAGCTCGTAGCCGATCTGCTCGCCGAGGTCCGCGTAGACCTTCTTCAGCTCTTCCGCGCTGGCCGCCTTGTAGAAGTCGCCGCCGGACAGCCGGGCGATTTCGCGCAGGGACTCGTCGTCCACGCTGACCGGCTGGGCCTTGCCGTCGATGTCGACCGAACCGTGCGTGGTGCCGAAGGAGATCGACGAGATCGGCACCCCGGCCTGCTTCGCCGCCTGCGCCGCGGTGTACCCGCCTCGCGCCGCGTACAGGTCTTCCGGGACGGTCTGCTTCCCGTCGGACATCAGCACGATCCGCGCCGGCGGCGGCCCGTCCGCCCCGCCGACGACGCTGGAGAAGCTCTCCACCGACTGCAGCGCCGCGAAGATGCCCTCGCCGGTCGCCGTCGACTGGGCCAGCTTCAGGTTTTCGATCGCCTTGATCACGCCGTTGCGGTCGGTGGTCGGGTTGACCAGCACGGTGGCCGTGCCGGCGAAGGAGATCAGCCCCAGGTTGATGCCCGGCGTCATGTTGCGCGCGAAGCTGGTCGCGGCTTCCTGAGCCGCCTGCAGCCGCGTCGGCAGGACGTCGGTGGCCTCCATCGACAGCGAAACGTCGATCACCAGCATCACCGTCGCCCGGTTGCGCGGCACCTTCTGCTCGGCGGTCGGCCCGGCCAGCGCCACGGTCAGCAGCAGCAGCGACAGCACGATCAGCACGGCGGGCAGGTGCCGGACCCAGCCCTGGCTCTTCGGCGCGACCTTCTCGAGCAGGTCCAGGTTGGCGAACCGCATGGTCCGCTTCCAGCGGGCGCGCTGGGCGAGCACGTACCCGACGACGACCGCGGCGACCGCGATCAGCAGCAGGAACCACCAGGGCGAGGCGAAGCCCGTCAAGCTCATGCGCGCACCTCCCCGACGCTCGGTGCGGCCTTGGCCGGCAGCGCCGTGCCGAACGGTCCGGTCGCGGGCTCCCTCACGCCACACCCCCCGACCAGCGGCGCTTGCGGGCGACGACGAACCGCACCATGTCGGCGATCCAGTCGGCGTCCGTGCGTAGCGTCAGGTGCGCCGCACCCGCGCGCCGCAGACCGGCCGCCACCTTCTGCCGGTGGGCGTGGGCCGCGGCCCCGAACTCCTTGCGCAGCAAGGCCGAAGCGTGCACTTCGCGCTGTTTCCCTGTCTCCGGGTCGGCCAGCACGACGGTGCCCACCTCGGGCAGGTCGACGTCGCGCGGGTCGAGGACTTCGATCGCGATCAGTTCGTGGCGCCCGCCCAGCGCCCGCAGCGGCCGCTCCCAGGACTCGTCGCCCAGGAAGTCGGAGATCACCACGGCCAGGCCACGCCGGCGCGGCGGACGGCGCAACGCCTCCAGGGCCTGGGCGAAGTCGCCCCGGGTGCCCTCGGCCGCGCGCGGGGTCTCGGCGAGCTTGCGCACCAGCCCGCGGGCGTGCGCCAGGCCGCCGCGCGCCGGGATGCGCGTGGTGTCCGCGCCGGTGGAGATCAACGCGCCGATCCGGTTGCCGCCGCCGCCGGTGAGGTGCGCGACCGCCGCGACCGCGCAGACCACCAGGTCGCGCTTCTCGCACAGCGCGGTGCCGAAGTCGAGGCTGGCCGAGAGGTCGGCGACCACCCACGTCTCCAGCTCGCGATCGGCCACCGTCTCGCGGATGTGCGGGGTCGTGGTGCGGGCGGTGACCGCCCAGTCCATCCGGCGCACGTCGTCGCCGGGCTGGTACGGGCGCGCCTCGCCGGGCTCGGACCCCGGCCCCGGCACCAGGCCGAGGTGGTTGCCCTGCAGCAGCCCGTCGAGCCGGCGGCGGACGTCGAGCTCCAGGGTGCGGAGCCCGGCTTCCATCCGGTCGCCGCGCAGGATCGGCGGCGCCCACGAAGGGCGCTCGCCCTTCTCGTTCTTCGCCATCGCCGGGTTACCTGACCGGCGCGCCCGCCGGGACCGGGCCGGTCCCGCCCTGCGGCCGGGCCGAAACCTGCGGCAGCGGCACCGTCTGCAGCACCCGCGTGATGATGTGGTCGATCGGCACGCCGTCGGCCAGCGCGTCGTAGGACAGCACGAGCCGGTGGCGCAGCACGTCCGGCACGACGTCGACGACGTCCTGCGGCAGCACGTAGTCGCGGCCGCGGACCAGGGCCAGCGCCCGCGCGGCGGCGATGATGCCGAGGCTCGCGCGCGGCGAAGCGCCGTAGGAGACCCAGCCGGCGACGTCGGCGAGGCCGTGCTCGTTCGGTGTCCGGGTGGTCAGCACCAGCCGGACCACGTAGTCGACCAGCGCGTGGTGCACGAACACCTGCGACGCGACGCCCTGCAGCCGGACCAGCTCGCCCGGGCTGAGCACCTCGTGCGGGGTGGGCGGGGTGACGCCCATCCGGTAGATGATCTCGCGCTCCTCCTCGGCGGAGGGGTACTCGACGACGATCTTGAACAGGAACCGGTCGCGCTGCGCCTCGGGCAGCGGGTACACGCCCTCGTTCTCGATCGGGTTCTGCGTGGCGAGCACGAGGAACGGGTCGGGCATCGGGAACGTCTGGCCGCCGATCGAGACGTGCCGCTCGGCCATCACCTCGAGCATCGCCGACTGGACCTTGGCGGGCGCGCGGTTGATCTCGTCGGCGAGCACGAAGTTCGCCACGACCGGGCCGAGCTCGACGTCGAAGCGCTCGGCGCCCTGGCGGTAGATGCGGGTGCCGAGGATGTCGGCGGGCACCAGGTCGGGGGTGAACTGCACGCGGGAGAACGAGCCGCCGACGACCCGGGCGAACGTCTCCACGGCGAGGGTCTTCGCCACGCCGGGCACGCCTTCGAGCAGCAGGTGGCCCTTGGCCAGCAGCCCGACCAGCATCCGCTCGACCAGGCGGTCCTGGCCGACGATGATCCGCTTGACCTCGAACACGGTCCGCTCCAGCAACTGGGCGTCCCGCGCCGGTGTCGCCTGCTGGCCGTTCCCGCCCTCGGCGTAGCCGGGCTCGGTCACTCTGCCTCCTCGAAATCTCGTGCGCCGCCCCCGCGACGGTGATCACGCGGTGCGACCGTACTGCGCCCGCGGCCGCCGGTCGCATCCGGCACGCGGACGCCCCGCACTTCGCCCACGATCAGCCAACACGGTCAGCGGTGTGGCACCTGTGAAGCCCCCTTCGACCCGACCGGGCGGCCGGGCCGAGCGAGGACGACCCGGGTCCGGCTCGCCGAGCCGGTCGCCGGTGACCTCGGCACGGGCCGTCCGATGGAGCGGGTCCGGCGGCTCCCGGTAACGACGATCCGCGAGGTGGCGGCGGTCATCGACCCGGAGACCGCCGAGCTCGCCTGAAGCGCCCCGAGGTGGCCTCTTCGGCGCGCCAGACGCAACCAAGGCGGCCTTCGGTGCGCCTGACGCAACCAAGGCGGTTCGGTGCGCCAGACGCAACCAAGGCCGCCTTGGGGCGCTTGCCGGTGCCTTCGACCCCCGCCGTGGCCGGGGTCAGCGGTGCCGCTCGAGGTCCTCGGGCGTGTCGATGTCGTCCGCTTCGCCCCGTTCCGCCGGGACTTCGGCGACCGCCAGCCCGCCGAGGACCCGGCGCAGGGCCGCGTTCTCCGCGTTCTCCGCCTGCTCCGGGACCGCCGCGCGCAGCGCGGCCAGCCGCCAGGCGCCGAGGAGCCATTGGCGCCTGCCCGCCGCGTCCACGAGCACCGCGCCGTCGCCGTCGCCGATGGCCGCCGTCAGCCTGTCCACTGTGGACCGGCGGACGCCCGGGAGGTCGGCGGCCAGCACCACCACCGCCTCCACTTCGTCGGGCACGAAGAGCAGGCCGGCCGCCAGCGCCGCCACCGGCCCGGTGCCCGGGACCGGTTCGCGGGTCCACACCACGTCGAAGCCCGGACGGCGGGGGCCGACCGCGATCACGCGCTCGGCGCCGTCGAGGGCGTGGATCGCGCGGGCCAGCAACGGTTTCCCGCCCACCGACAGGGCCGGCTTGTCCACACCGGACAGCCGGCGGGCCGCCCCACCGGCCACCACGATCCCCGCGTAGCGCACCGAGGCACCCTAGCGGCCCAGCACGAGGTAGGTGAAGCCCAGCACGCCCCGGTAGTGCCGGACGTACTCGCGCAGCCGCCGGTCGAGCCACTCCCGCACCCGGTCCGCGCGCGGGTCGGCCGGGTGCGCCGCCAGCCAGTCCTCCCACCCGGCGCGCGAGCTCGACTCGAAGTCGTCCCACTCCAGCGGGTCGGCGGTGCTCAGGTGCCGCACGCGCCAGCCGGCCCGGGCCGCGGCGTCGAGCAGCTCCGGCAGGGTCAGCAGGTCCGGGCCGAAGATGCCGAGGGCCGCCGGGCCCGGCGGGGCCGCCCAGAAGCCGTCGCCGTAGAGCAGCCGGCCGGACGGCCGCACCAGCCGGGCGAGTGCTTCCAGCGCCGCCTCGGTCGAGCCGAAGACGTGGGCGGCGCCGATGGAGAACACCCGTTCGGCCGGGAGAGCCCAGGTCGCGGCGTCCGCCTCGGCGAACTCCACCGCCAGGCCCCGCGACGCGGCCGCCGCCCGGCCCCGGTCGAGGCCGGTCACGTCGGTGTCGACGCCGGTCGCGCGCAGGCCCGGCGCCCGGGCCGCCGCCCGCAGCAGCAGCTCGCCCCAGCCGCAGCCGAGGTCGACCAGGTGCCCTTCGGCCAGGGCCATCCGGTCGAGCAGCAGCTCCGCGTGCGGCTCCGACAGGGGCGTGTTCCAGCGCATCCGGGTGCGCCGCAGCGCGTTCAGTTCGTCGTCCACCCGGCCGATCTTCACGGTGCGGCCACCCGGACGTCGAACGGGTTTTCGCGCATACTCGTCCGATGACCTACGTCGTCGAGCCCCGCGTGGACGCCTACATCGACGCCCTGCCCGCGTGGCAGCAGGCGATCTGCCGGGAGGTCCGCGAGCTGGTGCACGCGGCCGACCCCGAGGTCGTCGAGACGATCAAGCGCACCCGGCAGCCGTACTTCGTGCTCGACGGCAACATCTGCGCCCTGCTGGCGGCGAAGGACCACGTCAACGTGTTCGTCTACGACGGCGGCATCGTCCCCGACCCCGAGGGCATCATCACCGCCGGCCACGGCAACAAGACCGCGCGCACGGTCGCCTTCCGCGAGGGGGAGCGGATCAACGCCCCGGCGCTGACGGCGATGTTCCGGCAGATCATCGCGAACAACCGCGCGGGCGGCTGGCGCAGGCTCAAGGCCGCCGGCGGCTAACCCACCAGCCGGGTCGCGTACGGCATGATCCCGCCGTAGCGGACCGGGGCGACCCGGACCCGCAGGCCGGACTGCGGCGCCTCCACCATCTGCCCGCCGCCGAGGTAGAGCGCGACGTGGTGGATGCCGCCCGGGCCGCCCCAGAACAGCAGGTCGCCGCGGCGCATCTGGGACAGCGGCACCTGACGGCCCGCCGAGTACTGGTAGCCGCTGTAGTGCGGCAGCGCGCGGACCCCGGCGAAGGCGTAGATCATCAGGCCGGAGCAGTCGAAGCCGATCTTGTTGTAGTCGCCGTAGCGGTCGGCGACGCCGCCGTCGCGGATGCCGCGGGTCGGCCCGCCCGTGTTGCCGCCGCCCCACGCGTAGGGCATGCCGAGCTTGGACAGCGCCCGCGCGATCACCGCCTCGATCGACGAGCCTGCCGGACCCGACGGCGCCGGGCCGCCCGCGGGACGGCCACCGCCCCCGGCCGCCGCGAGCGCGGCCTGGCGCGCGCGTTCCTCGTCTTCGCGCTGCTTCTCGGCGAGCCAGTCCTGGTAGCGCTGCCGCTGCCCCTGCAGGCCGCTGACCTTGGCCTGGGCGGCGTAGAGCTGCTGCTCGACGTCGGTCTTGTTCTTCTCGAGCTGAGCGTTCTGGGCGGCTTGGCCGTCCTCGGCGCGCTCGGCGGTGGTCTGCGCGGCGTCGGCGCTGGTCTTCGCCCGGCGGGCCGCGTCCTGCTTCTGCTGGGCGAGCTCGGCGGCCTTGCGGGCGGCGGCGTCCTTGTTGGACTTCTCGGTCTGGGCCTGCTGCAGCCGGTCGAGGGCGTTGAGCCGGTCGCCACCGACGGAGTCGAGCAGCTGGGCGCGGGCCAGCATGTCCTTGGGGCTGTCCGCGCTCAGGTACGCCGAGAGCGAGCCGACCGTGCTGCCCTGCTGGAAGCTCGCGGCGGCGAACGTCCGGAGGTCCGCCCGGGCCTTCTCGATGGCCGCCGAGGCCGCGTCCGCCTCGGTGCGCGCGGCCTTCGCGTCGTTCTCCGCCTGCGCCGCGTCGTCCTGCGCGGCCTGCAGGTCGACCAGGGCCTTGTTGGCCTGCTCCTGCTTGAGTTCGACGTCGTCCTGCAGCTGCGTGAGCTTCTGCTCGGCCTGGGCCAGCTGGTTGGTCAGCCGGCCGACCTCGCCGGCCTTCGCGTTGGCGTCGGCCTGGCCGGCCCGGATCTCCGAATCACTGGGGTTGGGCGGCGGCGGGGGCGCCGCGAGGCCCGTGCCGCCGGCGCCGAACAAGATCACCAGCGTGAGCGTGCTCACGCTGAGTCCCCGGCGGACGCGCGGCACTCCCGGCTCCCCGCACCGTCCTAACAAGACCGCCACCTCCGCTCACCAGCGCACACCGCGCGTCACTGCAGTCACACCACTATCACAAGCATCAGCGGAAACTTACACAACGTAGGCACCAATTCCCCTCATTGAGGGACCCCGGCGGGGCCGGTTGCCCGGATGGCGCAGCCCACACCGCGTGTCGTCTTGTCCGTTAAACAGGACACGCGTACTGTTTGAAGGACCGCGAGGTGTGCCATCCCGCATCCGGTCCTACGGTGGGGGTGCGCAAGACTCGCCCCACCGAACCGACCGAACTGACCCGGGACTTCCCTGCCGCACCGGCGCGGCGTCCCCGCCACTGGAGTTAGACGTGACCTCACCCGCCAGCAAGGACAGCTTCGGCGCCAAAGACACGCTGAAGGTCGGTGACGCCTCGTACGAGGTGTTCCGCCTGAACAAGGTCGAGGGCGCCGAGCGCCTGCCGTACAGCCTGAAGATCCTGCTCGAGAACCTGCTGCGCACCGAGGACGGCGCGAACATCACCGCCGACCACATCCGTGCGCTCGGCTCGTGGGACCCGAACGCCGACCCGTCGATCGAAATCCAGTTCACGCCGGCCCGCGTGATCATGCAGGACTTCACCGGCGTGCCGTGCGTCGTCGACCTGGCCACCATGCGCGAGGCGGTCACCGACCTCGGCGGCGACCCCGACAAGGTCAACCCGCTCGCCCCGGCCGAGCTGGTCATCGACCACTCGGTGATCATCGACGTCTTCGGCCGCGCCGACGCCTTCGAGCGCAACGTCGAGATCGAGTACGAGCGCAACCGCGAGCGCTACCAGTTCCTGCGCTGGGGCCAGGGCGCCTTCGACGAGTTCAAGGTCGTCCCGCCGGGCACCGGCATCGTGCACCAGGTCAACATCGAGCACCTCGCGCGCACGGTGATGAGCCGCAACGGGCAGGCCTACCCCGACTCCTGCGTCGGCACCGACTCGCACACCACCATGGTCAACGGCCTGGGCGTGCTGGGCTGGGGCGTCGGCGGCATCGAGGCCGAGGCGGCCATGCTGGGCCAGCCGGTGTCGATGCTCATCCCGCGCGTCGTCGGCTTCAAGCTGACCGGCGAGATCCCGGCCGGCGTCACGGCCACCGACGTCGTGCTGACCATCACCGAGATGCTGCGCAAGCACGGCGTGGTCGGCAAGTTCGTCGAGTTCTACGGCGAGAGCGTCGCCGAGGTGCCGCTGGCCAACCGCGCCACCATCGGCAACATGAGCCCGGAGTTCGGCTCCACCGCGGCGATCTTCCCGATCGACGACGAGACCGTCCGCTACCTCAAGCTGACCGGCCGCTCGGCCGAGCAGGTCGCGCTGGTCGAGGCCTACGCCAAGGAGCAGGGCCTCTGGCACGACCCGTCGCGCGAGGCGGCCTACTCCGAGTACCTCGAGCTGGACCTCTCGACGGTCGTCCCGTCGATCGCCGGCCCGAAGCGCCCGCAGGACCGCATCGAGCTGTCCGACGCGAAGTCGTCGTTCCGCAAGTCGATCCACGACTACGTCAACGGTGAGCAGGAGACCCCGCACACCAAGGTCGACGAGGCCGTCGAGGAGTCGTTCCCGGCGTCCGACCCGGCCGCGCTGTCGTTCAAGGACGAGGACGCGGTGGACCTCCAGTCGGCGGCCAACGGCGGCAGCGGCCGCCCGTCCAAGCCGGTCAAGGTGTCTTCGGCCGACCGCGGCGAGTTCATCCTCGACCACGGCGCCGTGGTGATCGCCTCGATCACCTCCTGCACCAACACCTCGAACCCGTCGGTCATGCTCGGCGCCGCGCTGCTCGCCCGCAACGCGGTCGAGAAGGGCCTCGCGGTGAAGCCGTGGGTCAAGACGTCGATGGCGCCGGGCTCGCAGGTCGTCACCGACTACTACACCAAGGCCAACCTGTGGCCGTACCTGGAGAAGCTGGGCTACCACCTGGTCGGCTACGGCTGCACCACCTGCATCGGCAACTCCGGCCCGCTCTCGGACGAGATCTCCGCGGCGATCCAGGAGAACGACCTCACCGCGGTCTCGGTGCTCTCGGGCAACCGGAACTTCGAAGGCCGGATCAACCCCGACGTGAAGATGAACTACCTCGCGTCGCCGCCGCTGGTCATCGCCTACGCGCTGGCCGGCACGATGGACTTCGACTTCGCGAACCAGCCCCTGGGCCAGGACACGGACGGCAACGACGTCTTCCTCAAGGACATCTGGCCGACGGCCAAGGAGATCCAGGAGACCATCGACCACGCGATCACGCAGGAGATGTTCACCAAGGACTACGCCGACGTCTTCGACGGCGGCGAGCGCTGGAAGTCGCTGCCCACCCCGGAGGGCAAGACCTTCGAGTGGGACCTGGAGTCCACCTACGTGCGGAAGCCCCCGTACTTCGAGGGCATGACGCCGGAGCCGGCCCCGGTCACCGACATCACCGGCGCGCGCGTGCTGGCGAAGCTGGGCGACTCGGTCACCACCGACCACATCTCCCCCGCCGGCGCGATCAAGCCGGGCACCCCGGCCGCGCAGTACCTGACCGAGCACGGCGTGGAGAAGAAGGACTTCAACTCCTACGGCTCCCGGCGCGGCAACCACGAGGTGATGATCCGCGGCACCTTCGCGAACATCCGGCTGCGCAACCAGCTGCTGGACGACGTGCAGGGCGGCTACACCCGCGACTTCACCGTCGAGGGCGCCCCGCAGGCGTTCATCTACGACGCGGCCCAGAACTACGCGAAGCAGGGCACGCCGCTGGTCGTGCTGGGCGGCAAGGAGTACGGCTCCGGTTCGTCGCGCGACTGGGCGGCCAAGGGCACCTCGCTGCTGGGCGTGCGCGCGGTGATCACCGAGTCGTTCGAGCGCATCCACCGCTCGAACCTGATCGGCATGGGCGTCATCCCGCTGCAGTTCCCGCAGGGCGAGTCGGCCTCCTCGCTCGGCCTCGACGGCACCGAGACCTTCGACATCTCGGGCATCGCGAAGCTGAACGACGGCGAGACCCCGCGCACGGTGCACGTCACCGCCACCAAGGAAGACGGTTCCAAGGTGGAGTTCGAGGCGGACGTCCGCATCGACACCCCGGGTGAGGCGGACTACTACCGCAACGGCGGCATCCTGCAGTACGTGCTGCGGAAGATGACACAGGCGTAAGGGTTTCCGCGTCAAGGAGGGCCTCCCCGCTCGGCCGAGCGGGGAGGCCCTCCGCGTTATGCGGGCACCGCCTCCCAGCGGACGCTCGAGACCGACGGTTCCAGCGAAAGCCGCGAAACCGCGGCCTCCATCTGGGCGTCGTCGCGCTGGTCGCCGACCAGTTCCGCCCGGACCTCGACCGTGCGGTCGTCGCGGTCGGTGCTGAGCACCGAGAGCAGGCGGAAATCCGTGCGGGTCAGCGACTGCACGAGCAACGCCCGCACGTGGGCTTCCGTCGCGTCGCGGGTGACGGCCTGGAACGCATACCGCGTCGGCGTCTCGTCGCCCGCTTCCGGGCGGCGGTCGACGACGCGGCCGAGCGGGCGCAGCACCACGTTCACCCCGACCACGACGGCGGTCCCGGCCGCCGCGACGACGTACAGGCCGGCCCCGGCGAGCGCCCCGACCGCGGCCGAGCACCACAGCGTCGCGGCCGTGTTCAGCCCGCGGACGTTGAGGCCGTCGCGCAGGATGACCCCGGCGCCGAGGAAGCCGATGCCCGAGACGATCTGGGCGGCCACCCGGGTCGGGTCCGCGTCGCCGCTCGAGGCCAGGCCGCCGAAGCCGTGGGCCGACAGCAGCACGAACAGCGTCGCGCCGACCGCGACCAGTGCGTTGGTGCGCAGCCCGGCCATCCGGGCGCGGAACTGGCGCTCGATCCCGATGACGGCACCGAGGCCGACGCCGGCGCCGACGCGCAGCAGCATTTCGAAGATGGTCATTTCCGGCTCTTTTCCGGCGTGCGCGCACTGCCGGACAGGGGACGGTGCGGACTCAGCCCCGCCGGAAACCCCCGGTGAGCGCGCGCCCGGCCGTCCGATGACTGTCCGTCGGCATGTGCCGCTCACCTCGCTTCCCTGGTTCGATGATCAACGTCGCCAGGGTAGCCGGTCCCGCGGCCCGGGGAAGGGCCGCGGGACCGGGCTCACACTCAGAACGGCTGGACGTTGGGCTGGAACACCTGCCCGTTCGCCGGCACCTTCAGGTCGGTCAGGTAGTCGGCCACGGCCTGGTCGACGCCGAGGGCGTCACCCAGGATGCAGTGCCCGAACGCGTCGACCGACAGCAGCCGCGTGTTGCCGAGCTCGGCCGCCATCCGCTGGGCGAACTTGTACTGCGTCGCCGGGTCGTAGTAGTTGCCGACCACGATCACCGGGACGTCGGTCTTGGCCCGCCACGGGCCGCGGTAGGCGTCCGGGTTCCTGGCCGGCCACACCGGGCAGGCTGCGGTGTCGGAGAACACCTGGTAGCGGCCGAAGGTCCGCGATTCGCGTTCCCACTTCGCGGCGATCTCGGGCACCTGCTCCTGCCTGATCCGGAACGGCTTGTCCGCGCAGTTGACGGCGAAGTAGGAGTCGTCACTGGTGTACGGGCTGTCCGGCTTCTGGTCGGCGAGCCCCTGCTTGCCCGAGTTGAGCACGCTCAGCTGCGCCGCCTGCAGCGCCTGTGCCTGCGCCCCCGCCGGGTGGATGGCGGTGTAGAGCTTCTGCAGGTCGGCAGCCAGTGACGCGAACCGCGCCGGCGAGTACAGCGCGCTGGACACCCCGCCGGTGAACCGGCTGATGTCCAGCGGAGCGGCGCCCGGGAGCGTGATCGGCTGCTTGCGCAGGTACTCGCGCAGCTCGTCGAACTTCGCGCGCGGGTTGCCGTCGCTGAACGCGCACCGCTCGCCCACCTGGTCACAGCGCTTCAGGAAGCCGTCCAGCGCGATTTCGAAGCCCTGGGCGCGTTCGCGGTCGTACTGCACGCCGTCGCTGGTGCGCAGCGCCGGGTCGACGTTGCCGTCGATCACGATCGCCCGCGACTGCTTCGGGAACATCGCCGTGTACGTCGAGCCGATCAGCGTCCCGTACGAGAAGCCGACGTAGTTCAGCTTCCGGTCGCCGACCGCCGCGCGCAGCGTGTCGAGGTCGCGGACGACGTCCTTGGTGGACATGTGGTTCAGCAGCGCACCGGCGTTGTTCTTGCAGAACCGGCCGTAGTCGCGGTAACTGGCGAGGGTGCCCGAGATTTCGGCGCGCGAAATCGGCACGCCGATCTGGGCGGCGAAGACCTCGTCCGCGTCCTCCTGGGTGGTGAAGCAGCGCAGCGGGTTGCTGTCGCCGACCCCGCGCGGGTCGAAGCCGATGAGATCGAAGCGGTCGAGCACCTGCGGCCGGAAGATCGCCTCACCGGCGATCGGCAGGGTCAGGCCCGGGCCGCCGGGGCCGCCGGGGTTGAGGAACAGCGACCCGACGCGCTTGTCGGGCGTGCGGGCGGCCCGCTTGAGCAGCGCGATGTCGATGGTGCCCAGCGACGCGTTGTCGTGGTCGATCGGCACGCGGTAGCGCGCGCAGCTGTACAGCTCGAGCTGGTCGGCGGGGACACCGGCGAGGACCTCGCTCCCGCAGGCGCCCCAGGCGACCGCCGGGGTCGCGCCGACGGCGGCGGGCTTGACCGCCGCGTCTTCGGCCGCGGCGGCGGTCCCGGCCGGCGCGGCCAGCACGGCACCGGCCACGAGCGTCCCCACCAGCGCGAACGACCGCACCCGGCTCTGTGTGGATCTCGGCAAGACGTTCCCTCCCTAGGTCACGCACCTCGCCGCGAGAGCAGGTCGTCACGGCGCGCTACCCGGGAGAGACTGGCACAAAGCGGTGAATCCCGGCACCGGCCGAACGGATGGTCGGAACCTATCGGGCCACCCGCGTGAGGACGAAAACCGGCAACGGCCGCGCGGCCTCGCGTTGCTCCATCGCGTACCCCGGCCAGAACGCGAGCAGTTCGCGCCACATCCGCTCGTACTCCGCTCCGTGCAGTTCCCGCGCGACGACCTCGACCGGGTTTCCGGCCAGCGCCACCTCGCACTTCGGGTTCGCCCGCAGGTTGAGCGCCCACGCCGGATCGTGCGGACGGCCCCAGTTGGAGGCCGTCAGCACGAAGCCTTCGCCGCGCGGGTAGTAGAGCAGGTTGGTGGCGCGGGGCAGCCCGCTCTTGCGGCCGGTCGTGGTCAGCCGCAGCGACGGCAGCCCGGCGAGCGCCACGAGGCTCACCCGGCCGCCGAACGCCTGGTGCAGTTTCTTGTCCGCCCAGACGACGAACCGGGCGGTGCGCATCAGCCACGGTTTCGTGCCGGCGGCCCGGGCCAGGGCCCGGAGAGGATTAGCCACGCACGGATTTTGCCAGGCTCACCCCGAACCGCTGCTGGGAGTCGGTCCACCAGTGCTCGAGGGCGAACCCGGCCGCGGCGAGCTCGGCCTCGACCCCGCTCGGGCGGAACTTGGCCGAGATCTCCGTCCGGACGTGCTCACCGGCGGCGAAGCTCACCGTCAGGTCCGCGCCCGGGATCTCGACGGTCAGCTCCCGGCGGGCGCGCAGCCGCATCTCGATCCACTCGTTCTCCGCGTCCCAGTAGGAGATGTGCTCGAACTCGTCGACGTCGAAGTTCGCGCCGAGGCGGGCGTTGATCACCCGCAGCACGTTCTTGTTGAACTCGGCGGTGACACCGGCGGCGTCGTCGTAGGCGCGTTCGAGGATCCCGGCGTCCTTGACCAGGTCGGTGCCGAGCAGCAGCCACTCCCCCTCGTCGAGGACCTCGCGGACCGAGCGGAGGAACACCGCGCGCTCGGCGGGCAGGAAGTTGCCGATCGTGCCGCCGAGGAAGGCGACCACCCGCGGCTGGCCGTCGGGCAGCAGGTCCAGGTGCTGGGTGAAATCGCCGACCACCCCGCGGACGGCGAGGCCCGGGTAGTCCTTCGAAATCGCTTCGGCGGCCTCGGCCAGCGCGGATTCGGACACGTCCAGCGGGACGAACGCCTCCAGGGTGCCGTGACCGGTGAGGGCGTCGAGCAGGAGCCGGGTCTTCTCGCTCGATCCCGAGCCGAGCTCGACGAGCGTGTGCGCGCCGGTCAGCTTCGCTACGTCGCCGGCGTGCGCGGCCAGCACCTCGCGCTCGCTGCGGGTCGGGTAGTACTCCGGCAGCTGGGTGATCTTCTCGAACAGCTCGCTGCCGTCGGCGTCGTAGAACCACTTGGGCGGCAGCCACTTCCGCGCCGCGGTGAGCCCGGCGACGACGTCCGCGCGCAGTTCCGCGGTGACGGCGTCGCCGGAGCGGTGGTGGTCGAGGTCGACTTCGGTCATGACAGCTCCTGGGTCGTCAGGGGAAGCAGGTCGACGCCGGCCGCGGTGGCGCGCACGGCGTGGTGCTCGGGGACGGGCCGCCAGCGCGGGTCACCGTCGAGGGGTTCGGACGCCAGCCACACCCCGGCCGGGGTCTCCAGCACGGACAGCGCGTGCGTCCAGGTCGTGCCGATCAGCGTTTCGCCGTCGGTGAGCAGGAAGTTGAGCCGGGAGCCGGGCGCGGCCGCCTCGACGGCCGCGGTCAGGCCCGCCACCGCCCGCAGCGGGTCCTCGCCCGTGGCCAGCCGGGCCCGCAGCAGGGCCCAGAGCACCACCGAATCCGTCGGCGCCTCCAGCGTCAGCAGTTCGGTGACCGGCAGGGTCTTGGCCAGTTCGGCCAGCGAGTCCGGGTAGCCGCGGACGACGCCGTTGTGGCTGAACAGCCGGCGCCCGTCGGTGAACGGCGCCGCGGCCGCCTCGGTCACCGGCAGGCCGGTGGTGCCGTTGCGGACCGCGGCGACGAACGCGCCCGAAGTCACCGCCGCGGCCAGCGGCGGCAGCGTCTCGTCCGTCCACAGTGGAGTCGAACGCCGGTGGCGCAGCGGCGGCGAGCCCGGGCCGGGGTACCAGCCCAGCCCGAACCCGTCGGCGTTGACCGAGCCGCCGCCGCGCATGTCCGCCGGCGCGTAGGACTGCACCAGCAGCGAATGCGGGGCGCGGAAGAGCGCCTCGGCGGGCGAGACCGGCTCGCCGAGGTAGCCGATGTGGCGGCACATGCGCCTACCCCACCTCGCCGGGGGCCGCGTCGCGGGCGGTGCGGAAGCCGGCGAAGATCTGCCGCCGGATCGGGTAGTCCCAGTTGCGGAACGTGCCCCGGATCGCCGCGGAGTCGGTGCCGAACGAGCCGCCGCGCAGCACCTTGTACTCCGGGCCGAAGAACACCTCCGAGTACTCGCGGTACGGGAAGGCGGAGAAACCCGGGTAGCCGTGGAAGTCCGTCGAGGTCCACTCCCAGACGTCGCCGATCAGCTGGTGCACGCCGGTCGGCGACGCCCCGGCCGGATACGCACCCGCGGGCGCCGGGCGCAGGTGCCGCTGGCCGAGGTTGGCGTGTTCGGCCGTCGGCTCCTCGTCACCCCACGGGAACCGCCGCGACCGGCCGGTGGCCGGGTCGAACCGGGCCGCCTTCTCCCACTCCGCCTCGGTCGGCAGCCGCCGCCCGGCCCAGGCCGCGTACGCCTCGGCTTCGTGGTAGGAGACGTGCACGACCGGCTCGTCGGCCGGGATCCGCTCGTGGACGCCGAAGCGGGTCCGCCACCAGCCGTCCTGCTCCCGGTTCCAGAACCGCGGCGCGGTGATGCCGTTGTCCTGCCGGTACGCCCAGCCCGCCGGGCTCCACCACTGCCGGTCGTCGTAGCCGCCACTGTCGAGGAATTCGGCGTACGCACCGCACGTCACCGGGACGGTGTCCATCCAGAAGGCTTCGACGGCGATCTCATGGGCCGGGCGCTCGTTGTCCAGCGCCCACGGCTCGGCCGACGTGCCCATGGTGAAGACACCGCCCGGCACGAGCACCTCGGCCGGCAGCGTGCCGGACCGCGCGGGCGGCGGCTCGGGGGCGTGCAGCACCGGGTCGCCCTTGCGGAGCTGGTGGGTGGCCAGCATCGTCTCGTCGTGCTGCTGCTCGTGCTGGGTGATCATGCCGAACGCGAACGCCTGCTCGGTCAGCCGCCTGCCTTCCATCGGCGCGTGCTCCAGCACGTCGAAGGCCTTCTCGCGGACCTGCTTGACGTACGCGCGCGCCTCGGCCGGACCGAGCAGCGGCAGCTCCGGCCGGTCGGCGCGGGCGTGCTGGAAGGCGTCGTAGATGTCGTCGATGTCCGGGCGCAGCGGTTCGCGGCCGCCGACGTCCCGGACCAGCCACAGCTCCTCCTGGACGCCGATGTGCGCGAGGTCCCAGACCAGCGGCGACATCAGCTTCGAATGCTGGCGGACCAGGTCTTCGTCGTCCACCGCGTCGGTCAGTGCGACGCTGCGCGCCCGGGCCCGCGTCAGTGCCTCCGCCGCGCGGGCGCGCAGGTCCTGCGCGCTCAGGTCGTGCAGTGCTTCCGTGCTCATGCTTCGCTCCTCGATCGGTACGCGCGCCCCAGCACGCTCTCGCTGATCTCGGTGATCGACTCCGCCGCCAGCCCGGTCGCGCCCAGTTCGGCGCAGCCGAGGTCCGCCAGCGCCACCGCCGCGGCCGCCAGCTCCGGATCGGCCAGGCCGTGCCGCGCCGCGGTGGTCCACCGGCCCTCGACCGGCGCGCAGATCTCGCGCACCTTGTCGACCGTGGCCGGGCGGGCAAGTAGCGCGCACACCAGGGCCACCGGCGCCAGCCACTCGTCCGGCGGTTGCGCGTCGAGGTACCGGATCTCCAGGTACCCCTGCGGGCGGACCGGCGTGAACATCGTCGTGAGGTGGTAGTCGAGGTCCGCCACCGTGGGCCGCGGCAGCAGCGCCGCCGCGCCCCGGCCGTCGATCCAGTCGGCGAACGTCAGCCCGTCCGGCGCGTCCCACGGCCGGTCGCCGCGGGGCAGCACCATCAGGGGGACGTCCATCAGGCGCTCGGCCCATGCTCCGGCCGGGTCGTCGCCCGCCACGGCGGCCGTGCGCGTGCGCACCGCTTCCGTTTCGTGCACCGCCAGCCAGCGGGCGGAGGCGTGCCCGGTGTCGCGCCCGGCGTGGACGCGGGAGTTGGCGAAGAGGGCGAGCAGCGGCGGGCCCATCGCGTGCGCGGCCGCCCACCGCGCCGCGTGGTGCTCCGGCTGCCCCGCGTCGACGCAGACCTGCAGGCCCGCGGTGCTGCACATCATCGTGAGGCCGCCCGGTCCGATCGGCGCGAACCGGCGCTCCATGGCCGCGTAGCGCGGGGTGTGGAGGAGGCGGCGGGGCGCGCGGTGGGCGTCGATGCCCGTTTCGCCCAGCACGAGACCGCGGGAGGCGAGGCGGTCGCGCAGGTGGTGGAGGTCGGCCGTGACGACTGCGTCGAGCTCACGCAGGGAGGCCTGGGGAAGAGCGGAAATCTCGACCTGGCACCCGGGTTCGAGGCTCACGGGCGAGCCGGCCGGGAGTGGTGCGGCGGGGCTGCCGGGGTGGAGGGTCCGCGGGGTGTGCGGACCCAGCGCCGCGGCGAGGACGTCGGGATCAAGGGGTCTGGCCGGGTCGTCGGCGTGGTGCACGGTGAACTCCAGCTCCACGCCGGTCAGGCGGGGTGGTCCGTGCTTGAAACACACCGAGGCGACGTACGCCTCGCCGGCCGCGCGGTCCGCCAGGACCCGCGCGGTGCGGTTCGACGCACTACCCGACTTCTCGGGGAAATCGTGCACCGTGGACATCTCTGTCATGCCCGTTCCTGTTCCTGTTCGGTGGAACTTCTCGTCTTCGGACGCTACACGCGGGGTACGACAAATTCAGGGCGGATCCTGCGGTGTAGGAGGTGTTCACCACCCTGTAAGAAGTCCCTGATCAGGGCAAAGCCGGTTCGGTGCCGAGCCCGAGCTCGGCCGCGGAAGCCCGCACGGCCTCGATCACCAGGTGCAGCGCGGGGCGCCGGAACGCGGTGCGGCGGTAGGCGATCGACACCGTGCGCAGCAGCGGCGTGGTGAGCGTGACGACGTCGATCCCGGGCGGCCGCAGCAGCCGCAGGCCCAGGTCGGAGACGAGGGTGATGCCGAGCCCGGCGCCCACCATCGCCATCGCCGTCGACTGCTCCTCGACCTCGTGGTTGATCTTCGGCGCGAAGCCGTGCCGCTGGCAGGCGGTGCGCATCGCGCGCCCGAAGTGCGACTTGGGGCTGGCCAGGATCCACGGGTGCTCGGCCAGGTCGTGCAGCGACGCCGCCCCCGACGGCACCGCACCGCGCGGCACCGCGGCGTGCAGCCGCTCCACGGCCACGACCGCGCGCTCCAGCCCGGCGTCCCACGGGGTCGGCGCGTCGGAGTAGTCGATGACGAACGAGAGGTCGAGACGGCCGTCCCGGACCGCCTCGGCGGTGTCCTCCGGGGCCAGTTCGCGGGTGCGCACCTCGATGCCCGGGTGTTCGCCGGCCAGTGCGGTCAGCGCCGTCGGCAGCAGCCCGGAGGCCACCGACGCCCACACCCCGGCGGTCAGCCGGACCGTGCGGTCCTCCTGGGCCTCCTCGAGGGCGAGCGTGGCGCGCTCGACCGAGCCGAGGATCTCTTCGGCGTGCTCGGTGAGCAGGGTGCCGAGCTCGGTCAGCTGGACGCGCCGGCCGAGCCGTTCGAACAGCTTCGCGCCCACGTCCCGTTCGAGCTGCGCGAGCTGCTGTGACACCGCCGAAGCGGTGTAGTGCAGTGCCGCGGCCGCCGCCGTGACGGTGCCCCGGCGGTGCAGCTCGCGCAGCATCCGCAAGCGGTGCAACGAAAGCTCCATACACAAAACTTAAACGAGATCGTGCAGCAGCGTTAAATGGACGGGCGGGCCACCGGGGGCGCACGCTCGTGGTGGCGGTCACGAGGCCGCCCGGACTTCCCCGGAGGTGAGTGGCCTGATGACCCCCGCCCCGCCGCTGATGCGGCTCACGTGGACCGATCCCGTCACCGGCGCGCCCGGCTACCTGGTCGTGCACAGCCTGGTCTCGGGGGTCGCCACCGGCGGCACCCGGATGCGGGCCGGCTGCACGATGACCGAGGTCGAGGACCTCGCCCGGGGCATGGCCAACAAGACCGCCACCTTCAACCTGCCGGTCGGCGGGGCCAAGGGCGGCATCGACTTCGACCCCAAGGACCCGCGCGCGTTCGACGTGCTCAAGCGCTTCTGCGCCTTCCTGCGGCCGTGGCTGGACGCGCACTGGGTCACCGCGGAGGACCTGGGCGTGCCGCAGCACCTGATCGACTCGGTGTTCGCCGAGCTCGGGCTGGAGCAGTCGTACCACGCCGCGATCCGCCGTTCGGCCGACCCGGCGCGCACCCTGCGCCGGGTGCAGGCGGGGCTCAACGCCCCGGTCCCCGGCGGGTTGCTGCTCGGCGACGTCGTCGGCGGCTACGGCGTGGCGCAGGCGTGCCTGGGCGTCGCGGCGGCGTGGGACTGGGACGTGCGCGCGACGACGGTGGCGATCCAGGGCATCGGCACGATGGGCGGCGGCGCGGCCTGGTACCTGCACGAGGCGGGGGTCAAGGTGGTCGCGGTGGCCGACGCCGCGGGCACGCTGTACGACCCGGCCGGTCTCGACGTCCCGGTACTGCTGGAACTGCGCGACCGCTTCGGGGAGGTCGACCGGTCCCGGCTGCCCGCCGGCGTCCGGTCGCTGCCGCGGGAGACGATCGTCGGGATCGACGCGGACATCTTCGTGCCCGCCGCGATCTCCTACGCGCTGCGACCGGACAACGAGAGCGCCGTGAAGGCCAAGGTGGTCGTCGAGGCGGCCAACGCGGCGACGACGCCGGAAGCGGAAGCCGCGCTGTCGGCTCGCGGCGTCGCGGTGGTGCCCGACTTCGTCGCCAACGCGGGCGCCGCGGCGTGGGCGTGGTGGCTGCTGCTGGGCGAGGTCGGCGCGGACCCAGCCGACTCGTTCCTGCGGTTGCGCACCGAAATGCAGGCGAAGATCGCGCTGCTGCTGGCGGAGTGGAACCTGGACCGGCTGCCGCTGCGCCTGACCGGGCTCCGGCTCGCCGAGGCCAACCGGGCCCGGCGCGCCGAAGCCGCGCTCGCCCCGGAAGGCGAGCCGGGGCTGCTCATCCCCTGAGCGCGAACCGGTCGGTCGCGCCGATCAGGACGTCCTGCATCGACGCGGCCGACACGGTGTGCCCGACGTCGTCCAGCAGCACCAGTTCGCTGCCCGGCCAGGCGTGGTGCAGCAGCCAGGGCGTGCCGACCAGGTTGCTCGTGTCGAGCACGCCCTGCGCGAGCACCGCCGGGATGCCGGCGAGCTTGCCGGCCTGGCGCAGGATTTCGCCGTCCGGGAGGAACGCGCGGTTGCTGAAGTAGTGCGTGACGAGCCGGGCGAAGCAGAGCCGGTAGGCCGGGTCCTGGAAGTCGTCGTGCGGCGGGACGCCGGGGAGCATCGCGTCTTCCCAGGCGCACCACCCTTCGGCCGCCTTGTGGTGGACGGCGGGGTCCGGGTCCATCAGGAGGCGGTGGTAGGCCGCGGACAGGTCGCCGTCGCGCTCGCTTTCCGGGACGCCTTCGCGGAACTTGGCGAAGCCCTCCGGGAAGTACGCGCCGAGGCCCCGGATGAGCATCTCGATCTCGAGGTACCGGTCGGTCGCCAGGCCCATCAGGACGATCTCGCTGACGCGCTCGGTGTGGCGCAACGCATAGGCCAGGCTGAGCACCGAGCCCCAGGAACCGCCGAACAGCAGCCACTTGTCGATGCCGAGGTGGGTGCGGAGGCGCTCGAAGTCGGCCACCAGGTGGTCGGTGGTGTTGGCGGACAGGTCGGCGACCGGGGCGCCGGCGTGCGGGGTGCTGCGGCCGCAGCCGCGCTGGTCGGCCAGCACGATCCGGTAGCGCGCGGGGTCGAAGAACCGGCGGACGTTCGCCGAGCAGCCGGAACCGGGGCCGCCGTGCACGACCAGTGCGGGCTTGCCGTCCGGGTTCCCGCAGGTCTCCCAGTAGATTTCGTGGCCGTCGCCGACGTCGAGCATGCCGTGCGCGTAGGGTTCGATCTCGGGGTAGCGCATCAGCGCGTCCTTCCGCCGGAATGCAACAGCGCTGTCACATTATCCCCGATTGAGGTCTCGCGCACCCGGTTTTCGGTCAGTTCAGCGTGCCGGCCAGCTCGGTGAGCGTGCCGGCCAGCTCCTGCGGGCCCGCCGGGCCGATGTGGATGACGGCGTCGTCGCCCGAGCCGGACGTGTAGCTGAGGTAGCGGCCCCAGTCCGTGTCGGCGTAGTGCAGCGGCTGCTGCAGGCAGGTGTGGCGGCCGACGTCGTCGCGACGGCCGACGTAGAGTTCCCCGCTCCCCGAGACCGGCCGCTGCACGAGGCTGACGACGTCGGCGACGGCCGGGTCGAGCGGGTAGGCGGCCGGCCCGCGGCGGGCCGCCTCGGTCAGGTCGGCGACCCGCACGGTGCGCAGGCGGCCGCCGCCGGCCCCGACCGGCGGCAGCTGCTCGACGAGGGACTCGGCGAGCCGGTTCCGGTCGATTTCGCGGACACCGACGTGGGTCCCGTCGGAAACGGCCAAGACCGCCTGCAGCCCCTTCGCCGCGGCGAGCACGCCGTAGGTCTGCCCTTCGGTGCCGACCCAGCCGTAGTACTCCCGCGCCGGGTTGACCAGCAGCGGAAGCCAGTCGAGGAAGTCGACGGTGGCCCGGCCGCGGGTGTCGACCAGCCCCGCTTCGGCGAGCGCGGCGTCGACCCGCTTGCCGGCCTCCTCGCGCTCGGCGTCCGAGAGCCACAGCGGCTCGGGACGCAGGGTGAGGTGGAGCTGGCCGATCTGCTCGCGTTCGGCCAGCGCGGCCAGCGCCTCGACCGGAACGTCCACCCGGCCTGTTGCCACGTCCACCCGCCTACTCCCCGATGACCGGCGGACTGGTCCGCTGGTCGGTGCCGAAGATCGCGTCCGGGTCCGCTTCGATCAGGAAGTCCGGCCGCTGGTGCTCGTCGTCTTCTTCGCCTTCGCCCCGGCGTCCGCCGGGACCCATGGGGCCCAGCTGCCCGCCTCGCCCGGCGGCCGACCTCGCCGCCGCGGCCTCCGCGGCGGCCGCGTTGCCGAGGCTGCCCATGCCGGAGCCGCGGCCGCTGCCGAGCCCGCGTTCGCCTGCGCCGCCCGCCCCGCTGCCCGCGCCGGAACCGGTCCCCGTGCCCGTGCCGCCCCGGCCGGTCGGGTCCAGGAGCCGGCTGCCGGCATTGCCGCTGTTCGGGCCGCGGCCGCCGGTGGCGGAGTTCGGGTCGTTGGGGTTCAGGCCGTAGTTCGGGCCGTAGTTCGGCCCGCCACCGGTGTTGGTGGGGTAGAAGTCGATCCCCCCGGTGTTCGGCGGTGTCTTGCCCGGCTGGTCGGCGGTCTGCCCCGGCCTGGTCGGCACGGTGGGAACCGTCGGGCGGCCGGAGCCGGCGGTGTGGGTGTCGTCGCCGCCGGTGCCACCAGTGCCGCCGGTACCACCCGTGCCTCCGGTGCCACCCGTTCCGCCGGTCCCGCCGGTGCCTCCCGTGCCTCCGGTGCCACCCGTTCCGCCGGTTCCCCCGGTCCCGCCGGGCTTGTCGCCGCCGCCGGTGTGGCCGGGGTCGAAGCCGGTGGTGGAGGTGTGGTCATTGCCGCCGGTCCCCGGCGGCGGCTGCTCACCCCAGCCGGTCTTGTCGGTGCGGTCGATCCGGCCGGGGCCGTCAGGGGTGTTCACCGCGATGGCGGCGCCGTCGGACTCGAGGACGCCGTACTCGGTGGGCAACGCGGCCCTGGTCCCGCTGGTGACGTTGCTGTACTGGTCCATGACGCGGACGTTGGTCTCGTTCGCCGCGTTGTACTTGGCCATCCCCGCTTGGTAGGAATCGATGTCGTCCTTGGCCATGAACGGCCCGGCGATCGGGATGGCGGCCTTCAGACCGGTGGTCCACGGGTTCGGCTTGTCGGGCTTGGGCGGAACCTCGACCACGGAACTGCTGGACGAGTCGAAAACGGCAGCTTGGGTGTCGACGGAAGCCTTGGTCATGTCGAGGGGCGCGGCGGTCTCGGCGAACGCCTGCTCGAGCGGACCGGCGCCGGCGTTCGCGGCGTCCGCGGCGTCGCCGGTCCAGGCCTGCTTCATCCGGTCCTGCAGGGACTTGATGCCCTGCGCCCGGTCCAGGTAGGCCGACGAAAGCTTCGCCACCTCGTCCGCGGCGTTCCGGAGGCCGGTGGTGTCCCCCTGTCTGAAGTTCTCGTAGATCTGCTTGCCGTCCACCCGTCACGCCCCCTTGAGTGTGGTGATGATCGCGGCCGCCACCTTCTGGGCCGCGGCGCAGGAATCGTCCGCGCCTTCGTACCCCCCGGCGTACACGTTGATCGCGAGGTCGTCGGCGACGCCGACGTCCAGCACGCAGTTGCCGATCGGCCGGCGGTCCCGCTTGTCCACGTAGATCGCCGGGTAGCCGTCCACGTCGGGGGCCGCCTCGAGGAACGGGAACTGGCCGCTTTCGTGCGCTCCGTACAGTCCCGCCAGTCCTCCGGCGCCCCGGTCCCGGTTCCCGGTGCCGATGATGACCTGCATGCTCACGCCTTCGCCGGAGATCTTCCAGCCGCACCCCGGCCCGGCCGCGCCGAGTCCCTCGTCCTGCAGCTGGGTGTGCCCCGGTTCCGTGAACTTCAGGGACGACAGCACCGAGCCCGGCACGATGTCGCAGGGCTTCGAGGCGTACTTCGAGGCGTCGAGCGGGTTGGCCACCTTGGGCACGGCGGGATCGGACGGCGCACTGGACGACGCCGCACCACTCGGCGCGGGTGTCGCCGTTCCGGTCTTTTCGGGGGAACACCCGGTGAGCAGCAACGCGGCGGCCACGCCGCCGGCCAGGATGCGGGCAGGGAGGCGCACGGTCACACCGTCCGGAACGGGTCGGCCATGCCCTGGTCCGTCGCGACCGTCTTCGTCTGCGCTTCCTTCAGCTTCTTGATGTACCCCTGCACGTACTTGCGCATCGAGTCGTTCTGCGTCTGGAGGGCCGCGAGGGAGTCCATGCTCGTCGACACGTAGCCCCCGCTGACCGAGTCCTTCCCGGGCGCTTCGAGCATGAACATGATGTTCTGGATCCGTTCGCCGTCGTCGACGATCTTGTCCAGTTCGGCTTCCCACTGGCCGATCACCGAGGCGAGCTCCTCCGGGTCCATCTCGAACCGGCCACCGCCGCCGCCACCGCCGCCGTAGACGCGGCCGCCCTCGCCCAGGATGGCACCACCCCAGACCGCCTGGACCGCCTGCCCGGCCTCACCGATGATCACGACCGCACCTTCCCCTCAGTTCACCCACCGTGATGGGACAAACCTTAGCCAACCGTCTCTCTTCGTGTCAGCGAATCGCCGCAACGTTCGGACGGTGGGGTCAGGGCCGCGGTTCCCGGCACTCCGGGTCACAGTACGTACGTACGGATTGCGAGATCCCGGTCCGCGATGCCAGGATTTCAGGATGCCACGCGTAAGCCAGGATCACCTCGACGCACGCCGGCGCCAGATCCTCGACGGCTCGCGCGTCTGCTTCGCGCGCTACGGCTACGAAGGTGCCACAGTCCGGCGCCTGGAGGAAGCCACCGGGCTCTCGCGCGGGGCCATCTTCCACCACTTCCGCGACAAGGAGTCGCTCTTCCTCGCCCTCGCCGAAGACGACGCCCTCCGGATGGCCGACGTCGTCGCCGAACAGGGCCTCGTCCAGGTCATGCGCGATCTGCTGGCCGGTGGCGACCACCCCGCCGACTGGCTCGGGACGCGCCTGGAGGTGTCCCGGCGGCTGCGCACCGACCCGGAGTTCCGGGCCCGGTGGGCCGAACGGTCCGAGCAGCTCACCACCGCCACCCGGCTGCGCCTGCTGCGCCAGCGCGAAGCCGGCAACCTGCGCGACGACGTCGACGTCGACGTCCTCACCGCCTTCCTCGAGCTCGTCCTCGAAGGACTCGTCTCGCACCTGGCCATGGGCCTGAGCGCCACCGGGCTGGGGCCGGTGCTCGACCTCGTCGAAGAAACGGTGCGACGGCACCGCCCGAGCCGCGGATGAGCGCGCCGACACACCGCGAACGCCAGCGGCGACGGCCGGGGACACGTTAAGATTGTCCGCATATCCGCAGTACACGCCGATTTCCAGCTAGGAGTGACCGTTTCGTGCGCGCAGCGCAGTCACCCGGTGACAGTACCGGGCCGGGTGACCGACCCGGCTGTCCGATAGGTTCGTCCCCCGCCACCGGAGCGGGTGCGAAATGATCCAAATCCTCTTCGCCGTTCTCGGCGTCCTCCTCTTCGTGCTGCTGACGGTCGGCACCGGGCTCGCGGTCGCGGCCGAGTTCTCCTTGACCGCGCTCGAGCGCAGCACCGTCGAGGCCAACGTCCGCCAGGTCGGCGACCGCCGCGCGCTGACCGTCCAGAAGGCCCACCGGACGCTGTCGTTCCAGCTCTCCGGCGCCCAGGTCGCGATCACCCTGACCACGCTGGTCACCGGGTACCTGGCCGAGCCGCTGATCGGCGAGCTCGTCCGGCCGCTGCTGACCGGGATCGGGCTGCCCGCCGGGTTCGCCGGGGGCGCGGCGATCGTGCTCGCCCTGATCATCGCCACCTCGCTGTCGATGATCCTCGGCGAGATGGTGCCGAAGAACCTCGCGATCGCCCGGCCGCTGCCGACCGCGCGCGCGGTCGCCGGCTACCACTCGCGGTTCTCTTCGCTGTTCCGCTGGCTCATCACGCTGATGAACAACAGCGCGAACTTCCTGGTGCGCAAGTTCGGCGTCGAACCGCAGGAAGAGCTGCGGTCCGCGCGCTCGCCGCAGGAGCTGGGCTCGATCGTGCGGTCCAGCGCCGAAAGCGGCACGCTCGACACGTCCACCGCCGAACTGCTCGACCGCTCGCTGCGGTTCGGGGAGCGCACCGCGGAAGAGCTGATGACCCCGCGGGTGCAGCTCGAATCGCTGGCCGTCGACGACACCGTGCAGGACCTCGTCGAGATCTCCCGCCGCACCGGCTTCTCGCGGTTCCCGGTGCACGCCGAGGACCTCGACGACGTCCGCGGCGCCGTGCACGTGAAGCAGGCCTTCGCGGTGCCCGCGGCCGAGCGGGCCGCCGTGCCGATCGGCTCGGTCATGCGGCCGGTGCCGACCGTGCCGGAGTCCCTGCCCGGTGACGACCTGCTGCTGCGCCTGCGCGACTCCCGCTTCCAGCTGGCCATCGTCGTGGACGAGTACGGCGGCACGGCCGGGCTGGTCACTTTGGAGGACGTCGTCGAAGAGATCATCGGCGACGTCCGCGACGAGCACGACGAGCGCGAGGCACCGGCGTCGCAGCAGGTCGGCGCGAACAGCTGGCTGGTGTCCGGGCAGCTGCGCGCCGACGAGGTCACCGGGGTCACCGGGTTCCGGATGCCCGACGGCGACTACGAGACCATCGCCGGGCTGATCCTCGAACGGCTCGGCAAGATCCCCGCCGAAGGGGACGCCACCGAGGTCGACGGCTGGCTGCTCACCGTGACCACGATGGACAAGCGCCGGATCGCCGAGGTCGAGGTAGCCCCGGTCCGCACCACCTCGGACGCGAACCAGGAAGCGGAGGTGGCCTCGTGAGCGACTGGCTGAACATCGCCCTCGTCGTGGTCCTGCTGCTGGCCAACGCCTTCTTCGTCGGCGCGGAGTTCACCCTGATCTCCTCGCGGCGCGACAGGCTCGAAGCGCTGCTGGAACAGGGAAAGACCCGCGCGAAGATCGTCATCAACGCGAGCAGGCACGTGTCGCTGATGCTGGCCGGCGCGCAGCTGGGCATCACCATCTGCTCGCTGCTGCTCGGCCGCCTCGGCGAGCCCGCGATCGCGCACCGGCTGGCGGTGGGCTTCGACGCCCTCGGCCTGCCGGAGGCCTTGCTGCACCCGATCTCGTTCGCCATCGCGCTGGCGTTCATCACCGTGGCGCACGTGCTGATCGGCGAGATGGTGCCGAAGAACCTCGCCATCGCCGAGCCCGAGCGGCTCGCGCTGTGGCTGGTGCCGGCGCACGTCGCCTGGGTGAAGGTGGCCAACCCGTTCATCTGGCTGCTGAACTTCGTGGCCAACTCGCTGCTGCGCGCGGTCCGCGTCGAGCCGAAGGACGAGCTGGAGACGGCCTACACCTCCGACGAGCTGGCCGAGCTGCTCAGCGAGTCGCGGCGGGAGGGCCTGCTCGACCAGTCCGAGCACCAGCGGCTGGCCCAGACGCTCTCGTCGGTGCAGAAGACGGTCGCCGACGTGCTGGTGCCCACCGCCGAGCTGACCACGCTCCCCTGCGGGCCGACGGTCGGCGAGGTCGAGCGGGCCGTGTCGTCCACCGGGTTCTCGCGGTTCCCGGTGTGCACCGACGACGGGCGCCTGACCGGCTACATCCACGTCAAGGACATCCTCGACCTGGCCGGGCAGGACCCGAAGACGACCGTGCCGGCGTCGAAGACCCGCGCGTTGACCGAGCTGCCGGCCGACGCCCGGCTCGACGTCGCGCTTTCGGCCATGCGCAAGGAACGCAGCCACCTCGCGCGGGCACTGGACGCGAACGGCGACGCCGTCGGCGTCGTCGCGCTGGAAGACCTGGTCGAGGAGTACGTGGGCACGGTGCGCGACGGCACCCACGTGGGCGCATGACCGAGGTGCTCGCCGAGGCGGACTGGCTGGCCAGGGAGGCGGCGCACGTCGCGCGGATGCGCCGGTGGACCGGCCCGCACCAGGAGCGGCGGTCCCGCGGCGAGAAGCACCCGGTGCTGGACTTCCTGTTCACCTACTACTCCTACCGGCCCTCGCACCTGGAGCGGTGGCAGCCCGGGCCCGGCGTCGCGCTCGCCGGGCCCGCGGCCCGGCGCTTCCTGGACCGCAAGGGGTACGTCGAGACGCCGGACGGCGTGGTGCTGGATCCCGCCGGGTTCGGCGAGGGCAAGGCGCGGACGGCCGAGTTCGTCCTCGGCCTGCTGACCGCGACGGCGTCCCGCGCGCCCCGGCTGAACTGCTTCGGCCTGCACGAGTGGGCGATGGTCTACCGCGAGCCCGCGGATTCGGTGCGGCACGACCAGGTGCCGCTGCGGCTGGGTTCGGCGGGCACCGACGCGGTCGTGGAGTCCCTCGACATCCGCTGCGGGCACTTCGACGCGTTCCGCTTCTTCACCGCCGACGCGCGGCCGCGGAACGCGCTGACGCCGTCGAGGGAGACGCAGGTCGCACTCGAGCAGCCGGGGTGCCTGCACGCGAACATGGACCTGTTCAAATGGGCGTACAAGCTCGACCCGTTCGTGCCCGCCGAGCTCGTGGCGGACTGCTTCGAGCTGGCGGCCGAAATCCGGACGCTGGACATGCGGGCGAGCCCGTACGACCTGGCGGAGCTGGGCTACCCGCCGGTGCGGATCGAGACGGCGGCGGGGCGGGCCGAATACGCCAGGGCCCAAGGGGAGTTCGCCCGCCGCGCGGCGCCGCTGCGTCATCGCCTGATTGCGCATTGCCATCGCCTGGTCAGCGCAGCACCCTGAGCACGGCCCACTGTGAGTCAGATTATTCTCTCTCCGATACTCACCTGTTAGGGTGATAACGGTTTGGTTGCATAGCAGCGCGTGCTTGACATGCGCTCACCCCGAAAGGATGACGGATGGGGCGACACTACCGGGACGAGGAGCCGGTGCCGCACCCTCAGGACCGCACGCCCCGCGTGCCCGCCGAGGGCCGCGGCGAGGCCTCCGGTGCCTTCCGCACCTCGGGGCGCAGCTCCATCTCGGACGCTTTCGGCATCGCTCGCGTCGCGGGCGACTCGTCCGGTTCGGTCTTCTTCACGGAAGGAGCGGAGGCGCCCGGCTTCCCGCCCTCCGCCAACGCCCCGGCCCGCCGCGGTGAGGCTTCCGGGTCTTATCCGGTCGCGGACCGCCCGTCGGCCGGCCGCCGGGGCGAAGCCTCCGGGGCCTACCCCGTCGCCGACCGTTCCGCCGGCACCCGCCGAGGCGAAGCCTCCGGGGCCTACCCGATTGCGAACCGCTCCACCAACCCCCGCGGGGGCGAAACGTCCGGGGCGCGCCGGGGCGAAGCCTCCGGGGCCTACCCCGTCGCCGACCGACCCACCAACACCCGCGGCGGCGAAACGCCCGGAGCACACCCGGCCGCCCGCCGAGGCGAAACCTCCGGGGCCTACCCCGTCGCCGACCGACCCTCCGCCACCCGCCGAGGCGAGGCCTCCGGGTCCTACCCCGTCGCGGAGCGCCCAACCGGCACCCGCCGCGGGGAGGCTTCCGGGGCGTACCCGGTCGCGGGCCGGAGCGAAGCCACCCGCGCCCCGCGTCGCGGGGAAGCTTCCGGTGCCCACCCGGTCGCGAGCACCGAAGCCACCACGATCCTCTCCACGCGCCACGGCGAGCCGGAAACCGGCGCCTACGCCACCACCGACACCGCCACCCGCTCGCGCCGCAAGGACCGCACCAGCCCGGCTCCGGACCGCATCGAAGCGCCCGCGTCCGGCAGACCCACGCGCGCCTCCCGCCGGGCCGAAACCACCGGCGCCGCCCCGGCCGAAGCTCCCCGGTCGCGCCGCAAGGGCGGCAAAGCCCCCGCCGAAGCCGCCGCCGAGCGGACCGAGGTCATCACCCGGCCCGACGAAGACGTCACCCCCCGCAGCGACACCTCCCGCACCCTCGAGCGGACCGACGACACCGCCGCCCCCACCGCGGGCCGCGGCGAGCGCACCGACGCGACCGGCCCCCAGCGCACCGGGCGCGGCGACAGCACCGGCCCGAACCGCGCGGGCCGCAGCGAAGGCACCGGTTCGCACCGGGTCGTCGGCAAGAGCGACGCCACCGGTTCGCACCGCATCGTCGGGAAGAAGGCGCCGCGCCGCCGGATCGCCGGCTGGCCGATCGCCTGCGCCGTCCTCGCCGTCCTCATCGGGCTCGGCGTCGTCGGCTGGAACTGGGCCGACAACGAGCTCAACAGCCGCGCCGAGGCCCAAGCCGCCAGCTGCGACGGCGGCACCGCGAACATGCGGGTCGTCGTCACCCCGAGCGTGCAGAAGCCGCTCACCGCCGCGGCCCAGCGGTGGAACCAGGCGGCCACCGTCGTGCACGGGCAGTGCGTGCACATCGTGATCGAAGCCAAGCCGTCGGCGCAGGTGCTCGACGCACTGGTCGGCCGGGCGAACATGGACTCCATCGGCGGGCTCCCCGCCGCGTGGCTGCCCGAATCGTCGTACTGGGTCAGCGAGCTCACCACCAAGAAGCCGGAGATGATCGGCTCGCCCGCCCAGTCGGTGGCGAACGCGCGCTCGGCCGACTACCCGTTCATCGGGCTGGCCGGCCCGGGCGTCGACGACACCGCGCTGCGCGCCGCCCAGACCTTCCGCGAGTACCTGGAGCAGCCGGCCCAGCAGGCCGACTTCGCCGCGGCGGGCATCAAGTCCACCTAGACGCGCGTGCCGTTGTCGAGCTCGGCCACCACGGCGAGGTCGTCGTCGGCCAGCTCGAAGTCGAAGATCCCGAAGTTCTCCCGGATCCGGGTGGTGGTGGCCGAGGCCGCCACCGCGACCGTGCCGGTCTGCAGGTGCCACCGGAGCACGATCTGGGCCGGGGTCTTGCCGTACTTGGCCGCGAGCGCGGTGACCGTCTCGTCCGACAGCAGCGCCGTGTTCGCGGCCGGGTTGGCGGCGGCCGTCACGATGCCGCGCTCGCCGTGGAACTCGCGCAGCGGCACCTGCTGCAGCCACGGGTGCAGCTCGACCTGGTTCACCGCCGGCACCGAACCGGTCGCGTCGATCAGCCGGCGCAGCTCGGAGACGCCGAACCCGGAGACGCCGACGGCGCGGGCCCGGCCGTCGGCACGCAGCCGGCCCAGCGCGCGCCACGTGTCGGTGAACGCGCCTTTCGTGCCGTCCAACAGGCACAGGTCCACCCGCTCGAGCCGGAGGGCCTCGAGCGCCTGGTCGGCGGCCCGGCGGGCGGCGTCGTAGCCCTGGGCGGGCACGTGGACGCTGACGAAGAGCTCCTCGCGCGGCACCTCGGCCGCGGCGAGCACGGCGCCCACCGCCGTCTCGCTGCCCGGCGTGGCGTCGATGCCGCGGTAGCCGGTGTCGAGGGCGATGCGGAGGGCGCGCCCGGTTTCGGCCGGGGACAGCCCGGCGACACCGAACAGCAGCTGGGGGATGCGGACTCCGACGGACAGGGCGAGCGAAGGCGGGACGGCCATCAACCGGTGATCCTCACTTCGGATGCTGCGCGGACCCCCATCATCCCACCCGGACGGCCCGCTCGCGCAGGTACGCCGCCGTCGCCGGGTCGGCCGGGAAGAACGACTCGATGACCAGTTCCGCGACGGTGACGTCCAGTGGCGTGCCGAACGTGGCGACCGTGCTGAAGAACGTCAGGTCGGTGCCTTCGTGGCGGAACTTCAGCGGCACGAAGATGTCACCCGGTCCGGGCACCTCCACCTCCGGCACCGGCTGGGCGCACGGGTAGCCGCGCAGCTCGGCCAGCAGCTCGGCGAGGCCCGCGTCCGCGGTCTGGGTCACCTGGCGGCGCAGCCGGCCGAGCAGGTGGGCGCGCCACTCCCCCAGGTTCAGGATGTGCGGGGCCATCCCGTCCGGGTGCAGGGTCGCGCGCAGGACGTTGGCGGTCAGCCCGGCGGGGAGCCCGGCGACGAACAGGCCGGTGGCGGCGTTGGCCTCGACGAGGTCCCAGTTCCGGTCGACGACGGCCGCCGGGTACGGCTCGTGCCCGGCGAGCAGCTGCCGCACGGCCTGCCGGACGGCGTCCATCCCGGGGTCCCCCAGCGCGGTCTCGGTGTAGGCGGGCGCGTACCCCGCGGCGAGCAGCAGCCGGTTGCGTTCCCGCAGCGGGACGTCGAGGTGCTCGCCGAGGCGCAGCACCATGTCCCGGCTCGGCTTGGAGCGCCCGGTTTCCACGAAGCTCAGGTGGCGGGTGGAGATGTCCGCCGAGATCGCCAGATCGAGCTGGCTGATCCGGCGCCGGTCCCGCCACTCCCGCAGCAGCTCACCGACGGGCCGCTGCCGCGCCTGCACCATGGTCGTCACGCGGACGACGCTACGGCGGTCGAGGAGCCGCTGCCATTACTTCCGGGGTAATGCCCCGGCATTACCTCTCGCGTAATCGACGCGCCGCCGCCGCGCCGCCAGAGTGGGTTCCAGCGCCGGGACGACGACAACCGTTGTCCCCCAACGAAAGGGAAACCCCATGACCGACGTCCGCACCCTCGTCGAGCAGTACATCGCCGTCTGGAACGAGACCGACGCCGACAAGCGCCGGGCCCTCGTCGCCGACGTCTTCACCGACGGTGCCGCCTACACCGACCCGCTCGGCGCCGTCACCGGGCACGACGGGATCGACCAGTTCGTCGCCGGGGCGCAGCAGCAGTTCGGCGGGCTCACCTTCAGCCTGCCCGCCGACCCCGACGCCCACCACGACCTCGCCCGGTTCCAGTGGTACCTCGGCACGCCCGGCGCCGAGCCGGTCGCCATCGGGTTCGACGTCGTCGAGCTCGAAGACGGCAGGATCGCCAAGGTGCACGGCTTCCTCGACAAGCTGCCCGGCTGAACCCGGTGGGGGCTCCCACCCGGGAGCCCCCACCGTCGGCTAGCTCTTCAGCGCGCCCCGCCAGCGGACGGTCGGGCGCAGCTTCTCCGGGTTCACCCGGTGCTTGTTGGCGCCCACGATGTCGAACATCGACTCGATCAGCGTGTCCGACAGCAGGTGGGGCTTCAGGCCCAGCCCGACCAGCCCGGTGTGCTTCACGTTGTAGTAGTGCTCCGGCGCCTCGGTACGCGGGTTCTCCAGCTGCTCGATCTGCACCGGGCCGGGGAACCGGTCGGCCACCAGCTCGGCAATGCCGGCCACCGACATGCTTTCGGTCATCTGGTTGAACACCCGGAACTCCCCCGGCTCGGCGGGGTGCTCGACGGCCAGGCGGATGCACTCCACGGTGTCGCGGATGTCGATCAGGCCGCGGGTCTGCGCGCCCTTGCCGTACACCGTCAGCGGCTGGCCCAGCACCGCCTGGATGACGAACCGGTTGAGCACCGTGCCGAACACCGCGTCGTAGTCGAAGCGGGTCGCCAGCCTCGGGTCCAGCGCCGTCTGCGGGGTCTGCTGGCCGTACACCACGCCCTGGTTGAGGTCCGTCGCGCGCAGGCCCCACGCGCGGCAGGTGAATTCGATGTTGTGGGAATCGTGGACCTTGGTCAGGTGGTAGAACGAGCCCGGCCGTTTCGGGAACAGCACCCGGTCGGACCGGCCGTTGTGCTCCAGCTCCAGCCAGCCTTCTTCGATGTCGACGTTCGGCGTGCCGTATTCGCCCATCGTGCCCAGTTTGACCAGGTGGATCGCCGGATCGATCTCCGCGATCGCGTAGAGCAGGTTCAGGTTCCCGATCACATTGTTGTGCTGGGTGTACACCGCGTGTTCACGGTCGATCATCGAATACGGCGCCGACCGCTGCTCGGCGTAGTGGACGACGGCGTCCGGCGCGAAGTCGCGCACCGCTCCGAACAGGAACTCCGCGTCGAGGAGGTCGCCTTCGTAGCTGGTGATCGTCCGGCCGGAAACCTCGCGCCAGGTGGCGATCCGGTCGGCGAGGGATTCGATCGGGACCAGGCTCTCGACACCGAGTTCGGCGTCGTACCCACGGCGCGCGAAATTGTCGAGAACGGCCACCTCGTGGCCTTTGTCCGATAAGTGCAGCGCGGTCGGCCAGCCCAGATATCCGTCACCGCCGAGAACCAGCACCCGCATTGTGCCGCCTTTCCTGCTCGTTTACGCCACACGAACGCTATAGATCACGTGCTGATGAGGACCTGTCAAAGACCTGTGAATCTCCTATGCGTGCGGGGGTCGGACGGCGGCGCGACCGGCCCACGGGGAGGATGGGGGCATGACGACCGTAACCAACGCCGTGCAGCCCCGCACGACGGAGGCTGGCACCCCGGACCGAAGCCGCCGCGGCTGGGCCCGGCTGGCGCGCGCCGCGACGACGTCGATCGCGGCCACGGTCCTCAGCCAGGTCGTGTTGCTGGCCGTCCTCGCCACCGGCGGCGCCGCGGCGTGGGCGAGCGCGCTGGCCTGGGCGGCCGGGGCGGTGCTGAACTTCCTGGTCACGCGGCGCTGGGTGTGGGGCCGCACCGGCCGGCCGCGCGTCCGCCGCGAACTGCTGCCCTACCTGGTCGTCATCGGGCTCGGCGGGCTCGCTTCGATCGGCCTGACGACGCTGGCGGGCTCGCTGCTGACGCCGCTGGAGCTGCCGCACTTCTGGTGGGTCGTGCTCGTCGACGGTGCGTACGTCGCCAGTTACGCGCTGGTGTTCGTCGTCAAGTTCACCCTGCTCGACCGGCTCGTGTTCGGCCGCGGCGCAGCACGTACCCCCGCCACCACGTCCCGGTCATGACCCGCGCGTAGTTGGCGCCGTAGACCAGGCTGCCGCCCTTCTTGCTCTTGCCCGCCTTGCGCAGCCGCATGCTCATCGGCAGCTCGAGGACCCGGGCACCGCGGGCGGTGACGCCGAGCAGCAGCTCCGAGGACTGGTACTGCGGCTCGTTCAGCGGGACCGCGCAGGCCAGGCCGGCCCGCATCGCCCGGAAGCCGAACGAGGTGTCGGTGATCCGCCGGGCCGTGAGCACCGACGCCAGCACGGCGAACACCCGCACCCCGACCCACCGGACGCGGCTGTCGGCCTCCTCGTGCCCGAGCCGCCGCGACCCGGTGACGAAGTCCGCGGTGCCGTCGACGACCGGGCGGACGAGCGCCTCCAGCTCGCTGTTGTCGTACTGGCCGTCGGCATCGGTGGTGACGACGTACTCGGCGCCGGCTTCCGCCGCGAGGTGGTAGCCCAGCCGCAGCGCCGCGCCCTGGCCACGGTTTCGGGGCGCGACGCACACGTGCGCGCCGTGCACCTCGGCGATCGCCGCCGTGTCGTCGGTCCCGCCGTCGACGACGACGAGCACGTCGACCCGCATGCCGAGGCACTCGTCCGGCATCTTCTCCAGCACTTCGCCGATGCCGCCGGCTTCGTTGTAGGCGGCGATGACGACGGTCAGCGGGGCCAGCTCCAGGTCCGGGTGGCGGCCGCGGAAGTCGTCGAGAGCCCCTTGATCGACCTCGTCGGGGAAGGCGGCGAGCCGCTTCCGGCTCGCCGACGTCAGCGTGGTGAAGCCGAGCGCCCCGGCGACCGGGAACAGCACCAGCGCCGGAAGCTGGTAGCGCCACGAGAACTGGAACACCGCCGAAGCGAACAGCAGGAGAAGCCCGCTCGACGCCGCCAGCAGCGCCCCTGCCCGGGCCGGGTCGAGGGGCTTCTTGCGCCGGAAGACCGTCAGCAGGCCGAGCAGCGCACCGATGCCGAGGACACCGCCCGAGACGTAGCCGCCCTCGAGCTGGTAGTCGCGCAGGATCTTCGCCAGTGGCCGGTCGACGCTCGCGACGACACCGTCGTTCTGCAGCGTGACCAGGTCGATCAGGGACTGGTCGGCCCACTGCGGGTAGCTGAGCTGGAACTGCCACCGGTCCAGGGGGACGTCGGTGGGATCCTGCTCGCGCGTCCACGCGAAGCTCTTGGCGAAGTCGTCCAGGATCGCTTCGGCGACATCGCCGGGCTGCTCCTTCAGGACGTCGATCGCGAACTCGTGGGCCAGCGCGGCCTTGTCCGCGCCGGGCGGCAGCGGGCCCGGCCAGTTCGGGTCGAGGTCGGCGTGGGTGTAGTTGTCGACCAGCCGCTTCTCGCGCGGTTCGGCCGGGCAGAACACCCGCAGTTCCGGAGCGAGGTGGAGGTTCGGGCAGTCGGCGACGGCGGCGGTGCGGCCGTAGAGCATGTTCCCGGACGGCCCGGTCAGGCCCCACTTCCCGGTCTCCGAGTGCACGCGCGCCGCATACGGCACGAGCACGGCGAGCAGGCCCAGGAGACCGGCACCGGCCCGGCGCCAGCCTGCCCACCGCCGCCACGCTCCCCCGGCCGTGACGAGGAAGACCAGCAGCGGGAGGGCGAGCGAGATCCCGATCAGCCGGGTCAGCACGCCGAAGCCGAGCAGCAGGCCCGCGGCGCCGGCCCGCTTCCAGCCGGGGGTGCCCCGGCCGAGCAGCAGCCAGAGCAGCCCGAGGAGGACGGCCTCGAACGTCACCTCGGACATGATGTTCTGCTCGATCTGCAGCTGGTAGGCGTCGAGCAGCAGCGGGGCCGCGGCGAGCGCGCCCACCCACGGGCGGCCGCCGAGGCGCAGGACCAGCGCGTAGAGGCCGATGGCGATCAGCACCCCGCCGGCGTGCTGCACCGCCGCGACCCAGGCCAGGCCGCCGACGGCCAGCAGCGGCCGCAGGACGAGGTCGTAACCGATCGGGTCGAGCTGGTCGGCGCGCAGCGCGTGCAGGTTGTCGATGTAGCGGAACGAATCGATGAACAGCAGCGCCGGCCGGTAGGCCAGCCAGGTCAGCACCCGGAGGGTGATCGCCGGGACGAGGAGCAGGAGCAGCAGCCAGTGCCGCTTGAGAAAGACTCTCACGGTGTTTCGAGACCGGAGAAGTACTTCCAGGCGGTCGCGAGGCCGTCGGTCAGCGAAACCTCCGGCCGGTAGCCGATGGTCTCCGCGCTCGCCGAGACGTCGACGACGACCGCGGGCATCTCCCCGGCCGGGGCGTCGACGTGCTCCACCGGCAGTTCCGCGCCGGTCACCTCGCGCACCGCCTCGACCATCTCCAGCACGGACACCGAGCGCCCGGCGCCGACGATCGCGCGGCCGGAGTAGCCGCTGTCGAGGGCCGACAACACCGCGCGCACGACGTCGTCGACGTGGACGAGGTCGCGGCGCTGGCGGCCGTCGCCGTAGATCTTGACCCCGCCGCCGGTCAGCGCGGCGCGCATCATCCGCGGTACGAAACTGTCCTTGTGGGACATTCCCGGGCCGTAGACGTTGGTGAACCGCAACGCACACGTGGTCATGCCGTACGCGCCGGTGTAGCCCGACAGCAGCATTTCGCAGGCCGCCTTGGTGGCGCCGTACGGGGTCAGCGGGCGCAGCGGCAGATCCGGGGTGATGGTCGCGCCGCCGACGTTGCCGATCACCGCGTTGGTCGAGGCGAACAGGAACTTCGGCACGTCGTGGCGGCGCGCGAGTTCCAGGAGCTCCTGGGTGACCAGGACGTTGTCGGCGAAGGTGTCTTCGGGCAGCTCGACGGACTTCAGCACCGACGTCAGCGCGGCGAGGTGCACGATCGCCGCGGTCTCGCCGGTCACGGCCCGCTCGCGGACGGCGGCTTCGCGGAGGTCGCCGGTCACCACGCGCACGCCGTCGAGGTCTCCGGGGAGCGCGACCCGGTCCACGACGGTGACCGGGACACCCCGGTCGCGGAAGGCGCGCACGACGGCCCGGCCGATGAAGCCGCTGCCGCCGGTCACGACCACGGACGTCCGCTCAGGACCGTGCCCATTCGCCATGGGCGTCAACCTACCTGCCGTTCCTGTGCGCCCGCGCGACGGCTCGCTCAGGCGAACGCCTCCGGCGGCGGGCACGAGCAGACCAGGTTCCGGTCGCCCGCCGCGCCGTCGATGCGGCGGACCGGGGGCCAGATCTTCGGTGCGGCCGTCCCCGCCGGGAACACCGCCGTCTCGCGGCTGTAGGGCCGGTTCCACTCGCCGGCGACGCAGCGCGCGGTGTGCGGCGCCTGCCGCAGCGGCGAGTCCTCGAGGGGCCACTCCCCCGCCGCGACGCGGTCGATCTCCGCGCGGATGGCGATCATCGCCGCGCAGAAGCGGTCGAGCTCGGCGAGGTCTTCGCTCTCCGTCGGCTCGACCATCAGCGTGCCCGCGACCGGGAACGACACCGTGGGCGCGTGCAGCCCGTAGTCCGCCAGCCGTTTCGCGACGTCGTCGACCGTGACGCCGGTGGCCTTCGTCAGCGGCCGCAGGTCGAGGATGCATTCGTGCGCCACCAGGCCTTCGCGGCCGGCGTAGAGCACCGGGTAGTGGCCGCCGAGGCGGCGGGCGACGTAGTTGGCTCCTGCCACCGCGACGAGCGTCGCCCGGCGGAGGCCCTCGCTCCCCATCATCCGGATGTAGGCCCAGGAAATCGGCAGGATCGACGCGCTTCCCCACGGCGCCGCGCTGACCGGGCCGACGCCGGTGGCCGGGCCGGCCGCCGGCTGGAGCGGGTGGTTGGGCAGAAACGGCGCGAGGTGCGCGCGCACCCCGATCGGGCCGGCGCCGGGCCCGCCGCCGCCGTGCGGGATGCAGAACGTCTTGTGCAGGTTGAGGTGCGAGACGTCGGCGCCGAAGCGGCCGTACTGGGCGACGCCGATCAGCGCGTTCAGGTTGGCGCCGTCGACGTACACCTGGCCGCCCGCGTCGTGCACCGCCGCGCACACCTCGCCGACGGTGTCTTCGTAGACGCCGTGCGTCGAGGGGTAGGTGAGCATGATCGCGGCGAGGCCGGCCCGGTGTTCGTCCACTGTGGACCGCAGGTGCGCGAGGTCGATGTTGCCGTCGTCGTCGCAGCGGACGACGACCACCCGCATGCCCGCCATCACCGCGCTGGCCGCGTTCGTGCCGTGCGCGCTGGCCGGGATCAGGCAGACGTCGCGCGCGTGCTCGCCGCGAGAACGGTGGTAGGCGCGGATGGCGAGCAGGCCGGCGAACTCGCCTTGGCTGCCGGCGTTGGGTTGCAGGGAAACCGCGTCGTAGCCGGTGATCCGGGCGAGCCAGGCGCTCAGGCCGGCGGCGAGGTCCAGGAGCCCGGCGGCGTCTTCGGCCGGCGCGAACGGGTGCAGGCCGGCGAACTCCGGCCAGGTGACCGGCTCCATCTCGGCGGTGGCGTTGAGCTTCATGGTGCACGAGCCGAGCGGGATCATGCTGCGGTCGAGGGCGACGTCGGAGTCCGCCAGCTGCCGGAGGTAGCGCAGCAGGGCGGTTTCCGAGCGGTGCGCGTGGAACACCGGGTGGGTGAGGTACGCGCTCGTCCGGCGCAGCGGGGCCGGGAGGGCGTCGGCGGTGTCCGCGTCGAGGCCGTCCACATCGGACACCGAGACGCCGAACGCCTTCCACACGAGGGAAAGCCGTTCCCGGGTCGTCGTTTCGTCGCAGGCGATGCCGACGTGGTCGGCGTCGACGCGCCGGAGGTTGACGCCGAGGTCGCGGGCCGCCGCGACGACCGCGTCCGCCCGGCCCGGGACCGCGGCGGTGATCGTGTCGAAGAACTCGCCGTGCACGACGTCGACGCCGCCCTCGCAGAGACCCGCCGCCAGCACGGTGGCCATGCGGTGGGCGCGCAGCGCGATCCTCCGCAGGCCGTCGGGCCCGTGGTACACCGCGTACATGGACGCCATCACCGCGAGCAGGACCTGGGCGGTGCAGATGTTCGAGGTAGCCTTCTCGCGGCGGATGTGCTGCTCGCGGGTCTGCAGGGCGAGCCGGTAGGCGGGCGTGCCGTCGGCGTCCTTCGAGACACCGACCAGCCGGCCCGGCAGCTGCCGCTCGAGGCCGGTGCGGACGGCGAGGTAGGCGGCATGCGGGCCGCCGAAGCCGAGCGGGACGCCGAACCGCTGCGTCGACCCGACGGCGACGTCGGCGCCGAGCTCGCCGGGTGGCCTGAGCAGGGTGAGCGCGAGGGGGTCGGCGGCGACGACCACGGCGGCGCCGTGCTTCTTGGCGTCGGCGATGGTCAGGTCGAGTTCGCGGACCGCGCCGGAGGCACCCGGGTAGGCCAGCAGGATCCCGAAGAAGTCGCCGCCGAGCCCGAGGCCGGTCAGGCCCTGGGAGAGGTCCTCGACGACCAGCTCGATGCCGAGCGGTTCGGCCCGGGTCCGGAGCACGGCGAGGGTCTGCGGCAGGGTGTCTTCGTCGACGACGAACCGGCGGGAGGTCGCACGCCCGGCCCGGCGCACGAGCGTCATCGCCTCGGCGGCCGCGGTGGCCTCGTCGAGCAGGGAGGCGTTGGCGACGGGCAGGCCGGTGAGGTCGGCGACCACGGTCTGGAAGTTGAGCAGCGCTTCGAGCCGCCCCTGGGAGATTTCCGGCTGGTACGGCGTGTAGGCGGTGTACCAGGCCGGGTTCTCGAGGACGTTGCGCCGGATGACGGGCGGGGTGACGGTGTCGTGGTAGCCGAGCCCGATCATCTGCGCCATCGGCCGGTTGCGCGCGGCCAGCTCGCGCAGTTCGGCGAGGGCCTGCGCTTCGGAGGCGGCGGGCGGCAGTTCGAGCGGCTCGGCGGACTCCCGCAGCGACGCGGGAACGGCCCGCTCGGCGAGTTCGTCGAGGGAGGCGACGCCGATGACGTCGAGGATGTGCCGGAGGTCTTCGGGACCGGGCCCGAGGTGGCGGTCGGCGAAGGGAGTGCCCTGTTCCAGGGAGGCGAGTGACGGATCCACGATGGCCTCCAGGGGACAGCGGGGCTGGACCGGGACGGCGGTGTCCTGGCCCTCCCCACTCTGTCCGTACCCATTTCTGGGCGCCTGAGAGTTTCGCCCGCAGGTTGAGCCGGGCTTGCACCGTCGGCGGGGCCATCAGGCTGTGTCCTGACGACCCGCTTTCCAGAGGCGTCTCGTCCGCGCGGTCCAGGGTGCCTGAGAGGTTCCGGGGAGGACTTGCTCCTTCGGCGCCGAGCTCAAGGTGTGACTCGGACTCTCCCGCGCGGATTCGTCGACCGCACGGCCAACCTTACTCTGTCCGCCGCGGCGGTGATCAACCGGTCTTGCGGGCGTTGCGGCGCTGGGTGAGTTCGTCCGGTTCGTGCGTCTCGACGATGCCGCCGTCGGCGCGTTCGGCCGGGAACTCGTGGATGGTGCCGCTGATTTCCTGCATCGCGCCGCTGACCGCGATGCCGAAGACGCCTTGGCCGCCCTGGAGCAGGTCGACGATCTCCTCCGGCGAGGTGCACTCGTACACCGTCGTGCCGTCGGAGAACAAGGTCACCCGGGCCAGGTCGCGGACCCCGCGGACACGCAGGTGGTCGACGGCGACCCGGATGTTCTGGAGCGAGACGCCGGTGTCCAGCAGCCGCTTGACGACCTTGAGGACCAGGATGTCCTTGAAGGAGTACAGCCGCTGCGAGCCGGAGCCGTGCGCGGTGCGGATGCTGGGCGCGACCAGCTTGGTCCGGGCCCAGTAGTCGAGCTGGCGGTAGGTGATGCCGGCGATCTGGCACGCCGCCGGACCCCGGTAGCCCACCAGCTCGTCGGGCAGCGAGTTGTCGGGGAACAGTTCCCCCTGCTCCCCGGTCGCGACCTCGACAGGCTGCTTCTCGGAACCAGCCTCGACCACGCAAGCCTCCCCTCGCCCGACCTGGCGGCCGGCGAATGACAGCCGGGCGGCCCCAGGAGCGGGACCAGCCGGAGATCAACCGCCACGATCCGGCCCCAGACCGTGAATCACACCGTGACGATTTCCCTTCTTCGACGGTAAGCGCCCGGACAGTGCCGGTCAACGCGACGCGCGGCAAGCCCAGGCGGTCGGCTGAGCCTTTGAGCCGTTCGCCGTACCCACCTCTCGGGTGATCCAAACCCCTTGACAGTTTTACTCAGCCGAGTAACTTTTTACTCATGCAAGTAAACACCGACCTCATGGCCGAGATGGGGCTCAGCGCCGCCGAGGCCGCTCGCCGGGCGCAGATCATCGGCGCGACCATCGGCGTCCTGTCCGACCTCGGCTACCGCCGGACCACCTTCGCCAAGATCAAGGAGCGGGCCGGGCTCAGCAGCACCCGGCTGATCTCGTACCACTTCACGAACAAGGCCGGCCTGATGCAGGCCGTGCTGAGCACGGTCGTCGAGACCAAGGCCGCGTTCCTCACCGAACGCACCGGCGGCGGCCTCGACCCGGCCGACCGGCCCGGCTACCTGCGGGCGCACATCGAGACGTCGGTGGCGTTCCTGCGGGCGTACCCGGAGTGCGTCCGGGCGCTGACCGAGCTGGCCGGCAACTCCGACGACGCCGACGGCTGGGTGATGACGAAGGTGCTGGTCGACGACCTGCGCGTGCACGGCCTGGCCCGCCAGCTGCGGCAGGGCCAGGCCGAGGGCCTCTTCGGCGAGTTCACGCCCGAGGTGATGGCGATGTCCATCGCCCAGGCCATCGACGGCGTCGCCGCGGCCTACGCCGCCGACCCGGCGCTGGACCTGGAGAAGTACGGGCGCGAGCTGGCGGACGCGTTCGTCAAAGCGACGGCACCGTGAGCGCCCGGTCGAGCCGCTCTTCGATGCGGGCCTTCGGGAACGCGCCGACGATCGTCTCGACCGGCTCGCCGCCGCGGAAGAGGATCATCGTCGGCAGGGACATGACCTGGTAGGAGCGGGTGGTCTCCGGGTTCTCGTCGGCGTTGACCTTGCGGACGGCGAGCTCGCCGTCCCGCTCGGCGGCCAGCTGCTGCAGCACCGGGCCGACCATCCGGCACGGGCCGCACCAGGTGGCCCAGAACTCGACGAGCACGGGGACGTCGCTGCTGAGGACCTCGGCGAAGGTGTGGTCGGTGACTTCGCGAACTTCGGACACGGCGGGCTCCTTCACGGGCGCGGGGAATCGGGCACGACACACGGATCGGGTGCCTGGCGGGCCAGCGCGCCGGCGAGCTTCGCGGCCAGTTCCGCGCGGATGCCGCCGAGCCGGGCGAGCAGAGCGTCGGCTTCTTCGAGCTTGCGGCGGTAGACCTCGATGGAGCTCAGGCAGGAGTCGCCGGTCTCGTGGCCGCTGCGCAGGCATTCGACGAACGGGCGGGTCTCTTCCAGGGTGAGGCCGACCGTCTGCAGGGTCTGGATCTCCTGGACCAGCTGCAGGTCGTTCTCGTCGTACTCGCGGTAGCCGTTCGCCGAGCGACGGGCCGTGAGGAGGCCCTGGTCCTCGTAAAACCGCAGCGCACGGGTGGTGACACCCGTGCGCTGCGCCAGTTCTCCGATCCGCATGCTTCGACGCTAGACGTTGACGTCCGCGTCAAGGCAAGCCGACTTACGTATCGGCTCCGCGGAAGTCTTCGGGCGACACGGAGTCGAGGAACTCGCGGAACTTCTCGACCTCGTCCTCCTGCTCGTCCGGGATGATCAGGCCCGCCTCCTCCAGCACCGCGTCCACGGCGTGGATGGGGACCCCGATCCGCAGGGCCAGCGCGACGGAGTCGCTCGGCCGGGCGGACACCCGGATGTCGCCGTCGAACACGAGCTCCGCGAAGAACGTGCCCTCCTTCAGGTCGGTGATGACGACCTGTTCGAGCTCCCGGCCGAGCGCTCCGATGACCTCTTTCAGCAGGTCATGCGTGAGCGGGCGGGCGGGGCGGACCCCCTGCTGCTCCAAGGCGATGGCGGTGGCTTCGACCGAGCCGATCCAGATCGGCAGGTACCGTTCGCCCTCGGTCTCCCGCAGCAACAAGATCGGCTGATTCGCGGGCAGCTCGACCCGCACACCGACGACGCGCATTTCGCTCATCGGGCTTCGCCTCCCTCTCGTGCACACGGGCTGCAGCGCTGAACCGGCTTCACGCCCATACTCCCGACGCTACCCGTCATCCGTGCGCTGTGCTCGCTGTCCGGACTCTCTCGGTTCGCCTGCCGCAAACCCGTGCCTTCACGGTACGGCATGCGGTGCCGAACATTCAGTCATTGACATGGGACCGCAAAGAGGATCTCACTGCCCCGTTATCGATCAACACCCGGCGACGCCGCGGATTCCGGCCTTGACGAGGAGCGTGTGCAGGGTCACGGACAGCGCCGCGAGCTCCCGCACCACCTCGTCGGCCCGGGCCTTGGCCTCCGGGTCGCGGTGCCGGTACACCGGCGTCACGATCTGCTCCAGCAGGCCGACCTCGCGGTCGGCCGCGGCGCGGAAAGCACGCAGGTGTCTCGGTTCGATGCCGAATTCGGTCATCGCCTTGACCGTCCGCGCGACCAGCACCGCGTCCGGGTCGAAGAACCCCGCGGGACCGGGCCGGACCAGGCCGTACTGCTGCAGCTCGGCCAGCGCCGGCGCGTCGATGCCGGCCTGCTCCAGGAGCTCCTCCTGGGTCAGGCGCAGCTCCTTGCCCGGGGTGAAGTCGTCCGCCACGGGCAGGCCGACGTTCTCCGCCGGCGCGTCGATCGGGACCAGCCGGCGCGGCGGGCGGGGCAGGGCCGCGGCGGCCCCGGCACCCGAGTCCGCCGCGTCCAGCTGCTCCTTGATGACCTTCAACGGGAGGTAGTGATCCCGCTGGGCGGCCAGGACGAACCTCAGTCGCTCCACGTCCGCCGCGGCGAACTGCCGGTAGCCCGAAGGCGTGCGGCCCGGCTGCACCAGGCCTTCCGCTTCCAGGAACCGGATCTTGGAGATGGTGACATCGGGGAAGTCGCCGCGCAGCTGCGCGAGTACCGCCCCGATGCTCAGTCCGTGGTTCTGTGGCCGTCCGGCCGCCGTCACTGCGCCCCCTGGCCCCCGTGCCCCGGGCCGGTCAGGAAGACCAGGCGGAACTTCCCGATCTGCACCTCGTCGCCGCCGGCGAGCACGGCCTGGTCGACCGGTTCGCGGTTGACGTAGGTGCCGTTGAGGCTGCCGACGTCGATGACGACGAACTCGCCGCCCTCACGCCGGAATTCGGCGTGCCGGCGGGAGACCGTGACGTCGTCGAGGAAGATGTCGCTGTCCGGGTGCCGCCCGGCGCTGGTGGTGTCGCGGTCGAGCAGGAACCGCGAACCCGCGTTCGGCCCGCGCTTCACGACCAGCAGCGCCGAACCCGGGGGCAGCGCGTCGACACCCTGGACCGGGGCTTCCGGGGCGGGCTCGCGACCTTCGGCTTCGGCCAGGAAGTCGGCCCGGAAGACAGAGGTCCGCTCCGGAGACTGCTCCGGGGGAACGCCGCCGGGCCCGTCGTTCGTGCTCACCTGAGCTCTCCTCCACACATGCTGTGTTGCCATACTCAAGAACGTGTAGCTGCCAACGTACCGTGCCTGATCGATTCTCCGAGCCCCGGCTCCCCGAACCGGCGGAGCGGGCTTCAGCCCTTGGTCAGCGCGTCGTAGGCCTCGGCTTCGAGCAGGGCTTCCAGGCCCGCCGGGTCGTCGAGCCGGATCTCGATCAGCCAGCCCTCGCCGTAGGGGTCGCTGTTGATCAGCTCCGGCGAGTCGGCGACGGCGTCGTTGACCGCGACGACCTCGCCGTCGACCGGCGCGAACAGTTCGGAGACGCTCTTGGTCGACTCGACCTCGCCGAAGACGTCGCCGGCGCTGACCTGCCTGCCGACGTCGGGCAGGTCGACGAACACGACGTCGCCGAGCTGGTCCTGCGCGTACTCGGTGATGCCGACGCGCACGAGGGTGTCCTCGCCGCGGGTGGCGACCCACTCGTGTTCCTCGGTGTAGCGAAGCTCTTCAGGAGCGGACACCGCCGGTCCCCTTTCATGCCCTCACTGGAAGTGTTGGGCGAAGTCTTACACCCACACGGCGCAGCCGCCCGCCACGACCCGGCGGAAGCTCACTCCGCGGGTTCGCTTCGCAGGGCATTGCGCGCCTGGACGACGTAGAGCACGCCGGACCAGACGTAGAGGACCGCGCCCCAGATGGTGAAGGCGTACCCGATCGGCCGCGCGACCGCGGCGACGTCGGAGCCGCCCTGCGCGAGCAGCAGGAACGGGAAGGCGTACATCAGGACGAAGGTGGCGCCCTTCCCGAGGTAGGTGACCTCGGGCGGCGCGAACCCGCGGCGGCGCAGGGTGACCACGCAGACGCCGAGCACGGCCTCCCGCAGGACCAGCGGGACGACGACCCACCACGGGATGATGCCGCGCACGAGGAAGGCGATCAGGGTGGCGAGGATGTAGAGCCGGTCGGCGGCGGGGTCGAGCAGCTGCCCGAGCCGGGACATCTGGTTGAGCCAGCGGGCGAGCTTGCCGTCGAGCCAGTCGGTCAGGGCGCTGAAGACGAGCAGGGCGAGTGCCCAGCCGTCTTCTTCGGGGCCGAGCAGCAGCCAGAGGAAGACGGGCACGCCGGCCAGCCGCAGCAGCGACAGGATGTTGGGGACGTTCAGGGCCTGCCGCAGCAGCGACGGTTCGGCGGCGGGCCCCGCCTGAGCGGCGGGTTCGGGGGCGGCTGTGCTCACGGGGCCATTAAACAGCGGAGCGGGGCCGGGGCGCCCGGTGGTGCGGGGTGGGCCGGGGGTTGGGGTGGCGCCGGCCGGCGGAACGCAGGTCGGGGTTCGCCGGCGTGGGGTGGCATTGCGCGGCGGATCGGCGCGCCCGGGGGTCCGGCAGCGGGGGTCGGGGCACAGATCATGGCCCGGCTTCGCCGCGGAACAACCTCACGCCGACGGACCGGCCCACCCGTGGCTCTGGGCAGCGCGGGCCGGAGTGGCACGGCTGCCGGAAGGCAGATCGGAGCTGCGGCTCGCCGCGAAGCAACCTCACGCGCGGGTTGGGGCGGTGCGGGCTGGGGTCGAGCGGCCCAACCGGGCCCGGGCCCGGCGCGGGTCGAGGCGCAGGTTGGGGCGATGCAGGTTGGGGTGGCGAGGCACACCCAGGCCCTGGCCGGCGCCGGTCGAGGCGCAGCGGATTGGGACGATGCAGACTGGGGTCGAGCGGCCCAACCGAGCCTGAGCCGACGCCGGTCGAAGCGCAGCGGATTGGGACGATGCAAGCTGGGGCCGAGCGACCCAACCGAGCCTGAGCCGACGCAGGTCAAGGCGCAGCGGGCTGGGGTCGTGCAGGCAGCGGTAGCGCAGAGCGAGGCGCCCCGCTCGCGGCCTCCCCCTACCGGACCGGCCGCGGTGTCCAGGTGGCGCGAGGCTGCCCCGGCCGCCGGATCGATGATCACGGCCACACCCCGCAAGGCAACCTCGCGCCGGCCGGCCTGCCCGGGTGCCCTGGGGCACTCCCCCTGCAGGCCGGCGGCGAAGGCCGGGCCGCCCCAGCGGCCCGGCTCGTCGCGCACTTCAGCTCGCGCGGCGGTGGCTCCAGCCGCGTCGCTGCAGCTCGGCGCTGGTCAACGACTCGGGGCGGCCGCGGTAGTCGGTGCCCATCCAGCGGGCGCGGCCGGCGCGTCCCTCGAGGACGTACGGGCGGCCGCCGCACCAGACCACGGTGCTCGGGACGGTCGGCGGACTGGACGGGTCTTCGGTGCTTGTCACAGCGTCGGCGTTCATCGCTCTCACGGATTCGGGACGGTTTCGGGGACGGGAAGCCCTTCGGCCTCCACCAAGATCTTCGGCCCGCGGGGCCGGATTGTTAACCGCCTCGGCGCGAATTAGACCGATCGATTCTTGATGACAGCGGGAGGTTTCGGAGCGTGAACGGAATGTTAATCGTCCATTGTGGACACCATTTCGGCAGCCACCGGACCGGGCCGCCGGGCCGCTGTTGTAATCTCCGGCACACCCCTGGGCACGTCGCCCGCGGGACCAGGACGAACCGGGGAGGAAGGATCGCGGTGCCCCACCCGACCACCACGAGGACGTGGCTCGTGGCCTGCCTCGCCCTGCCCGCGCTGGCCGCCTGCTCGGGTGCCCCCGCCGCGCAGGCTCCCCCGGCCCCGCCGCCCGCCGCCACGACACCGTCGGTGACGACGTCGGCCGCCACCCCGCCGCCTCCGCCCGGCGGCACCGGCAGCGAGTCCGCGCCGCCGCCGGTCACCAAGCCGTCCGGGCCGCCGCCGTCGGTGCCTGGGTCGTGCGGCACCGTCACCGCCGCCAGCGGGCTGACGCTCTACGTCTTCGACAGCGGCTCGGCCGGGGTCAGCTGCGTGTCGGCGACGAAGCTGGTCGGCGACTTCCACCGCAAGATCGCCGGGCGCCAGGGCGCCGGCTCGAACGACGCGGTGAACGAGACCGTCGACGGCTGGCTGTGCACGTCCGGGCCGCCCGCCGCCCAGGGCGGCACCACCTGCACCAAGGGCGAGCAGACGGTCTTCGCCGCCGTCGTGCCGTCCGAGTGAGTCCGTTCCGATCCGCTCCTGAAGGGCCCATGAAGACTCTCGCGTACCCCCTGCTGCTCGTCGCCGCGGCCGCCGCCCTGGCCGGCTGCGGCGGCGGCGACCCGGCGCCCGCCGCGCCGTCCTCCTCCGCCGGTCCCGTCCCCGCGGCGGCCGCGGCCGCCGCGTCCACCGCCCCGGGCGTGCCGTGCGGCGACGTCACCGGGACAGGCGGCGCCAAGACGGCGGTCGTCGCGCACGGCCAGGTCGACTGCGCCGCGGCGACGAAGCTGCTCAAGGACTACTTCGCGAAGCTGACCCCGGCCGAGGCGAACGACGCCGACGGCCCGGGCCCGATCGTCCTGGACGAGTGGACGTGCGGCAGCGGCCCGAAGGACCCGGTGACGGCGTGCTCGACCGAGGACGGCCGCCAGGTCGAGGGCACCCGCAGCTGAGCCTCAGGACTTGAGGTCCGGGAAGTCCTCCTCGCGGTACTCCGTCCCCTCGCCGCGCTTCGGGTCACCCTCGCGGCCCCGCAGCTCGACGCGGCGGATCTTGCCCGAGATCGTCTTGGGCAGCTCCGCGAACTCCAGCCGCCGGATGCGCTTGTACGGCGCCAGGTGCTCGCGGCAGTACGCCAGGATCGACCGCGCGGTCTCGGCGTCCGGCGAGAACCCCGAGGCCAGCACGACGTAGGCCTTCGGCACCGCGAGCCGGATCGGGTCCGGGGCCGGGACGACCGCGGCCTCGGCCACCGCCTCGTGCTCGATGAGCACGCTCTCCAGCTCGAACGGCGAGATCCGGTAGTCCGACGCCTTGAACACGTCGTCGGTGCGCCCGACGTAGGTGATGTAGCCGCGCTCGTCGAGCGATCCGACGTCACCCGTGTGGTAGAAGCCGCCGGCGAAGGCCGCCGACGTGCGTTCGTCGTCGTCGGCGTAGCCGGTCATCAGGCCCACCGGCCGGTGCGCGAGGTCCAGGCAGATCTCGCCCTCCGAGGCGCGCTCGCCGCTGACCGGGTCGACCAGCGCCACGACGAAGCCGGGCAGCGGGCGGCCCATCGAGCCGGGCACGACGTCCTGGCCCGGCGTGTTGGCGATCTGGACGCTGCTTTCGGTCTGGCCGAAGCCGTCGCGGATGGTGACGCCCCAGGCCTTCTCGACCTGGTCGATCACCTCGGGGTTCAGCGGCTCGCCCGCCCCGACGACCTTCTTCGGCGGGGTCTTCAGCGCGGTCAGGTCGGCCTGGATGAGCATCCGCCACACCGTCGGCGGCGCGCAGAAGCTGGTGACGCCGCAGCGGTCCATCTGGGCCATCAGCGCGCCCGCGTCGAACCGGCTGTAGTTGTAGAGGAACACCGTCGCCTCGGCGTTCCAGGGGGCGAAGAAGTTGCTCCACGCGTGCTTCGCCCAGCCCGGCGAGGAGATGTTCAGGTGGACGTCCCCCGGCTGGAGCCCGATCCAGTACATCGTGGACAGGTGGCCAACCGGGTACGACACGTGCGTGTGCTGCACCAGCTTCGGCTTCGCCGTCGTGCCGGAGGTGAAGTACAGCAGCAGCGGGTCGGCGGCCTTCGTCGGGCCGTCCGGGGCGCACTCGGGCGACTCGGCGAACGCGGCCGAGTACGAGTGCCAGCCCTCGACCGGCTCCCCCACCGCGATCCGGGTGTAGTCCCCCGCGACGCCGTCGAACTTGGGCGCGTCCACCGAGCGGACGACGACGTGCTTCGCGGCGCCGCGCTCCACCCGGTCGGCCAGGTCGGCCGGCCCGAGCAGCGTGGACGCCGGGATGATCACCGCGCCGAGCTTGATCGCGGCGAGGATCGTCTCCCACAGCTCGCCCTGGTTGCCGAGCATGAGGATCAGCCGGTCGCCGCGGCGGACGCCGAGGCCGCGCAGCCAGTTCGCCACCTGGTTGGACCGGCCGGACATCTCCGGGTAGGTCCAGCGGTTCTCGGTGCCGTCCTCCTCGACGATCCACAGCGCGTACCGCTCGGCGTTGTCCGGGTCGTGCGCGACGACGTCGAACCAGTCGATCGCCCAGTTGAACTCGTCGAACTGCGGCCACGCGAAGTCGCGGTATGCCGTTTCGTAGTCCTCGCGGTGGGTCTGCAGGTAGTCCCGCGCGACGCGGAACGCGTGGTGGACGCTCACGCTGCCTCCTATTCGCCCTTGAACTCCGGCGGGCGGCGCTCCAGGAAGGCCTGGACCGCCTCGCCGAGGTCCTTGCTGGGCAGGAACGCCGAGTTCCAGGCGGCGACGTACCGGAGGCCGTCGGCGACCTGGCGCTCGGTGTTCGCCGCCAGTACCTGCTTCGTACCCTGCACCACCAGCGGCGGGTTCGCAGCGATCTCGCCGGCGAGTTCGCGGGCGGCCTTCAGCAGCGTGTCCTGATCCGGGTAGACGTCGTTGACCAGCCCGATCTTCTCGGCGCGGGCGGCGTCGATGTCCTTGCCGGTGAGGGCGAGCTCCCGCAGGTGCCCCTCGCCGATGATCGGGGCGAGCCGCTGCAGGCTGCCGAGGTCGGCGACGATGGCGACGCGCACCTCGCGGACGCTGAACTTGGCGTCGGCGCTGGCCAGGCGCACGTCGGCGGCCGCGACGACGTCGACCCCGCCGCCGATGCACCACCCCGAAACCGCCGCGACGACCGGTTTGCGGCAGTCCGCGATCGAGCTGACCGCCGCCTGCAGGGACCGGACCTGGTCGAGGAACGCCGTGCGCGGGCCGGCCAGGTTCTCGCCGCCGAGCATCGGCGCCCAGTCGCCCATCATCGCGGGCAGGTCGAGGCCGTAGGAGAAGTGCTTGCCGCTGCCGGTCAGCACGACCGCCCTGACCTGCGGGTCGGCGTCCAGCGCGCGGAAGACCAGGGGCAGCTCGCGCCAGAAGTCCGGGCCCATCGCGTTGCCCTTCGACGGGCCGAGGAGCGTCACTTCGGCCACGGAGCCGTCGATGTCGACCTTGAGGGACACCAGGTCGGGCAGACTGTCAGCAGTAGCGGTCATGGGGGTCATCTTGACCCATGCCCGCGACGACCCGCCATTGGCACGGTGTCAATTGCCCCCTATGTCACTGTGCCGACCCGGTCGGGGAATGCTTTCCTGGAAGAACCGACGCCGAAACGGGGAGGACGGTGGGACATGAGCCCGGCCAGCGCGACCGCGATCGAGTCCGAACCCCCGCCCGCCCCCGTCCGGCGGGCCTCCCGCCCGATCGAGCTGACCGGCTCGTTCGACCACGAGGGGCACCGGCTCTGGTACACCGAATTCGGCAGCGGCGACAAAGTCGTCGTCCTCACCCACGGCATCATGCTGACCCGCCGGATGCACGCGCCGCTGGCGCGCCGGCTGGCCCGCGCCGGGTTCCGGGTGATCACCCTCGACCTGCTCGGCCACGGCGACTCCGACCGGCCGACCGAGTCGTGGCTCTACTCGATGCCGTCGTTCGCGGAGCAGACCCTGGCCCTGCTGGACCACCTCGAGGTCGACTCCGCCGTGATCGGCGGGACGTCACTGGGCGCGAACGTCTCGCTCGAAGTGGCGGTGCAGGCGCCGTCGCGGGCGCGGGGGCTGATCGTCGAGATGCCGGTGCTGGACAACGCGATCGTCGCCGGGCTGGTCACCTTCGCGCCCCTGCTGATGGCGGCCCGGTTCCTGCCGTTCACGGTGCAGGCGGTGGCGCTGGCGGCGTCGGTGGTCCCGCACGGCAACCAGTGGGTCGACGTCGTCACGGACACGCTGTCCCAGCGCCCGGCCCCGATGGCGGCCCTGCTGCACGGGGTGCTGTTCGGCCGGATCGCGCCGCCGAAGTCGGTCCGCCGCAAGATCACGACGCGGGCCTTGGTGATCGGCCACCAGGGCGACCCGATCCACCCGTTCGGCGACGCGGACACCCTGGCGGTCGACATGCCGGACGCGGAGTTCGTCCAGGCCCGCAGCCCGGTCGAGCTCCGCTTCGACCCGACGAGGCTGTCGGACGCGATCCGCGATTTCGCCGCGAGCTGCTACGCGGACTGACATGCCGTTGGTGTGGGTGACCGGCAACTCCGGGGCCGGCAAGTCGGCGGTCTGCGCGGTCCTGAAGGAACGCGGCGAGCTCGCGGTCGACGCGGACAACGAGGGCTACCACCACTGGGCCGACCGGACGACCGGGCAGGTCGTCGCCGATCCGCCCGACCCGGTGCCGGCGGGCTGGCTCGACCGCTTCGGCTGGCGGATCAGCCGGGCGAAGGTGGAAGCCCTCGCGGCCCGGGCGGCCGGTGAGATCGCGTTCTTCTGCGGCTGCCCCGAGAACGAAGAGGACGTGCGGGACCTCTTCGACCTGGTGATCTGCCTGGTGATCGACGAAGACACCCTCCGGCACCGGCTCCTGACCCGCACGACGAACTCTTTCGGCAAGCACCCCGAGGAACTCGCGGCGGCCCTCGACGCGAACGCCTACCGGCACCCCGGCGCCACGATCGTCGACGGAACCCGCCCGCTGCCCGACGTCGCCGACGCGATCCTCGCCGCCGCCCGCTCCCCGGAACTCGCGTGATCAGCTCCGGATCTCGCGTGATCGGAGCCGCAACTCGCGAGATCCGGCTTCGATCACGCCAGTTCCGGCTTCGATCACGCGAGTCACGGGCCTGATCACGCGGGGGCGAGGCCGGCGACCGGGCCGATCACGATCACGGCCGGGGGACGGACTCCGGACGCGGCCGCGTCGGTGACCACGGTGTCCAATGTGGATCGGAGGGTGCGCTGGGTGCGCATCGTGCCGTCCTCGACGATCGCCACCGGGGTGTCGGCCGGGCGGCCGCCGTCCAGGAGGGCCTTGGCGAACTGCGGGAGCCGCTCCACGCCCATCATCAGCACGATCGTGCCGCGCATGCGGGCCAGCAGGTCCCAGTCGACCAGGGAGCGGTCGTCGCCGGGGGCGACGTGGCCGGAGACCACCACCACCTCGTGCGCGACGCCGCGGTGGGTGACCGGGACGTCCGCCACCGCCGGGACCGCGAATGCGCTCGTGATGCCCGGGACCATCGTCACCGGGACACCCGCCTCCGCGCAGGCCAGCACCTCCTCGAAGCCGCGGCCGAACAGGTACGGGTCGCCGCCCTTGAGGCGGACGACGAACTTGCCCTCCTTGGCGCGCTCGATCAGCGTGCTGTTGATGACGTCCTGGCTGGCCGCGCGGCCGTACGGGATCTTCGCCGCGTCGACGATCTCCACCTCCGGCGCGAGCTCGTCGAGCAGCTCCCGGGGCGCGAGCCGGTCCGCCACGACGACGTCCGCGCGCGCGAGCAGGCGACGGCCGCGAACCGTGATCAGCTCCGGGTCGCCCGGGCCGCCGCCGACCAGCGCCACCCCGGGCAGCGTGCCCTCGGGGTGGGGCTGACGGCCGTCTTCGATCGTGCCGTTGTGCAGGCCGTCGAGCATCGAGTCGCGGACCGCGGCCGAGCGCAGGGGCTCGCCGCCCGACAGCACGCCGAACAGCAGGCCGCCGTGCCGCCCGGACGCCGGGGTCACCGCCGACCCCGACTCGCCTTCGTCGGCGCGGACGCAGAACACCCGCTCCCGCTCGGCCTCTTCGCAGACGGCGGCGTTCACCTCGGGGTCGTTCGTGCAGGCCAGCGCGTACCAGGCGTCGCGCAGGTCACCGGGCTCGTACCGGCGTTCGTGCCAGACCAGCTCGCCCGCGTCCACCATCCCCTGCACCGACGGCGTCGTGTGCGGTGACACCAGTTCGACGCGGGCGCCCGCCGCGATCAGCCGGGGCAGCCGTCGCTGGGCCACGCTGCCGCCGCCGAACATCACGACGCGGCGGCCGGTCAGCTGGAGGCCGGAGAGGTAGTGCGGGTCGTCCATGGGCGGGAGTTTATTGGCGCGCGAGCCCCGCGCCAGCCCAGCGTGGGTCACGCCACCCGGAACACCGGCCCGCGGGACGCGAACGGCAGCCGCGCGCCCCTCGGCACCAGGTACGCGTGCTCGCGGCGCGGCCGGACGTGGTCACGGCAGGCGTCGGTGATGATCAGGATCGGCCCGTCGGCCGGCCGCTGCAGCAGGTCGACGCCGGACTGCAGGCACGGACGACCTCGGTGTCGACGACCAGGGTGAACCCGGCCGCGACCGCGCCGAGCAGCGGGAACGACGAGACGAACCAGGACAGGGCGCGGTCCCACTCCCCCATCGCCCGCCGGTGCCGGGTCCGGCCGCGGGCATCCGCGGCGTGTTCCATGGCTTCGGTGGCCGAGGCGATCAGCCCGCGGGCGAACCGTTCGGTCCCCGGCTCCGGCTTCCCGTGGTACTGCCGCTGCCACCGGGACATCAGTTCTGCGAGCCCCAGGCACGGCCGCCCGGGTCGCGGGCGGCCTCGACCAGGAGACTCTTCGCGCGGAAGGCGAACTGGCGCACGGCCGCGGAGGGGCGTGCCGCTTGTCCGCGGGCAGGTCCTTGACCAGCCGCGCGGAAGGTCTCGGCGAGGAAGCAGAGCAGGTCGCGGTCGGCGGGCCCAGCGCGCGTCGCCCTTGAGGATCGCCTCCAGGTCGAAGGCGTGCCGGGCGACCTCGAGGTACGCGCGGAACGCGCCGGCGTGGGCCGGGGTGAGGGTGGCGTACGCCAGCAGGGCGACCGTCTCGTCGCCGGCGGAGTGGAGCAGGTCGGAGAGCATGTGCCAGGACCGCGGCGTCGAGAACGGCTCCTCGGTCTTCGGCGGCGGGCTCCACAGGTGGTCCGGGCGCTGGGTGAGGTACTCGACCATCCACGGGTGGATGCCGTTCCCGGCGGCCCAGGCGAGCGCGCCCCAGAGGAACACCGGCCGCATGACGGCGGTGGTGAGCAGGACTTCGGGCAGCCGGGCGGGCGTGACCGTGAGCTGGGCGTGCAAGCGTGGACATCCGGTGTCAGGACATCCCTTGCGACGCCCCCTTTCGTACGCTCATGGTCGCGCGCCGCCCGGCCTTCGCACCCGGGTTAATTCGCGCGGCCCGCGGAGGGGTAGGGCAGCAAAGCCATCTCACGGGCGTTCTTGATCGCCGTGGCGACCTGTTTCTGTTGCTGCGGGGTCAATCCCGTGACGCGGCGGGCGCGGATCTTGCCGCGATCGGAGACGAACTTCCGCAGCAGGTCGACGTCCTTCCAGTCGACGTGGGTGATCTTGTTGGCGTGCAGCAGGTTCACCTTGCGCTTGGCCGGACGGTCGCGGTGCGGCTTCGGCATCCGGCTCACCAGCTCGACTTCGCGACGCCGGGCAGCTCGCCGTGGTGCGCGGCCTGCCGCATCTTCACCCGCGACAGCCCGAACTTCCGGAGATAGCCGCGGGGACGGCCGTCCGAGACGTCGCGGTTGCGGATCCGGGTCGGGCTCGCGTCGCGCGGCAGCTTCTGCAGCGCGACGACGGCCGCGGCCTTCTCCCCGGCCGACGAGCCCGGTGAGGCGACGACGGCCTTGAGCGCGCGGCGGCGTTCGACGTACCGCGCGGCGATCACCTTCCGCTGCTCGTTCTTCGCGATCTTCGACTTCTTCGCCATCAGCGCTCTTCCTTGAACTCGACGTGCTTGCGCGCCACGGGGTCGTACTTGCGCAGGACCATCCGGTCCGGGTCGTTCCGGCGGTTCTTCTTCGTCACGTACGTGTAGCCGGTGCCCGCGGTGGACCGCAGCTTGATGATCGGCCGGACGTCGGTGCTCTTCGCCATTACAGCTTCACCCCCTTCGCCTTCAGCTCGGCGACGACGGCCTCGATGCCGCGCTTGTCGATCGTCTTCATGCCCTTGGCGGACACGCGCAGCCGCACCCAGCGGCCCTCACTGGGCACGAAGTAGCGACGGTTCTGCAGGTTCGGCTCCCAGCGCCGCGAGGTGCGGCGGTGGGAGTGCGAGACCTGCTTGCCGTAGCCCGGCTTGCGGCCGGTGACCTGGCACACGGCGGACAAGAGCCCTCCCGAGTTGATAGTGGTTTTCGTTTTCAGTTACTGTAGCGCACCGCACCCCGTCCGCATTCCTGGAGCCGCAGTGACCCCCAAGCAGACCCGTCACCCCCGCGTCCCGCTCGTCCTGGTGAGCGGCCTGACCGCCGGAGCGAACGCTTCGCTGGCCGAGCTGCTGCGCGTGGCCGAGCCCGGCACCGCCGTCGTGCACCACGACCTGCGCGAGATCCACTCCGGCGTCGTCCGCCGCCGCCTGGAGCTCGGCGAGCGCGACGACCTCACCGTGCTCGAACTGGCCCACGGCTGCGTCTCCTGCACCCTGCGCGAAGACCTGCTCCCGCTGCTGCGGCGGCTGGCCCGGCGCCCGGAGGTGACCCGGATCGTCGTCCGGCTCGACGAGGCCATGGAACCGGAGCCGGTGAGCTGGGCGATCCGGAACGTCCTGGTCGGCGACCACCCGGTGAGCGAGGACGTCGACCTGCGGGCCGTCCTGACCGTCGTCGACTGCGCGACCTGGCTCGCCGACGCGACCGGCGACGACGAGCTGGCCGACCGGAACCTGCAGGGCAGCCCCGAGGACGAGCGGACGGTCGCCCAGGTCGCGTTGTCCCAGGTCGAGTTCGCCGACGTCCTGGTGCTGGCCGGCGCGGCCACCGACGCCTGGAGCGCCGCCAAGGCGGCCGCGGTGCTCGACCGGGTGGCACCGTCCGTCCCGCGGGTCGAGCTGGCCCGGATCGACGGCCACCGCGTGCTCGACGCGGTCCCGAAGGGCGCCCGGCGTGGCGAGGTCACCGACATGCACGGCGCCCTGCTGCGCGGCGAACCGCCGCTGCACGCCGACTGCGGCATCGCGCTGCTCACCTTCACCGCGCGGCGGCCGTTCCACCCGGCACGGCTGCACGACGCGCTCGACGTCCTCCTGGACGGCGTCGTCCGCACCCGCGGGCGCGCGTGGGTGGCCGGCCAGCCGGACGTCGCGTTCTGGATCGAGTCGGCCGGCGGCGGGCTGGGCCTCGGCCACGCCGGGCCGTGGCTCGCGTCGCCGGACGGTCCGGCGTGGGCGGACGTCTCCCCCGAACGCCGCACGCTGGCGTCCCTGCGCTGGGACCCCGTGCACGGCGACCGCGCGCAGGAGCTCGTCGTGGTGACGGACCGGACAACGCCCGACGAGATCGACGCGGCCCTCCGCGGCGCTCTACTGACCGACGAGGAACTCGCGGCCGGGCCCGGAGCGTGGGCGCACTACCCCGACCCGTTCGGGGACTGGCACGAGGAACCGTGCGAGGACACCGAACCCGACCCGGCGCGGCACTCCGCGGCGAACCGAAAGGAAGAACGATGAAGACCGGAATCCACCCCGACTACCACTCCGTGGTGTTCAAGGACTCGTCGACCGGCGACGCCTTCCTCACCCGCTCCACCATCACCTCCGACAAGACGATCGAGTGGTCCGACGGCCACACCTACCCGCTGGTCGTGGTCGACATCAGCGCGTGGTCGCACCCGTTCTGGACCGGCACCCAGCGGATCATGGACAGCGCCGGCCAGGTCGAGAAGTTCCACCGCCGCTACGGAAAGCGAGGCGATCGCTGATGGCCGTCCCCAAGCGCAGGATGTCGCGCAGCAACACGCGGTCCCGGCGGTCGCAGTGGAAGGCCGCGGTGCCCGACCTGGTGCCGATCAAGGTGAACGGCGAGACGAAGCTGGTCCCGCGCCGGCTGATCAAGCACTTCCACGCGCGGTGAGCGTTCCGGTCACGGTGCTGTCCGGCTTCCTCGGCGCGGGCAAGACGACCCTGCTCAACCACATCCTCGCCAACCGGGCGGGGCTGCGGGTGGCGGTGATCGTCAACGACATGAGCGAGGTCAACATCGACGCCGCGCTGGTCCGGTCGCAGGAGCGCCTCGTCGAGCTGACCAACGGGTGCATCTGCTGCACCCTGCGGGAGGACCTGCTGGAGGAGGTGGCGGCGCTGTGCGCGGACGACCGCTTCGACCACGTGCTCATCGAGTCCAGCGGCATCTCCGAGCCGATGCCGGTGGCGGCGACGTTCACGTTCCTGGACGCCGTCGCCCACCTCGACACGATGGTGACGGTGGTGGACGCGGCGAACTTCAGCCGGGAACTGGCGGCCGGTGACTCCCTCGTGGAGCGCCGGCTGGACCAGTACTCCGGTGACGAGCGGACGGTCAGCGACCTGCTGGTCGACCAGGTCGAGTTCGCCGACGTCCTGCTGCTGAACAAGACGGACCTGGCCACCGACGTCGACCGGCTCGTGGCGGTGCTGCGGCGGCTGAACCCGGCCGCGGACGTCGTCACGGGCAGCTTCGGGAAGGTGCCGCTGGAGCGGGTCCTCGGGACCGGCCGGTACGACCCGGTCAAGGCCCAGGAGGCGCCGGGCTGGGTGGCCGAGCTGAACGGCGACCACGTCCCGGAGACCGAGGAGTACGGCATCTCCAGCGTGGTGTTCCGGGCGGCCCGGGCGTTCGACCCGGTGGCGCTGTGGGACTTCGTCACCCGGCGGCTGGACTCCGGCGAGTTCGGGACGGTGCTGCGGTCCAAGGGGTTCTTCGCGCTGGCGTCCCGGCCCGGGGTGACCGGGCTGTGGTCCCAGGCCGGCACGGTGGCGCGGTTCGAACCCCAGGGCGTCGCGGATTCGCCCCGGCAGGAGCTGGTGTTCATCGGCGTCGACCTGGCCGGCGAGGCACTTCTGGAGGCGCTGCACGGCTGCCTCGGCGAGTCGAGCGGACCGGATCCGTTCCCGGAGTGGGACCCGGTCCACCTCCACTGAAACCGGGGCAGGATGGCGGGATGAACGGACGCGGATATCTGGAGAAGCTGATTTCCGACGGTCTGGGAAGGGGACGGGGGCAGCCGCCTGCCGGACGGCTGAGCGGGTTCAACCGGTGGGAAATCCGCGGGGTGGCGATCGGCCTGGTGGCCGCCGGGGCACTGGGCCAGGAGGAAGCCGACCGGATCCTCGCCGACCTGGACGTGACTCTGCAACGCTCCGGCCGGCTCAAGGTCGTGCACGCTGAAGGCTCGGCCTCGACCTCGATCAGCGGCGCGGCGGCGGCCAGGGCCGCGGGCGCCGAGCGGCCCGAGTGGCGGCAGGCGATCGAAGAGCCACCCGCGCCGGTGCTGCGGCAGGTGGTTTCCCTCGCGGGCCGCACCCTCGAGGCGGGTGAGCTGACGGCGGACCTGGTCAGCCTGGAGGTGTGGTCGACCTTCGTCGTGTTGACCACGGCGCGAGAAGGCGGCGAATCCCGCCGGATGCGAGAGCTCTTCCACCTTCGCACCGTCTGGCGCGGGTGGGACGACGCGGGAACCCAGTACCGCGGCGGCGGTGGCGGCGGATCCGGGTCGCACGGCCTGCTGGTGGAACGGCGCACGTTCGAACCCGGCCCGCCCGCGGAAGCCCGGTTGCTCACCCTCGCCGTCGAGTCGCCCGGTGGTCGGGCCACCATCCCGATCCCCCTGCCCGGCTGATCCGCCGCGGCTGGTCAGTGGTCGTCGTAGTGGTCCTCGTGGGTCGCGTGGCGGTGCCCGTCGTGCAGGTAGTCGACGTGGTCGCCGTGCGGGACCGCCATGTGGCCGCACCCGTCGCCGTGGGTGTGGTCGTGGCCCGTGTGCGGGACGTGGCCCGCGATCTCGCACTCGTCGAAGTGGCCGTCGTGAGCACGGTGCAGGTGGCCTTCGTGCACGTAGTCGATGTGATCGCCGTGCGGGATCGCCGCGTGCCCGCAGCCCTCCCGGTGCACGTGGTCGTGGCCGGCGTGCTCGACGTGCAGGACGGTCATCGGCATTCCCTTCCAGGTGTCCATTTCGGACGGTAACACCGGAAGCCGGGGGAAACCTCCCGGCTCACCCGATAGCGGCGCGTACGTCCGGGTTGATCAACCCAGGTTTATCAGTCTAGGTTGACCATCGTGACGGACGAGGAACTGCTCCGGGCGAGCAACGACCTGCGCGTCGCACTGGGCCGGCTGGTCCGGCGGCTGCGCCAGGGGTACGTGGTCGGCGAACTGACCACCCCCGAGCGCTCGGTTCTGTCCCGGCTCGACCGCGAGGGCCCGGCCACGCCGGGCTGCCTGGCCGACCTCGAACGCGTCAAACCGCAGGCCATGGGCGTGACGCTGGCCGGGCTGGTCGAGCGCGGGCTCGTCGAGCGGCGCAAGGACGACTCCGACCGCCGCAAGGTGGTGATGTCGGTGACCGAGGCGGGCGTCCGGCTGCTGGTCGACAAGCGGTCGCGGATGACGCGGCAGATGGCCACCGCGCTGGCCGAAAGGTTCACCGAGGCCGAGCGGCGCGAACTGCTCGCGGCCATCCCGCTGATCGAGCGGCTGGCGGACGAGCTGTGAGCTACAAGTGGGTCGCGCTGTCGAACACCACGCTCGGCGTGCTGATGTCCGCGCTCGACGGCTCGATCGTCATCATCTCGCTGCCGGCCATCTTCCGCGGCATCGGGCTGGATCCGCTGGCCCCGGGCAACATCGGCTACCTGCTCTGGATGATCCTCGGCTACCTGCTGGTGCAGGCCGTGCTGGTGGTGACGCTGGGCAGGCTCGGCGACATGTTCGGCCGGGTCAAGATGTACAACGTCGGCTTCGTCGTGTTCAGCGCCGCGTCGGTCGCCCTGTCGTTCGACCCGTTCCACGCCGGCGCCGGGGCGCTCTGGCTGATCGGCTGGCGGGTGGTCCAGGCCGTCGGCGGGTCGATGCTGACGGCGAACTCCGCGGCCATCCTGACCGACGCCTTCCCGGCGCGGCAGCGCGGGATGGCGCTGGGCGTCAACCAGATCACCGCGCTGGCCGGGCAGTTCCTCGGCCTGGTCGTCGGCGGCCTGCTGGCCGAGATCGACTGGCGCGCGGTGTTCTGGGTGAGCGTCCCGTTCGGCCTGCTCGGCACGATCTGGTCGATCCGCAGCCTCCGCGAGGTCGGCACCCCGCGGCGCGCCAAGATCGACTGGGGCGGCAACGTCACCTTCGCGGCCGGGACCGCGCTGGTGCTGGCCGCGATCACCTACGGCATCCAGCCGTACGGCGGCGCGGCCACCGGGTGGGGCAACCCGTGGGTGCTCGGCGGGATCGGCACCGGGGTGCTGCTGCTCGTGCTGTTCGGCGTCATCGAGACCCGCGTCGCCACGCCGATGTTCCAGCTTTCGCTGTTCCGGATCCGCGCGTTCGCCGCGGGCAACATCGCCGCGTTGCTGACTTCGGTCGCGCGTGGTGGCATGCAGTTCATGCTCATCATCTGGCTGCAGGGGATCTGGCTGCCCCTGCACGGCTACGACTACGAGCGGACGCCGCTGTGGGCGGGCATCCACCTGCTGCCGCTGACCGTCGGGTTCCTCATCGCCGGTCCGGTGTCGGGGTACCTGTCCGACCGCTTCGGCGCCCGGCCGCTGGCCACCGGCGGCCTGCTCCTGGTCGCCGCGGCGTTCCTCGGCCTGCTCGCCCTGCCGGTGGACTTCTCCTACCCGGCGTTCGCGGCCCTGCTCGTGCTGAGCGGCGTCGGCCAGGGCATGTTCGCCGCGCCCAACACCTCGGCGATCATGAGCAGCGTGCCCACCGAGCAGCGCGGCGTCGCCTCCGGCATGCGGGCGACGTTCCAGAACTCCGGAACGTCGCTGTCGATCGGCGTGTTCTTCTCGCTGATGATCGCCGGGCTGGCCACTTCCCTGCCGCAGACGCTGACCGGCGGCCTGCAGGCCCACGGCGTCCCGGCGTCCGTTGCCGACGGCGTCGCGCAGCTGCCGCCGGTCAGCACGCTGTTCGCCGCGTTCCTCGGCAGCAACCCGGTCGGGCACCTGCTCGGCCCGGACGTCCTCGCCGGGCTCGCGCCGGCCGACCGGGCCACGCTCACCGGCGGTTCGTTCTTCCCGCGGCTGGTGTCCGCACCGTTCCACCACGGCCTGGTGGTCGTGTTCACCGCGGCCGCGGCGATGGCCGTGGTCGCCGCGATCGCGTCCGCATCCCGCGGCGCGCGGTACCTCCACACCTCCGAGAAAGCGAAGGAGCACCGATGAAGGACGAGATCGTCGCCGGGACGGTCACCATCTCCGGCCACGGCGGGGACGAGCTCGAGGCGTACCTGGCGAAACCCACCGACGCGACCCCGCGCGGCGGCGTCGTGGTGATCCACCACCTGCCCGGCTACGACGCGGCGACGAAGGAGATGGTCCGCCGCTTCGCCGTCGAGGGCTACAACGCGCTCTGCCCGAACCTGTACACGCGAGAGGCACCGGGCGCGGACCCGGACGACGCGGCGGCGACGGTCCGCGCGGCCGGCGGCGTCCCCGACGACCGCCTGGTCGGCGACGTCTCGGGCGCGGCGGACTACCTGCGTGCGCTGGAGAACGCGAACGGCCGGATCGGCGTCATCGGGCACTGTTCCGGCGGCCGCCACGCCTTCCTGTCCGCGTGCTCCCTGGACCTCGACGCGGCGGTGGACTGCTACGGCGCGTTCGTCGTCAACGACCCGCCGGAGGCCATGAGGATAATGAAGCCGCTGCTCGGCCTGACCCCGCAGCTGTCCTGCCCGTTGCTGGGCATCTTCGGCGCCGACGACCAGTTCCCGGGGCCGGACGAGGTGGCCGTGCTGGCGGCGGAGCTGGAGAAGCACGGCAAGGAGCACGAGTTCCACACCTACGCCGACGCCGGCCACGCCTTCTTCGCCGTCGACCGCCCGAGCTACCGCCCCGAAGCCGCCAAGGACGGCTGGGAACGCATCCTCGGCTTCTACGCCCGCACGCTCACCGCCTGAAAGGACCCGCGCATGTGCACCTACCTGACCGAGAAGTTCGCGCTCGAAGGCAGCGGCAAGGGCGCCCGCGGCTGGTTCCGGCTGAACGAGGGAACCGTGTACGTCGACCATCCGGTCCACGCGCCGTACGCGCACACGGTGAACATCGACTTCCGCAACCCGTCTTTGGGCGCTTCGGCTCGGGTCGCCCTGGAACTGACCGAAGAGGACGCGCTGGCCCTCGCGGACGCCATCCACGCGGCGGTGAAGTCGGCTCCCGCGGGTCTGGCTTCGCGGAACCAGTGAGTCAGGGCGTGTAGAGCGCGCCCAGGAACTCCAGCAGCAGCCGCTCCCGCAACGGCGCCGGTGCCGTTGCGAGGAGCGCGTTGATCGGGGCCATCCGGTCCGGAAGTCCCGAGGCGCCACCGAGGCCCGCGGCCGCGAGGAGGCCCGCGAACTGCTCCGACGTCAGCGTGTCCGGGTCGAGGGCCGCCACGAACTCCGCCACGGCGGAGTCGACCACCACCGGGCCCGCCGCGCGGGCCGCGTCGACCGCGGCCGCGAGGTCGGTGAGGAACTCCTTCTCGCTGCCGTGGTTGGCCGCCGTCACCGTCAGGTGGAGGTTCGCCGGGGACGACAGGTGCGCGAACTGCGGCTGCACGTACCAGCCGCGGGCCTTCATCTCGTCGGCCACCGTGAACAGGTCGAAGCCGTCTTCGCCGGTGAACGCGACCAGCGTCGACACCGGGTCGCCGAGCACCCGCAGGCCGGGTAGCTCCTCGATGCCGGAACGGATGCGGGAAACCGCTTCCCGGGCCGCGGATGCCAGCTTCAGGTAGCCCTCGGTGCCGAGGTGGTTCACCACCGCCCAGGCCGCGGCGAGCGGCCCGCCGGAGCGGGTGCTCTGGATCGTCGTGTTCAGCATCGTGTAGCCCGGCCAGGCCGCGCTCGCGAAGTAGTGCGTGCGCCGCAGCTCTGCCGAGGCGTGCAGCAGCACCGACGTCCCTTTCGGACAGTAGGCGTACTTGTGCAGGTCCACCGAGATGCTCGTGACGCCCGGGACGCGGAAGTCGAACGGCGGGAGATCCGCGCCGAGCCGGGCGAAGTAGGGCAGCACCCAGCCGCCGATGCAGGCGTCGACGTGCATCCGGACGTCCCGCGCGGCCGCCGCCGCCGCGATTTCCGGGATCGGGTCGAGCACGCCGTGGGCGTACGACGGCGCGCTCGCCACGACCAGGACCGTCGAGTCGTCGATCGCCGCGGCCATCGCCGCCGGGTCGGCGCGGAAGCTCACCGGGTCGACCGGGACGTCGATCCGGCGCAGCCCGAACAGGTGCGCCGCCTTGTGGAAGGCCGCGTGCGCGGTGGTCGGCAGCACGATCGAGGGCGACGCGACCCCGGGCCGTGCGTCCCGGGCGGCGAGCACGGCCAGCAGGCACGACTCGGTGCCGCCGGAGGTGACCGAACCGGCCACGCCCGGGACGTCGCCCAGCAGCGCCGCGGCCGCGGCGACGAGGTCGTTCTCCATCCTCAGCAGGCTCGGGAACGCCGTCGGGTCCAGGCCGTTGGCCGACGACGCGAGCGCGTGCGCCGCCGCGCCCAGGGAGTCCACTTCGGACAGCCCGCTGTCGTAGACGTAGGCCAGGGTCCGGCCGCCGTGCGTCGGCAGGTCGCCGGCGCGCAGCTCGCGCAGCGCCGCGAGGACCTCCTCAGGCGGTTTCATGGCGCGGCTCCCGCGGCTCCAGCACCGAGCGCCGCAGCATCGGCAGGGCCAGCGCGATCAGCACGCCGGGGATCACCGACGCCCCGACGAGGATCGCCACGATCGCGCTGTGCGGCTGGAACGCGGTGGCGTCCGTGCTGGAGACGTACCCGCCGAAGGCCAGGATCAGCGCCCAGAGCCCGCCGCCGAAGGCCAGCCCGAGCGTCTCCCCCGCCGTCCACACGCCCGCCGCGATCCCGGCACGGGTCTCGCCGGTGCGCTCTTCTTCGGCGGTGATCAGGTCCGGCAGGATCGCCAGCGGGAACACCGAAATCCCCGCGTAGCCGACCCCGCAGAGCGCCACGAACACGAACGAGACGACCAGCGGGATCGACTGCGCGAACACCAGGCCCAGCAGGCCGATCGCGAACGCCGCGGTGGCCAGGCGGAAGCCGTTGAGCTTGCCGACCCGGTCGCCCAGCCGCGGCCACAGCGGCATGGTGACCAGCGCCGGGCCGACGAAGATGACGAACAGGATCGTGCCGTAGCCCTCGTCGCCGAGGATGCGCTGGGCGAAGAACGGGATCGCGGCGAGCACCGTGCCGATGCCCAGCGCCTGGATGAAGTAGGTGCCGAGCAGCCAGCGGAAGGGCCGCCAGCCCGCGAGCGTGGCGACGAGTTCCTTGAGGCTCACGGTGTTCGGCCGCAGCGAGCCGACCGGCGCGTCCTTCAGCCCGAAGTAGACCAGCAGCGTCGCGGCCAGCACGATGAGCCCGATCACCACGGCCATGACGCGGTAGCCCGCGACCCCGTCGATCGCGGCGGTGATCGCCGGGGCGCCCCCGCCGCAGATCAGGATCGTCACGGCCAGCACGCCGATGCGGACGCTGGTGAGCTTGGTGCGCTCGGTCGCGTCTTCGGTCAGCTCGGCGGGCAGCGCGTTGAACGGCACCTGGAACAGCGCGTACGCCGTGGCGCAGGCCGCGAACGTGATCGCCACGTACAGCGCGTCCGGCAGCGGGTCGCCGAACCCGGGGTGGGCGAACATCGCCGCGAACAGGATCGCCACGCCGATGCCGCCGATGAGCAGGAAGCGCCGCCGGCTGCCGGTCTTGAGCAGGTCGGCGTCGGAGAGCCGGCCGGCGACCGGGTTGAACAGCACGTCCCAGGCCTTGGGCACGAACACGATGGCGGCCGCCCAGCCGGCGGGCACGGCCATCGTGTCGGTCAGGTACTTGACCAGGACCAGGCCGGGGACCGTGCCGAAGGACCCGGTGACGAACGAGCCGAGCGAATAGCGGAACCTCGTCCGGCCGGGCAGCGTCGCCAACAGGTCCTCCTCGGGTGCGTACCGCGTGCAGGCCATGAGTATTCGATCTCGGCGCGCGCCGGGTAGTGGTCGAGGGGAATCGTGCCATCGTCGTGACCAAGGCCACGACCGGGCCCGGGTCAGCCGAGCACGTCGGCGATCTTGGCCAGGGTCGCCGCGTCACCGCGCAGGAGCAGCTGGGTCACCACGGTCTCCTCCCAGGCCTGCAGCTCGTCGCGGATCTTCGCCGGCGGCCCGATCAGCGAGGTGTCCTCCACCAGCGACGTCGGGATCGCCGCGGCCGCCTCCTCCTTGCGGCCGGCGAGGAAGAGCTCCTGGACCTTGTCGGCGACGTCGCCGTAGCCGAGCCGCGCGTACACGTCGTGGTGGAAGTTGACGCTCTTGGCGCCCATCCCGCCGATGTACAGCGCCAGCGACGGCTTGATCCAGCTCGCCGCCTCCTCGACGTCGTCGTGCACGATCACCGGCAGCGAGCACGGCACCTCGAACGTCTCCAGGGTGTGCCGCGCGCCCGGCCGCGAGAAGCCTTCCTCGAGGGCGGCCTTGTAGAAGCCGTTGCTCTTCGGCGAGAAGAACAGCGGCAGCCAGCCGTCGCCGATCTCCGCCGCGAGGGCCACGTTCTTGGGGCCTTCCGCCGCGAGGAAGATCGGGATCTCCTTGCGCAGCGGGTGCACGGTCGGCTTCAGCGGCTTGCCGAGCCCGGTGCCGCCCTTGTAGGGCAGCTGGAAGTGGTCGCCGTCGAGGGTCACCGGCGCCTCGCGGGCGATCACCTGCCGGACGATGTCGACGTACTCGCGGGTCCTGGCCAGCGGCTTCGGGTACGGCTGGCCGTACCAGCCCTCGACGACCTGCGGGCCGGACGCGCCGAGTCCGAGCGCCATCCGGCCGCCGGAGAGGTGGTCGAGGGTCAGCGCGCTCATCGCCGTCGCGGTCGGCGTCCGCGCGGCCATCTGGACGATGTTCGTGCCGAGCCGGATGCGGCTGGTGGCAGCGCCGTACCAGGCCAGCGGCGTGAAGGCGTCCGAGCCGTACGCCTCCGCCGTCCACACCGAGTCGAAGCCGAGCTCCTCGGCCTTCAGGACGGCTTCCAGCGCACCCGGAGTCGGGCCGCTCTGCCAGTACCCGACGTGGAATCCCAGCTTCACGAATGCCTCCTAGACGTTCGGCGCGTAGTGCTCGGGCTTGCCCCGCTCCGACAGCGGGGGAAGGTTCCTGCGTGGAGTTTCGACCAAGGGAGCGTCCGGAGCCACCTCGCCGCGGGCCCGGCGCCAGCCGGCGCGGGCCCGGGGGTGGTAGCGGCGGTCGTGCGGGACGAGCTTGAACACGGCGCTGACCAGCTTGCCGAACCGCCGGTGCCGCCGCGCGTCGCGCTCGGTCCAGCGGAAGCCGAGCAGGTCGCGGACCTCGCGGTCGTACAGGCCGATCGTGAGCCAGACGAAGTTGCGGGCGACCACCCGCTGCACCGGGCGCCACAGCGCGTCCGGCAGCCAGGGCAGGAACGGCGGCTTGCCGAGCCCGCGGATGTCGAGGACGTCCCGGGTGGCCTTGTTGTCTTCGAGCACGTCGGTGCACATGTGCTTCCAGTACCGCTGGAAGTCCTCCCAGCTCTCCGGTACCGGCCGCACGGTCATGCCGTACATCCGCCACCAGCGGACGTGCTCGTCGAACAGCTGCCGCTTTTCGGCTTCGCCGATGCCGCCCGTGAAGTGGTCGGCGATGAGGATCGTGCTGACGAAGAACGTCGCGTGCGCCCAGTAGTAGGTGTCCGGGTCGAGCGCGTGGTAGCGGCGGCCCCGAGCGTCGACGCCCTTGATGCGGTCGTGGTACCCGCGGACCTCGAGGGCGGTCGCGTGGGCGCGCGGGCCGTCGTAGACCACCCCGCCGATCGGGTAGAGCGAGCGGAACAGCCGCTGCCAGCGCTCTTCGAAGAACCGCGAGTGCTGCTCGACGCCGGCGCCGAGGCCGGGGTGCATGTTCTGCATCGACCCGGCCCACAGGCCGATCAGCAGGCCGCGCCAGTCGCCGAAGTACTTCCACGTCAGCGAGTCCGGGCCCAGGGGCTGGGGGGTCATCGGCGCACTCCTCGTCGAGTCCGGAACTGACCACGGCTGTTGTCAGGCTAGGATCTGACAACAGTTGTAGTCAACCAAGGAGCTGCGATGCCGGGCCGGACCTGGGCGGGCACGACGCTGGACGACCGGAAGGCGCTCCGGCGCCGTCAGCTCGTGGCGGCCGGCCTGGAGCTGCTGGGCACCGAAGGCTCGGCCGGGACGAGCGTCCGCGCGGTGTGCCGGCACGCGAAGCTGACCGAGCGCTACTTCTACGAGAGCTTCGCCGACCGCGAAGAGCTTGTCGCGGCCGTGTACGAGCACGTCGGCGAACAGGCGCGGCAGGCGCTCGTCGACGCCGTCCGGGACGCCCCCACTCCCCGGCTGCGGGCCGAGAACGCCGTGCGCGCCTTCGTCGAGCTGATCGTCGACGACCCCCGCAAGGGCCGGATCCTGCTGCTCGCGCCGCTCACCGACCCGGCGCTGACCAGCCGCGGCCTGCACCTGCTGCCGGTGTTCGCCGCGCTGGTCGGCGAGCAGCTGTCCCACGGCGACGAGACCGAACGCCGGATGGTCGCCGTCGGCCTGGTCGGGGCGCTGAGCAACGTCTTCATCGCCTACCTCGACGGGTCGCTGAAGGTTTCGCGCGAGCGGCTCGTCGCGCACTGCGTGAAGCTCGTCCTCGGCGCCGACGGCCACTGACCTCACCTCCCGCTGCTGACACTCGCCCCGCCGATCGGGCACACTCAACCCATGCGTACCGCTGGGCGGAACGACGGCGTGAGCGGCGACGGTCTCGTCGCGGCCCGGCTGGCCGCGCTCCTGGAAGCCTTCCGGCCGGGTGACGAGACCCTCGGCGTCTCCGAGCTGGCCCGCCGGACCGGGCTGGCGAAGACGACCGTGCACCGGCTCGTCGGGCACCTGACCGAAACCGGGCTGCTCGAACGCGAGGCGGCCGCGGTGCGGCTCGGGCTGCGGCTGTTCGAAATCGGCCAGCTCGCTTCGCCGCGGCGCGGCCTGGTCGAGGCGGCCCGGCCGTACCTGGCCGACCTGCGCGAAGCCACGCGCAACACGGTCCACCTGGCGATCCTCGAAGGCACCGAAGTGGTGTACCTGGACGTGCTGCGCGGCCCGGACGCGCCGACGCTGCCCTCGCGCATCGGCGGGCGGTTTCCCGCGCACGCCACCGGCGTGGGCAAGGCGATCCTGGCGTTCTCCCCGGAACCGGTGGTGAACCAGGTGATCGACGCCGGGCTGCCGCGGATGAGCGCGCGGACGATCACCGCGCCCGGTCTGCTGCGCCGTCAGCTCACCCGTGTCCGCGAGGACGGAATCGCGCTGGAGCGCGAGGAATCCGGCGTCGGCGTGGTGTGCGCGGCCAGCCCGCTGCTCGACGGCCGCGGGGTCGCGGTGGCCGCGGTGTCGATCTCCGGCTGGGCCAACCGGATGCGGACCGAACGGGTCGCCCCGGCCGTCCGGACGGTCGCCCTCGCGTTGAGCCGGACGCTGTCGGGCTCCACTGCGGACAGTCGACGATAATCCCGCCGGGCCAAGGTTTTCCGGCGACCGGGGCGCTCCGCGGTCCCGAACCGGGAGCGGTCGCCGCCACCCGCTACGATCCGTGCAATGGTCCAGCACCGCCCGGTCTCCGCCGCGCACCGGTTGCTGTCGCTCGACATCGTGCTCGCGCTGCTGGCGCTGGCCGGTGGGCTGCGGGTGCTCTACCTCGCGGCCCCCGAACCCGCTCTGCCCGCGGAGGCGGCCACCGCCGCCCACGCCTACGCGCTCGGCAACCTGACGTCGTTCGCCGACTCCGGTGGCGCCGGGGCGAGCCCGTTCGGCTGGCTGCAGCTCGCGGCGGCCACCATGGTCTCGGACGCGTTCGGCCGCTCGGCCACGGCACTGGCCGCGGTCCGCGAGACGGTGCTGGTCGCGGCCCTCGCCGGCGCGGTGCTGATGTGGCTGCTGGGGCGCCGCCTGGGCCTGACGCGCTGGGCGTCGGCCGCGGCGGCGGTGCTTCTGGCGGCCTCCCCGCTGGCGCTGGGGTTGCAGCGGCTGGTCGTCGTCGAGCACCTGGCGGCGGCGTGGGCGCTGGGGGCGCTGGTCCTGATCACCCGCCGCGGGGCCCGCATCCGGCACGACATCGCGGCCGCGGTGTGCCTGCTGGCCGCGGTGCTGACGTCGCCGTTGGCGCTGTTCTTCCTGCCCGCGGCGGGCTGGCTGCTGGCGCGCCGGGCACCGGTGCGGGCCGCGTTGGTGGCGGTGGTGCTGAACCTCGGCCTGGGCATCGCGTTCGGCCCGGCGGCGGCCGCGCTCCGGCCCCACCTGGCGGCCGCGACCCGGCCCTCGGTGGCCGACTGGGCGGCCCTGGATCCGGTGTGGGTGGCGCTTTCGCTGCTGGGGCTGGTGGCGGCGCTGGCGGTCAGGGCGGTGCGTCCGCTGGCCGCGACGGGACTGCTGCTCGCGGCGACGCTGCTCGTGCCGGGCGTGCCGGCCACGGCGGTGCTGGCCCTGCTGGTGCCGGTGACCCCGCTGCTGCTCGCGGCCGTCGCCCAGGCGGTGCCGCGGCGGCGCGCCCCCGCCCACGACGGCCGCACGAGCCACCGCCGAGTCGCGCCCGTGCTCGCCGCCGGTGTGCTCGCCGCCGCCTTCGCGCTCAGCTGGGCCGCGGGCTACCCGGAGCTCCGGCCGTCCGCCGACCGGGGCGGCCCCCTCGCCTCCGCCCGGGATTGGCTCAAGGCCAACGCTTCCGGCTCCCGGCTCCTCGTCGACGACGCCGCCTGGGCCGAGCTCGCGAACGCCGGCTGGCCGACCGGCCTGCTGGCGCCGCCCACCGCCTGCGCCCGCACCTGCCCGCCCGCCGAATGGGCCGTCTTCACCGGCGACGAGACCGGGCTCCGGACGCGCTACCCGGCCCTCGACGGCGCCTTCACCGGCGCCGGCCCCACCGCCGTGTTCGGCTCCGGCGGCGCCCGGGTCACCGTGTGGCGCCTTGGGCTCCCGCCGTCCGATCCGGCCGCGCCCCCGGAAGCCCCGGCCCGGGCGCACGCCGGCGAGGCCCTGACCGCGTCGGCCCGGATCGCCGTGACCTCCGAAGCCGCCGCGGTGCTGCGCGAAGGCTGCGCCGACCCGCGGCTCATCACGACGATCGCCGCGCTCGCCGCCGTCCAACCGGTGGGGATCGCCGCCTTCCCCGAGGTCGCCGGCGAGGACGCCGCCGGGCAGCCGCGGCGCCGGGTGCTGCTGACCGGCCACGAAGACGGCACCACCGCCTTCTACACCGGCCAGCGCGACCTCTTCCGCCCGGCCTCGGTCGTCCGCACCGGCGGCGGCGTGCTCGTCACGTACCCGCTGTTCGCGCCGCCCGGGCTGCTCCCCCTGAGCCGGTAGGTGCCCGGCACGGGGCCGGAACGCCGGGTCTTGACCGCCGCGCGCCGGCTCCCGCGGCGCGTCCCCGCACCACCACTACAGCGCGGAGACGTTCCGCTCCGGGTGCGACGGCCGCCGCAGCGCCGGGACATCGGCCAGCAGGCCGCGCCGGGCCAGTTCCGGCCGCACCCCGTCACCGAACCAGTAGGCCTCCTCCAGGTGCGGGTAGCCCGACAGCACGAACTCGCTCACGCCGACGCTGTGGTACTCCTCGATCAGGTCCGCGACCTCCTCGTGGCTGCCGACCAGCGCGGTCCCCGCGCCGCCGCGGACCAGGCCGACGCCCGCCCACAGGTTCGGGTGGATCTCCAGCCCGCGGACGCCGCCGTCGGTCCGGCCGCCGTGCAGGGCGACCATCCGTTGCTGTCCGACCGACTCGCTCGCGGCGAGCTGGGCCTGCGCCTTCGCGACCTGCTCCGGGCTCAGCGCGTCGAGCAGCTTCTGCGCCTCGGCCCAGGCCTCGGCCGAGGTGTCGCGCGAGATCGTGTGCAGCCGGACGCCGAACCGGATCGGCCGGTCGCCGGCCAGCTCGCGGACGCGGCCGATCTTCTCCGCGACCTGCGCGGGTGGTTCGCCCCAGGTCAGGTAGACGTCCGCGTGGCGCGCGGCGACCGGCAGCGCGGCCGTCGACGAGCCGCCGAAGTAGATCGGCGGCACCGGATCGGGCGCGGCCAGCGTCGTCGCGCCTTCGACGCGCAGGTGCTCGCCTTCGAAGCTGAACGGCTCGCCGGACCAGACACCGCGCACGATGGTCAGGAACTCGTCGGTGCGGGCGTACCGGGCGTCGTGGTCGTGCCAGTCGCCGAAGCGGCGCTGCTCCACCGCGTCGCCGCCGGTGACGATGTTGAGCAGCACGCGATCGCCCGACAGTCGTTGAAAAGTCCCCGCCATCTGCGCGGCCAGGGTCGGCGAGATGACGCCGGGGCGGAACGCGACCAGGAACTTCAGCCGGGTCGTCTCCCGGATCAGCGCGGCCGTGGTGAGCCACGCGTCCTCGCACCAGGTGCCGGTCGGCGTCAGGACGCCTTCGAAGCCCTGGCGCTCGGCCGCGCGGGCGACCTGGGCCAGGTAGTCCAGGTCCGGGTCGCGCTGAGCGGCCGGGCCCGCGGAGCGGTTGGCGTGGAAGCGTTCCACGATCGTGCGGCCGTCGCCGCTGGTGGGCAGGAACCAGTGCAGCCTGATGCTCATCCGTTGCTCCTCGCCTGGTCCAGGTCGGGACCGAACCGCCGGTCGACGAAGGCGGCGAAGTCCACCTTGCCCGGCAACGTCTTCTCGTCGGTGAAGGCGTCCGCGAGCTGCTGCTCGGACGCCACCACCGAGTCGTCCAGCACGATCGGCTGGTCGCGGCCCGCCTCGACCGCCTTCCGCGCGACTTCGAGCTTCAGCCCGGTCTCCTTGGCCCACGCCTGCGCCCACGCGTCGCGGTGCGTGTCGGCCCACTTCTGCGCCTTGACCACGCGCACGGCGAAGTCGCGCAGGGCGGAGTTCTTGCCGGGATCGCCGAGCGCGGCCGTGCCCGCGGTCAGGAAGGCCAGGCCGTTCGACGCGCCCCGGCCGTCGGCCAGCACCCGCGCGTCGGCTTCGAGCTGGGCCTGCGCGGTGTAGGGGTCCCAGATCGCCCAAGCGTCGATGGTGTGCTGGCTGAACGCGGCGTACGCCTCGGCCGGCTGGAGGAAGCTCAGCTTGACGTCCTTGGTGGACAATCCGTGGTTGTGCAGCGTGTTCAGCAGCTGCCCGTGCGCGGAACTGCCCTTGGCGACGCCGATCGTCCTGCCCCTCAGCGAAGCGACGTCCTGGAGCGGCGAATCCGGCGGGACGAGGATGGCTTCCCGCTCGACGTTGCTGCGCGCCACGCTGATCACCTTGATCTTCGCCTTCGCGGCGGCCGCGAAGATCGGCGGCGTGTTGCCGACCCGGCCGGCGTCGATCGCGCCGGCCGAGGCGGCTTCGAGCAGCGGCGGGCCCGAGGTGAACGTGGCCCATTCGATCCGGTACGGCGTCCCCTGCAGCAGGTTCGCCGCGGTGAGCAGGGACTTGACGCCGCCCTTCTGGTCGCCCACCTTGAGCGTCACCTTCGCCAGGTCCGCCGCGCTCACCGAGGCCGGCACGGCAGCTTCGTTCCCGGTCGCCGGGCCGCACGCGGACACGGCCAGTGCCACCGCGAGCACGATGATTCCCCTACGCCACAGCATCTTCGGTCACTCCCAGGTCGGCCAGCACGCGGCGGCGGAGGGTGTCGTGGTCGGCGGCGTCGCGCGGCCGGTGCTCGGCCACGATCCGCCCGCCGTCGAGCACCAGGACGCGGTCGGCGAGGCGCAGGGCTTCGTCGACGTCGTGGGTCACCAGCAGCACGCCCGGCCGGTGCCGCCGCCAGAGGTCCTGGACGAGGCCGTGCATGGAGATCCGGGTGAGCGCGTCGAGGGCGCCGAACGGCTCGTCGAGCAGCAGGAGGTCCGGTTCGCGCACCAGCGCGCGGGCCAGCGAGACGCGCTGGGCCTCGCCGCCGGACAGCGTGAGCGGCCAGTCGTCGGCGTGCTCGGCCAGGTGCACTTCGGCCAGGGCCTTCTCGGCGAGCGCCCGGTTGCGGGACTTCGCGACGCCGTCCTGGCGCAGGCCGAGGACGACGTTGCGCCAGACCTTCCGCCAGGGCAGCAGTCTCGGTTGCTGGAACGCGACCGACACCGTGCCGGTGACTTCCGCGCGGCCTTCGACGTCACCGTCGAGGCCCGCGAGCACCCGCAGCAGCGTCGACTTGCCGGACCCGCTGCGGCCGAGCAGGGCGACGAACTCGCCGCGCCCGACGGTCAGGTCCAGTCCGCTCAGCACCGTCCGCTCGCCGAACCGCTTGGTCAGGCCGCGGACCTCGGCTACCGGGCTCGCCACCGCAGCACCTTCCGTTCCAGCAGCCGGACCAGCGCGTCGGTGACCAGGCCGAGCAGGGCGTAGAGGACCAGCCCGACGACCACGACGTCGGTGCGCAGGAATTCCCGGGCGTTGTTGATGAGGTAGCCGACCCCGGCGTCGGCGTTGACCGTCTCGCCGACGATCAGCGCGAGCCAGGCCAGGCCGAGCGACTGCCGCAAACCGACCAGTGCCTGCGGCAGGGCACCGGGCAGGACGACGTGCCAGAGCCGTTCCGCGCGGCTGAACCCGAGCGCCCGTGACGCTTCGACCAGCGCCGGGTCGGCGCCGCGGATTCCCGAGTGGACGTTGAGGTAGAGCGGGAAGGCCACGCCGAGGGCGACCAGCACGATCTTCGTCTCTTCGCCGATGCCGAACCACAGGATGAACAGCGGGATCAGGCCGAGGAACGGCAACGTCCGCAGCATCTGCACCGGCGGGTCGACCAGGGCTTCGCCCCAGCGCGAGAGCCCGGAGACGATGCCGAGCAGGACACCGGCGACGGCGCCGAGCGCGAAGCCGGCGCCGACCCGGCCGAGCGAAACGGCGAAGGCGGCACCGAGTTCGCCGCTGCGCGCGGCCTCGATGCCGGCCTGCACGACCGTCCACGGTGCACTGAGCTTGTCGGGCGGCAGGACGCCGGTGGCGCTGGCGACCTGCCAGGCGGCCAGCAGCACCACCGGGCTGATCCAGCGCCGCAGATCGGGCCGCCTGCCGGCCTTGCGCGGCGGCTCGGCGGCGCGTTTCCGGGCGTGCGCGAGCACACCCGTGGTGGAAATCGACACGGATTTCTCCCGGGGACGGGGGTTTCTCGATTGCGTGGCCCCGACCATCCGGGGAGTGGGACACCAAGTCAATCGGTGCCCACTCCGTGAACATCCCGTGTTTCACCCCGTGGAACGGCTTGGCTCGGGCCGGTTCAGCCGCCGAACATGACCTTCCATTCGTCGAGCGACCGCGGCCGGTAGACGAAGTTCGTGCGCTTGACCTCCGACAGCGCGGCCGACGGCTCGGCGGAGTACTGGTGCCCGGGGTAGACCACGGGATCGCCGGGCAGGCCGGCGAGCGCCTGCAGGCTGCGGTAGATCTCTTCGGCGTCCCCGCCCGGGAAGTCGGTGCGGCCGCAGCCTTCGAGGAAGAGCGTGTCGCCGGAGACGAGCTTGTCCTCGACCAGGAAGCACTGGCTGCCGGGCGTGTGCCCGGGCGTGTGCAGCAGCCGGATCGGGACGGCCCCGACCTCGATGACGTCGTCGTGGTCGTGCGCGCGCAGGTCCGTGCCGCCGACCCCGGTGACCCGCTTGACCCATTCGGTCTCGGCGCCGTTGACGTGGATCGGCACCGGCTCGATCGCGAGGAGTTCCGCGATCCCGGGCAGGGAGAAGCCGAGCATCTCGCCGCCGACGTGGTCGGGGTGGTGGTGGGTGGCGAGCACCCCGGTGAGCCGCATGCCGTCCTGGGCGAGGACGTCGAGCAGGTCCCGCACCGCGTAGGCGGGGTCGACGACGACGGCGTCCCCGGTCTCGCGGTCGCCGATCAGGTAGGCGAAGTTCACCATCTGCGTCGCGACGGGATCCCCGACGGCGAAGTCACGGCCGGCGAGCAGCTGCCGGAAGTAGAGCCGATCTGTCATGCCGGACACCCTACGGTCCCGCTCCGGCGGCCTGGGTGAGCGCGGCCAGGACGGCGGCCACCGCGGGCGGGTCCGGTGGGTCGCCGTAGGTGGCCGCGTGGATGCGGCGGTGGACGCCCGGGAGCTCGGTGGTGTGGACGCCGGGATGGCGATGCGCCTCCAGGGCGAGCCCGGGCAGGGTCGCGACGCCGAGGCCCGCCGCGACCAGGGACTGCACGACGACCATGTCGTCGCTGGAGGAACCGAGGCGCGGGCGGAAACCCGCCTCCGCGCAGATCGCGGTCAGCTCCGCGCGGCACCGGGGGCAGCCGCCGATCCAGGCGGAGTCGCGGTGGCCGGCCAGGCTGTCGTCCGGCCGGCGGCTGATCAGGTGGATCGGGTCGTCGGCGAGGTGGCGGAACCGGAACCCGTCCTCCTCGAGCGGGGCGCCGGCGTGCTGGAAGACGAGGGCGACGTCGATCTCGCCGCGGCGCAGCATGTCCAGAGCTTCGACGGGATGCCGGTCGGACAGGCTCAGCTCCAGGGCCGGGTGCGCCCGCAGCAGGGACGCGGCGGCTCTCGGCACGAGGGTGCTCAGCGCGGACGCGTTGGCGGCCAGCCGGACGCGCCCGGCCCGCAGGCCGACCTGTGCGGCCAGTTCTTCGGCGGCCGCGGCCACGCGGCCGGCGATCTCCGCGGCGCGGTCGGCCAGCAGCCGGCCTTCCGGCGTCAGGCGGATCCCGCGGCCGGCCCGCTGCACGAGCCGGGCGCCGGTGGCCGCTTCCAGGCGGGCCAGGTGGTGGCTCACCGAGGGCTGCGAATAGTGGAGTTCCCGGGCCGCTTCGGTCACCGACCCGTGCCGGGCCACCGCGGCCAGGACCTCGAGCTGCACCAGGTTCAGCATTCATCAAGAATATCGATGGGTCACCGGCTCGATTGACATTGGACGTCATGTCGTTGTCCGGTCCATCCTGGGGTCCGGAACAGCCGAACGAGGAGGACACGGACATGACCGGCACGGTGACCTGCGACCTCACGATCACCCTCGACGGGTACGCAGCCGGGCACCACCAGAGCGAGCAGCGCCCGTTCGGCGACGACGGCGGCGACGGCTGGGGCGACAAGCTGCACGCCTGGTACGCCGGGGGCCGCGACGAGCACCCGGCCGAGTTCGACCGGATGATGACGGCCAAGGCGTTCATCATGGGGCGCAACATGTTCGGCCCGGTGCGCGGCGAGTGGGACCGGCCGTGGACGGGCTGGTGGGGCGACAACCCGCCTTACCACGGCCCGGTCTTCGTCCTCACCCACCACCCGCGCGAGCCGCAGCCGATGGCGGGCGGCACCACGTTCCACTTCGTCACCGACGGCATCGAGGCCGCCATGGCCCGCGCCCGCGAGGCGGCGGGCGACGGCGGCATTTCCGTCCACGGCGGCCCGAGCACCGTCAACCAGTACCTCGCCGCCGGCCTGGTCGACGAGGTCCGGCTGCACATCGCGCCCTACACGCTCGGCGGCGGCGTCCGGCTGTTCGACGGCGTCGGACCGCTGAACCTCGAACAGCTCGACGCGCGGGCGACGGCCGCGGTCACGCACCTCCGCTATCGCGTCCTCCGCTGAGCCCGGCCCACTCGTGGACGCTCCCCCGGTGCAGGGCGGCGTAGGCCCGGTCCCGCAGGACGTTCGCCTCGTGATCGGACAGCGTCCGGTCCAGGGGACGGAGCACCAGGCGGACGAGCAGGTTCTTCTGGTCCGGCGTCGCACCGAGCCGGGCCCTGGCCCGGGCCGGAAGCCGGGCGTACGGCGTCTCCTGCACGATCTCGACCGACTCGACGACGTCGGCTTCGTCGCCGAGAGCGTCGCGGACCCGGTCGCCGAGGTCTTCGGCGCGGTCCCCGGCCGGCACCACGATCGACAGGTCGCGGCGCACCGGCGGCAGCGCCGAGACGGGCCGGTAGGGCGCGAGGTCCGTCAGCTGGGCGGCGACGGCCGGCTCGGTGGAGCGCAGCAGCCGGATGTCCGGGATGCCCTTGCGGAGCATGACCATCCGGTCGAGGCCCATGCCGAGCGCCAGGCCGGACCAGCCGCCGGTGAGCCCCGCCCGCGCGAGGACGCCCGGGTGGGCGAGGCCGCACTCGGCGACCTCGACCCAGCGCCCGTCGTGCTCGACGTCGAGCTGCGCACCGTCCACTGTGTACGGATGCCGCCGCGGTTCGAGCCGCCACCGCCGGTCCGGCACCAGGGCGGCGACCATCTCTTCGAGGTCGGCCTGGGCGACCTCCCCGCGGACGAGCCGCCAGAGGTCGAGCTGGTGCGGCGTGCCGCTGTGCAGCCGGTCGATGCTGTCGCGGCGGTAGACGACGCCCGGGCAGACGAGCAGCACGTCGTCGACGGGATCCGCGGCGAGATCCCGGAGGGCGGTGGGAACGAGGGCGGTGGCGTGGCTGCGCAGGACGTGACCGGCGTCGACGTACCGGGTGTAGCGGGCGTCGCGGGTGACGTCGGCGGGGTGGTAGCCGAGGTTGTCGTAGTTGTCGGCGATGGTGACGACGCGTTGGCCGGGGCTTCTCCGGACGTCGCAGGACCACAGGCCGGCGAGCGCCTCGACGGCTTGGTCGACGACGAGCTGGATGGCGTGCGGGCCGGCGGCACGGTCGGTGAGATCGCGGACGGCGAGGTCGCGGGCGAGCTGGGCAGGGGTGAGCGTTGCGGGCATGGCGGAACCTCCGGGCTCGGGTGGGTTTCGGGGCGGTTCCCCCCTGGCCCGGGCGGCCCGGCGAAGGTTCAGGCGGACATGGCGCCGGGACCCCGCTGGCGCCCGGAACGGGCCAGGGGGCCGGTAAATCGGCGGTACTCCGCAACGACGGCCACGAATCCAGGATAGCGGCGCTTGTCACCCGGATTTGCCGAAGCGGACCGAGACATGGGCAGACCCTGGGCGCTGCGGAACCGCATCGCCCCGGGATCGCGGTGACCCCAGGCCGGAGCCGCCCGACCAACGCGCGATCCGGGCCGCAAACTTCTCCCCCTCCCCCTCCCCCTCGCCCTCCCGCCGCCACCACCTCACCGGTTCGTCACTCGCCCACCTCCCCGTCGGCCAGCTCGCGCAGCACGTCCAGGTGCCCCACGTGCCGCGCCGTCTCCTGGACCACGTGGGCCACCACCCACCGCACCGTGAACTCCGAGCGGCGGCGGGTGCGGTCGTCCGGGCCGAGCCCGCGCAGTGCCTTCTCGACCCGGGCCCACTCCGCCTTGTACGCCGCCGTCACCGACCGCGGGGTGTCCTGCGGTGCGATTTCCCAGCTCGGGTCCGGGCTGCCCGCCCACAGCGATGGCAGGTCCGCCCCGCCCGCCTCGATCGACAGCCACCAGCGCTCCACCGCCGTCAGGTGCTTGACCACCCCCAGCGCGCTCATCCGAGGCGACGACGGCAGCGGTGTTGCCGAGGCTTGCGAGAGCGTCAGGCCCGCCAGCTTGTTCACCGCCGTCGCACGCAGGAACTGCAGGAAATCCAGCAACAGGCGCAGTTCGTCGCCCGCCAGCGGCGAGGGCCACTGGCGGTGCGTCTTCGAACTTGTGTTCGACATGGCCGCACCGTACCCCACCGGTCCGACAAAATAGAGTGACCCGCATGTGGTGGGGACTGCTCTGCGCCTTCGGCGCGGCATGCGCGTACGGCGTGGCTTCGGTGATGCAGTCGGTCGCCGCGCGGGCCACGGACACCGGGGCCGCCGGCGGGGTCGACCCGAAACTGCTGGTGCGCGTGCTCGGCCAGGGGAAGTACGTGCTCGGCCTCCTCCTGGACGTCCTCGGGTTCGTCGCGCAGATCGCCGCCCTGCACGTCCTTCCCCTGTTCGTCGTGCAGGCCGCGCTCGCCGCGAGCCTCGCCGTGACCGCCGTGGCCGCCCGGTTCCTCGGGGTGCGGCTCGGCACGAAGGAGTGGGCCGCCGTCGCCGTCGTGTGCGCCGGGCTCGCCCTGCTCGGCGCCGCCGCCGAGGGCGAGGGCTCCGACCCCGTCGGGCTCGGCTTCCGGCTGGGGCTGGTCGGCGCGGTCGCCGTGCTCGCCGTGGCCGGGATCGCCGCGGGCAAGGCGAGCCGCCGGATCCGGACGCCGGCGCTCGGGCTCGTCGCCGGGCTGTGCTTCGGCGTCGTCGCCATCGCCGGCCGGATCATCCCGAGCCTCGCGCCGCTCGACCTGCTCACCGACGTCGCCACCTACACCGTCGCCGTGGCCGGTGGGCTGGCGATGCTGTTCTACGCGACGGCGCTGCAGCGCGGGAGCGTCACCACCTCGACCGCGATGATGATCCTCGGCGAGACGATCTTCCCCTCACTGGTCGGCGTGCTGGCGCTCGGCGACCGCACCCGGCCCGGTTTCGCGCTCGTCGCCGTCGCCGGGTTCGCCCTCGCCGTCGTGGCCGCGCTCGCGCTGGCCCGGTTCGGCGAACCGGCGACCGAGCCGCGGGCCGAGCAGACTGAGACGAAGCCGACCGTGCTCCCGTAACTTCTTTACTTAGACTAGCCTTACCTATCCCAGCTCTGGAGAGGGAGGCGCGGGTGCGCACGACGGGACGGCAGGTCCTCCGCCGGTCGATCGCCGGGCAACGACGATCCGTGGCGCTCGCGGCGCTGCTGACCGCGAGCCACCAAGGCGGCGAAGCACTGGTCCCGGTGGTGATCGGCGTGGTCGTCGACCAGGCCGTCGCGGGTGGCTCGGTAGGCACGCTGCTGGTCTGGCTGGCCGTACTGGGCGTGCTCTTCGCCGGGCTGTCGACCAGCTACCGCCTCGGCGCCCGGTTCGGCGAGCGCGCCGCCGAACGCGCGGCCCACGACCTCCGCCTCGACGTCGGACGCCGGGTGCTGCACCCCGGCGGCGTGGCCGGCACCGGCACCCTCGCCGGCGAGCTGGTGAGCGTCGGGACGTCGGACGCCAAGCGCGTCGGCACGGTCAACGGCGTCCTGCCCTTCGGCGTCGCCGGCCTGGCCGGGCTGCTGGTCAGCGCGGTCGCCCTGCTCACCATGTCGCTGCCGCTCGGCCTGCTCGTGCTGCTCGGCACGCCGCCGATGCTGTACCTGGCCCACCTGATCGGGAAACCCCTGGAGCGCCGCAGCGAAGCCGAGCAGGAGCGGTCGGCCTTCGCCTCCGGCGTCGCCACCGACCTCGTCGCCGGGCTGCGGGTGCTCAAGGGGATCGGCGCCGAGCGCGCCGCGGTCGACCGCTACCGCCGGACCAGCCAGGACTCACTGCGGGCGACCCTGCGTGCGGCCCGCGCCCAGGCCTGGCACAACGGCGCGCTGCTGGCGCTCACCGGCATCTTCATCGCCGTCGTCGCGCTCGTCGGCGGCAACCTCGCCGCGGCGGGCGAAATCAGCGTCGGCGACCTGGTCGCCGCGGTCGGGCTCGCCCAGTACCTGATCACGCCGTTCTCGATCTTCTCCTGGGTCAACGGCGAGCTCGCGCAGGGCCGGGCCTCGGCCGCGCGCATCGCCGACGTGCTGAACGCGGCCCCGGCCGTCGGCGGCGGGGACGCGACGCTGCCGGTGCCGTCGGCCGGGCACGTCAAGCTGTCCGCGCTGAACCGCGGCGCCCTGCGAGACGTCGGTTTCGAAGCACGGCCGGGCGAGCTGCTCGGCGTGGTGGCCACCGACCCGGCCGCCGCGACGGACCTCCTGGACTGCCTGGGCCGGACCGCCGACCCCGCGGGCGGCTCGGTGTCGGTCGACTCCGTTGATCTGTCCACTGTGGACCCGAGCCGGGTCCGGGAGGTGGTGCTGGTCGCCGCGCACGACGCGGACCTGTTCGCCGGCACGGTCGCCGAGAACGTGACCGCCGGGCCGAAGACGGCCGAGGCTATGACCGCGGCCGCCGTCGACGAGGTGGCGAGCGCGCTGCCCGACGGCGTCGCGACCGCCGTCACCGAACGCGGGCGGTCGCTGTCGGGCGGGCAGCGGCAGCGGGTCGCGCTCGCCCGGGCGCTCGCCGCCGACGCGCCGGTGCTCGTGCTGCACGACCCGACCACTGCCGTCGACACGGTCACCGAGGCCCGGATCGCCGCGGGGCTCGCCGAGCTGCGGCGCGGCCGCACCACGATCCTCGTCACCACCAGCCCGGCCCTGCTGGCGGCGACCGACCGCGTCGTCCTGCTCGACGACGGGCGCGTCGCGGGCGAAGGCCGCCACGCCGAGCTGGCCGGGCGTCCCGACTACCGAGCGGCGGTGCTGTCATGACCCGCGAACTCCTGCCCGTGGCCGACGGACGGCGGATCCGGGCCGTCCTCGGCGAGCTGCTCGGCCGGGCGAAGGGCCACGCGGCGGCCGCCTTCACGGTGCTGTTCGCGGCCACCGCGATCGGCCTGCTGACCGCGCCGCTGCTCGGCCGGGTCGTCGACCTGGTCGCCACGCGCCGCCCGGCCGTGGAGCTGGTCACGCCGGTCGTGGGCCTGGTGCTCGTCGCGGTGGCGCAGGCCGTGGCGACGGCGCTCGGGGTGGCGCTGGTGGCGCGGCTGGGCGAGACGATCCTGGCCGAGCTGCGCGAACGCTTCGTCGAGCGCGCTCTCGGCCTGCCGCTCGAACAGCTCGAGCGCGCCGGGTCCGGCGACCTCACCGCCCGCGTGACGAACGACGTCTCGGTGGTCGCCGAGGGCGTCCGGCAGGCGCTGCCCGAGCTGGGGCGGTCGGTGCTGACGGTCGTGCTGACGTTCGGCGCGCTGGCCGTGCTGGACTGGCGGTTCCTGCTCGCCGCGCTGCTGGCCGTGCCGATCCAGCTGTGGACCGTGCGCTGGTACGTGCCGCGCGCGAAGCCGTTGTACGCGGCCCAGCGGGAAGCGGTCGGGGCGCAACAGCAGCAGCTGCTGGACACCATCGGCGGCGCGAAGACGGTCCGGGCGTTCCGGCTGGCGGACACCCACCTCGACCGGGTGCGGCAGCGGTCGGACGCCGCAGTTTCCCTGGCGCTGCGGGGAATTCGATTGGTGACCCGGTTCTACGCCCGGCTCAACCTGGCGGAGTTCGTCGGGCTGTCGGCGGTGCTCGCGCTGGGGTTCGTGCTGGTCGGCGCGGACGCGGTGACGGTCGGCGTCGCGACGGCGGCCGCGCTGTACTTCCACAGCCTCTTCGGGCCGATCACGACGGCGCTGGCGCTGGTCGACGACGCGCAGGCGGCCGCCGCGAGCCTCGCGCGGCTGATCGGCGTCGCGGACCTGCCTGCCGAGGCGTCCCCTTCGCAGCCGTCACGGCCGGTGGACGGGTCGGTGAAGGCCGCGGGGATCGGTTACTCCTATGTGGATGGACATCCGGTGCTGCGCGACGTCGACCTGGGTGTCGCGCCCGGCGAGCGGGTGGCGCTGGTCGGCGCGAGCGGGGCCGGGAAGACGACGCTGGCCAAGCTGATCGCCGGCATCCACCGCCCGGACGCGGGCTCGGTGACGCTCGGCGGCGTGCCGCTGGACGAGCTGGGCCCGGAGGCCACCCGGCGGACGGTGGGACTGATCAGCCAGGAGGTCCACGTCTTCGCCGGCACGCTGGCGGACGACCTGCGGCTCGCCCGGCCGTCGGCTTCGGACGCCGAACTGCGGGCCGCGCTGGCGAAGGTGGGGGCGTTGACCTGGGTTTCGTCGCTGCCGGACGGGCTCGCGACGGTCGTCGGCGAAGGCGGTCACCAGCTGACGGTGACGCAGGCGCAGCAGCTGGCCCTGGTGCGGCTGGTGCTGGCCGACCCGCCGATCGCGATCCTCGACGAGGCCACGGCGGAGGCGGGCAGCGCGGGTTCCAAGGTCCTGGAAGCGGCGGCCGCGGCGGCCTTGGCAGGCCGGACGGCGCTGGTCGTGGCGCACCGCCTCACGCAAGCGGCGGCGTCGGACCGGATCGTGGTCCTGGACGAGGGTGCGGTCGTGGAATCCGGCACCCACGAGGACTTGGTCGCCACCGGTGGCCGGTACGCGAAGCTGTGGGAGGCGTGGTCCGGCCAGCGCGCTTGAGGGCGCGCCGGCCGGCACCATGATTCGCCTCAGGCGATGGCGAGACTCCACTTCTGCCAGTTCGCCAGGGAAGTGCGCTCGTAGGTCGAGATGGTGCCGCCGCTGCTCGGCGTGAGGTAGGTGCCGCCGGCGACGTTGCGCACCCGGAACGTGCCGATCAGGTCGGGCTCGACCTGCCACCGCTGCGCCGGGTCGTCCGCGGCGCAGGCACTCACCAGGTCGACGCGGGGCGAGCCGAACGTGGTGGTGCGCAGGCAGGTGCCGCTCGTGTGGCTGCGCAGCTGCACCACGCCCCCGCCGAGTTCGACCCGCTGGAACTTCTGTTCTGCCGCGGCGGCGCAGTCGGCCAGCTTCGCGGCGGTCCCGGCGGCCGCGGCGCACTTGCCCTCCGACACGCTCCTGACCTGGACCACCTGGCCGCTGGTGTCCGCAGGCGGAGCGGGCGCGGTCCCGGTGACCCGGTACTGCCACCGCTGGTGGTCACTGCGGCCGGCGTCCTGCAGGAACACGCCGAAGTTGTCGTACAGGACGGTGTCGGCCACCCGGCCCGTCGCGGCGTGCGTCAGCTTCTCGCCGGCGAGCACCCAGTACTGCTCTTCGTCCTCGTCGTCGCACGCGTAGCGCACGACGTTGTTGATTCCCTTGAGGCAGGTCCGGTCGCCGAGGTTGCGGAGGATCACCTTGTCGCCCGCGACGGGGATCTGCTCCCATTGCTGGGTTTTCGCGCCGGTGCAGGTTTCCACCGTCGCCCAGGCATAGGTCGGCGCCCCGACGGCGAGGCATTTGCCCAGTGCGACGCTCTTGATTTCGAGCGTCTGATTGGTTTCCGCCGTCGCGGGAGCCGTGACTCCGAATCCCATTGCCACTGCGGCCGCGACTACGGCGAAGATGCGCGAGGTGAGTTTCACCCGGCGACGATTGCGATCTCGACATACGGGGAGATACCGAATTATCGGGCCATGGGTGCAAATGGTCCAACGATCGAATCCCGATCTCGCGTGATTGAAGACCGATCTCGCGTGATTGGGGAGCGATCTCGCGTGATTGGACGGCAATCTCGTGTGATTGGAGGGGCATCACGCGTGATCGGGAAGACGACACGCCGGAAGCCGGAGCGGCTTCCGGCGTGTCGTGCGGGAAGGGAGTCAGGCGTCCATGGCGTCGGCCAGGGACTTGGGGCGCATGTCCGTCCAGTTCGCTTCCACGTGGTCGAGGCACTCCTGGCGGGACGACGGGCCGAAGGCGACCGTCCAGCCGGCCGGGACGTCGGCGGACTCCGGCCACAGGCTGTGCTGGTTTTCGGCGTTCACCAGCACCAGGTACGTCGCGGACGGGTCTTCGAACGGGTTGGTCATCGCGGGCCTCCTCAGGCGGTGATGTCCGTGCGGGCACCCTTCACCAGCGCGGTCAGCTTCTGGATGACCGGCGTGGCGAGCAGGTGGTTGAAGCGCGGCTCGGCCGACCAGTCACCGAGCTGCCCGGCCTTGACCGCGGGCAGCTGGTTCCAGGTCGGGAACTGCGTCATCTGGGCGCGCGGCAACGCGTACGAGCGCGAGTCGGTCAGGATCAGGTCCGCCGGGTACTTGCCCGCCTGCTCCCAGGACAGCTGCTCCCAGTAGTCCTCGCTGCCGCCGCCGGAGACGATGTCCAGGCCGAGCTCGCGGTAGTAGGCGAGGTCGGCGAAGTAGTCCGGCTTCGCGATGTACAGGCCGTCCTTGTCGCCGTAGAGCACCAGGACCTTCAGGCCGGCCTTCTCCTTCGCCGCGGCACGCAGGTCTTCGGACGCCTTCTCGAAGTCCGTCTTGGCCTGCTTCACGGCCGCCGAGTTCGCGTCGCCGCCCAGGGCGACAGCCAGCTGCGAGTAACGCTCGATCACCTTGGGCAGCGTGACCTTGTACTCCGACAGCGCGACGATCGGCGCGACCTGCTGCACCTTGGGGCCGAGGTCGCCGGTGAGCACCCACATGTCCGTCGGCTTGGTGCCGGTGAGGCCGGTGACGACCAGGTCCGGCTTGAGCGCGGCGAACTTCTCCATGCTGAAGTCGTCCCAGGCGTTGCCGATCGAGGTGACGGCGTTCAGGTCGATGTTGCCGGCCTGGATCTCCTTGCCGCCGTCGGCCGTCTTCTGCGGGCCGAACACGCCGACCGGGCGGACGCCGTAGTCCCAGAGCGCGGCGGCCGAGCTGGCGTAGGCCACCACCCGCGCCGGACGCTGGTCGCGCGAAGCCTTCTGACCGCGGTCGTCGGTGAACTCCCACGGGCCGGAAGAACCGGCCGAAGAGGGCTTGTCGCCGCTGCCGCACGCGGTGAGGGCCGCGGCGGCCGCGAGGCCACCCGTCCCGATCAGGAAGCCACGCCGGCTGAGCCCGGCATTGGGGAACACGGACATGAGCACCTCTCGCAGACCAGCAGTTACTTAGGCATACCTTATTTAGGTAAGCCTCTCAAAAGCAACTGTGTCAGCGCCCACGGCCGGACAGCTGCCCGACCGCGCCCGGCACCGGCTCGGCCGGGTCGTGTCCGAGGTGGACCTGCCGGTTGTCCGCGTCGACGTGCACCACCCGCGGCCGGTGTCCGGCGCGCTCGGCCTCCTCCACCTGGGCGTAGGTGATGATGATGACGAGGTCGCCGGGGTGCACCAGGTGCGCGGCCGCGCCGTTGACGCCGATCACGCCGGACCCCGGCTCGCCGGTGATGGCGTAGGTCTCCAGCCGGGCGCCGTTGGTGATGTCGACGACCTGGACCTTCTCGCCTTCGACGATGTCCGCTGCGGCCATCAGGTCGGCGTCGATGGTCAGCGAGCCGACGTAGTGCAGGTCGGCCTGGGTGACGGTGGCGCGGTGGATCTTGGCGTTCATCAGGGTGCGCTGCACGTCTAGTCCTCGTCTCGGGTCACCAGCGCGGCGAGGCCCGCCGCGGTGGGGGTGCGGAAGAATTCGGCGATCGGCAGCTCGGTCCCGAACCGCTCGGTGATCCGGTTGCGCAGGACCACCAGCAGCATCGAGTGGCCGCCGAGGGTGAACAGGTCGTCGTCGGCGCCGACGGCGGCGACGTCCAGGGCCTCCGCGAAGATCTCGCAGAGCGCCCTCTCCGTGGCCGTTTCGGGCGCCCGGCCGCGGGCGGCGAACCCGGGTTCCGGCAGGGCCGCCCGGTCGAGCTTCCCGTTGGGGGTCACCGGAAAGGCGTCCAGGGGCACGACGGCCGCGGGCACCATGTACTCCGGCAGCGACCGCGCGAGGAACTCCCGCAGCTTCGCCGGATCCGCGGCCGCCGGGGTCGTGTACGCGACCAGCCGCTCTTCGCGGACGACGACCAGCGCCTGCGTGACGTCGCCGTGCCGGGTCAGGGCCGTCTCGATCTCGCCCGGTTCGACCCGGAAGCCGCGGATCTTGACCTGGTCGTCGGTGCGCCCGAGGTACTCCAGCTGCCCGTCCGGCCGCCAGCGCACCAGGTCGCCGGTGCGGTACATCCGCTCCCCCGGCTGATGCGGCGAAGCGACGAACCGTTCGGCGGTGAGCGCCGGCCGGAAGTGGTAGCCGCGGGCCAGCCCGGCACCGGCCAGGTACAGCTCGCCCGGCACCCCGGCCGGGACCGGCGATAGACCGCCGTCGAGGACGTACGCGCGGGTGTTGTGCACCGGACGGCCGACCACCGGCCGGTCGGCGTCGCCGAAGCGGCCGACCAGGGCGTCCACCGTGGCCTCGGTCGGGCCGTAGAGGTTGTACGCCTCCGTGCCCGGCATCGACGCCAGCGTCTCCCACAGCGTCTGCGAAACGGCTTCACCGCCGACGCCGACCACGCCGAGGGCGCACCGGCCGTCCGCGATCACCCCGGCCGCGGCCAGCTGGGCGAAGTGCGACGGCGTGAGCTCGAGGAAGTCGAGTTCGCGCTCGCGCACCACCGCCGCCAGCCGCGAAGGGTCGCGGCGGGTGTCGTCGTCGACGACGTGCACCTCGTGCCCGTCGAGCAGCCACAGCTGCGGCTGCCAGGACGCGTCGAAGAAGAACGCCCACGCGTGCCCGACCCGCAGCCGCCGCCCGCCCGCCGCCGCGACGGCCGGGCGGTAGAGCGTCTCGCGGTGGCTGTGGAACAGGTTGACCAGCCCAGAGTGCGGGATGACGACACCCTTCGGCTTGCCCGTCGAGCCGGACGTGTAGAGCACGTACGCCGGATTCGCCGGCGACGGCGGGGTGAGCGCCGCGTCACTGTCCACCATGTCCTCGACACACACCGCGCCGGGCACCACCGAAGCCAGTGAACGGCTGGTGAGGACCAGCGCGGGACCGGCATCGGCGAGGATCGCCGAGATCCGGTCCAAGGGCTGGTCCGGATCGATCAGCAGGTACGCCGCGCCCGTCTTGAACACGCCGAAGATCGCCTCGACGACCGCCGCCGACCGCGGCAGCACGAGCGCCACCACCTTCTCCGGACCCGCCCCCTGCGAAGCCAGCCACCGCGCGAGGCGGTCGGTCCGCGCGCCGAACTCCGCGAACGTGACGCTCGAGGTGGCGTCGCTGAGCGCGGTCGCGCCCGGGGTCGCCGCCACCTGGGCGGCCAGCCGGTCGACGACCGTCGGGGCCGAGAGCGTGAGCGGTGCCCCGGCACCCCACTCGTGCAGGATCCGGTGCCGTTCCGGAGCGTCGAGGACGTCGATCCGGCTCAGCGGCCGGTCCGGGTCCGCGACGACCGCCGCCAGCACCCGGACCAGCCGCTCGGCGAGGGTACGGGCGGTCGGCTCGTCGAAGAGGTCGAGGCTGTATTCGAGGTCGCCGTCGATGCCTTCGGCCGTCTCGACCAGGTCGAACGACAGGTCGAACTTCGCCTGCCGCAGCCCGGTGTCCCGGGGGGCCGCGTCCAGGCCGAGCAGCCGTTCCGGCTCCGAACCCGAGTGGTAGACCGCGAGCATGACCTGGAACAGCGGGTGCCGGGCCAGGGATCGGGGCGGGTTGAGCAGCTCGACGAGGTGCTCGAACGGCAGGTCCTGGTGGGCGTAAGCGGCCAGGTCGGCCTCACGGACGCGGTCCAGCAGCTCGCGGAACGTCGGGTCGCCGCCGGTGTCGGTCCGCAGCACCAGGGTGTTGACGAAGAAACCGGCGAGGTCTTCCAGCGCGTGGTCGGAGCGGCCGGCCACCGGGGTGCCGAGGGGGATGTCGGTGCCCGCGCCGAGCCGCGTCAGCAGGGCGGCCAGTGCCGCCTGCAGGACCATGAACGTGCTGGTGTCGCTGCGGTGGGCCAGCTCCCGCAGTCCTCGGTGGACGGACGCGGGCACGGTGAACGGCACGGCGGCGCCGCGGTTGGTCGACCGCGCCGGCCGCGGCCGGTCGGCCGGGAGCGCCAGCTCGTCCGGGATCCCGGCCAGGGTGTCCCGCCAGAACGCCGCCTGGCGGCCGAGGAGGCTGTCCGGGTCGTCGGCGCGGCCGAACATCTCCCGCTGCCACAGCGTGTAGTCCGCGTACTGCACCGGCAACGGCGTCCATTGTGGACGCTCGCCGCGGAGCCGGGCCGCGTAGGCGGTGCCGAGGTCGCGCTTCAGTGGCGGCAGCGACCAGCCGTCGCCCGCGATGTGGTGCACCAGCAGGACCAGGACGTGCCGGTCCGGTCCGGCCGAAACCAGGGTCACCCGGATCGGGATCTCCGCACCGAGGGTGAAGCAGTACGACGCCGCCGCGGCGACGCGCTCGTCGAGGTCGGCTTCGGCCACGGATTCGGTGACCAGCACCGGGACGGCCCGGTCGAGCACGACCTGCCGCGGTGTGCCCCGCTCCTCGACCAGGAGGGTCCGGAGGACCTCGTGCCGGGCCACGACGTCCCCCAGCGCGGCCCGCAGCGCGTCGATGTCGACCGGGCCGGTCAGGTCCCACGCCCACGGGATGTTGTAGGTCGCCGACGGCCCGTCCAGGCGGTCGAGGAACCACAGCCGCTGCTGCGCGAACGACAGCGGCAGAACTTCCGGGCGCTCGGCCCGGGTCAGCGCGGGGCGGACACCCCGGCCCGGGTCGAGGGCTTCGGCGAGCCGGGCCGGCGTCGGCGCGTCGAACACCGCCCGGATCGGCACCTCGACGCCGAGGAGCGCGCGGATCCGGCTGACCAGCCGCGTCGCCAGGAGCGAGTGCCCGCCGAGGGTGAAGAACCCGTCGTCCGGGCCCACCGCCGGAACACCGAGGACGTCGGCGAACAGTCCGCACAGCGCCTGCTCGGCCGGGGTACGCGCGAGCCGTCCGGACGCGCGCACCTGCGGGTCGGGCAGGGCGGCGCGGTCGAGCTTGCCGTTGGCGTTCAGCGGCAGCGCGTCGAGCACCACGATCGCCGACGGCACCAGGTACTCCGGCAACCGGGCGGCGAGCGACGCCCGCAGCGCGACCGGGTCGCCCGACGGCGCGACGTAGGCGATCAGCCGGTTCTCGCGGGCGATCACGGCCGCGCGTGCCACCGAGGCATCCGACAACAGCACGGCCTCGACTTCGCCGGGCTCGACGCGGAAGCCGCGGATCTTGAGCTGCTGGTCGGCGCGGCCGAGGAACTCCAACGCCCCATCGGCGCGGCGGCGGACGAGGTCGCCGGTGCGGTACATCCGCTCCCCCGGCTGGTGCGGCGAGGCGACGAACCGTTCGGCGGTGAGCGCCGGGCGGCCGAGGTAGCCGCGCGCGACTCCGGCGCCGGCGAGGTACAGCTCCCCGCGGACGCCCGGCGGGACCGGCCGCAGCGCGGCATCGAGGACGTACGCGCGGGTGTTCGCGACCGGCCGCCCGATCGCCACCGGGCCGCAGACCTGCGCGAGGCTGTCGCCGGCGACTTCCGAGCAGCCGTAGAGGTTGACCAGTTCCGCCGACGGCCACCGGGCCGCGACCTTCCCGGCCAGTGCCGCGGAAAGCGGCTCGCCGCTGGTGATCCAGGTGGTCACCGAGTCGAACGCGCCGTCCGGGGCGTCCTCGGCGAAGGTGTCGAGAAGGCTGGGGACCACCGTGAGCACCTGCGCGCCGGTTTCACGGACGAATTCGGCCAGCTTGACGGGGTCGGTGGCCGTCGTGTCGTCGGCGAGGACCACCGGATCGCCCGCGACGAGACCGCCGAGGAGTTCGGTGGAGCCGTCGATGAACGTCAGCGCGCTCTTGGCCACGCGCACGCCCCGGGCAACGTCCCGGCCCCAGTGCAGCCGGTTGGCCAGCGCGCGCTGGGTGCCGGCGACGGCCTTCGGGCGTCCGGTGGAGCCGGAGGTGAAGATCACGTACGCCGGGTGGTCCGGGCCGATCGACGGCCAGGCCGCGTCCGGCCCGGTGTCGCCGGGCCGGACGAGCCGGTCTCCGAAGCCTTCCGACGCGATGACCAGGTGCGGTTCGGCATCGGTGAGCATCAGCTCGATGCGGTCCGCCGGGTGGTTCAGGTCCAGGGGCAGGTACGCGGCGCCGGTCTTGAGCACCGCCAGGAGCGCGACGACCAGGTCGGCCGACCGCGGCAGCGCGACCGCCACCACCCGTTCCGGCCCCGCGCCACGCGCGAGCAGCGCCCGGGCGAGCGCCGTCGCCCGCCGGTCCAGCTCGGCGTAGGTGAGCCGCTCGTCGCCGAACGTCAAGGCGAGGGCGTCCGGCGTCCGCGCGACCTGGGCGGCGAACAGCTCGGCGGCCGTCTCCGCGGGCAGCGGGGTCGCGGGATCGGCGGCGAGCTGGTCGTGTTCGGCCGCGGTGAGCAGGTCGACGGCGCCGATCCGGGTGTCCGGGTCGGCGACGACGGCGGCCAGGAGCGTCCGGAGCCGCTCGAGGATCGCCTCGACGGTCGCGCGGTCGAAGACGTCGCTGTTGTACTCGGCCGTACCGCGGATCCCGGCCAGGTGCCCGGGCCGCTCGCCGACGAAGAACGTCAGGTCGGCCCGAGCGGTGCCGGTGCGCACGGGCTCCTCGGCGACGGTGAGACCCGGCAGCACGAGGTCGGCGACGGCGTTGTTCTGCCAGGCGATCATCGTCTGGAACAGCGGGTGGTAGGCCAGCGACCGCGCCGGGTTGAGGGCTTCGACCAGCCGCTCGAACGGGACGTCCTGGTGGGCGTAGGCGTCGAGACTGCGCTCCCGCACCCGGGCCACCAGGTCGCGGAACGACGGATCACCGCCGGTGTCCACCCGCAGCACCAGGGTGTTGACGAAAAACCCGACGAGGTCGTCGAGGGCGGCGTCGGTGCGCCCGGCGATGGACGTGCCCAACGGGATGTCGGTGCCCGCGCCGAGCCGCGTGAGCACTGCGGTCAGCCCCGCGTGCACGACCATGAACACGCTGGCCCCGCAGGCGCGGGCCAGCTCGACGAGTCCATTGTGGAGCCCGGCGTCCCAGCCGAAGGCGAACTGTTCGCCGCGGTAGGACGCCTCCGCCGGGTGCGGCCGGTCGGTGGGCAGCTCGATCCGCTCGGGCAGCCCGGCGAGAGTCTCCCGCCAGTAGGCCAGCTGCGGCTCGATCACCGGCTCGCCGAGGACGTCCCGCTGCCACAGCGTGTAGTCCGCGTACTGCACCGGCAATGGCGTCCACTGCGGACGTTCACCGCCGCACCGCGCGGTGTAGGCGGTCGCGAGGTCCCGCCACAACGGTGCGGTCGACCAGCCGTCGGAGGCGATGTGGTGGAACACCAGCACGAGGACGTGCTCGCGGGCGCCGAGGCGCAGCAGCTGCGCCCGCAACGGCAGCTCCGACTCCAGCTCGAACACCGTGCCCGCCGCTTCCGACACCGCGTCGGCGAGGGCGGCCTCGGTCACCGTGCGGACCGGCAGCGGGATCGTGACGTCGTCGAGGACGTGTTGCCGGGCTTCGCCGCCGACCTCCGGGAAGACCGTGCGCAGGGCTTCGTGGCGGTCCACCACGTCGGACAGCGCCGTGCGCAGCGCGTCGACGTCGAGGACGCCGGTCAGCCGGACCGCCGTCGGCATGTTGTAGGTGGCCGACGGGCCTTCGAGGCGGTGCAGGAACCACAGCCGCTGCTGGGCGAACGACAGCGGCAGCACGTCCGGCCGCGGGTCGGCGCGCACCAGCGCCGGCCGGGCCGAGGTGTCCGAAGTGGCCAGCGATGCCGCCAGCCCGGCCACGGTCGGTGTCTCGAACACCGACCGGACCTGCAGTTCGACGCCGAAGACCGCGCGCACCCGCGCGACCAGGCGGGTCGCCATCAGCGAGTGCCCGCCGAGGGCGAAGAAGTCGTCGTCGACGCCGATCGACGCGGTGTCGAGGACCTCGGCGAAGAGACCGCACAGGACCTCCTCGACCGGGGTCCGCGGGGCCCGGCCGGCGGTGACCGCCTGCTTGCCGGGGCTCGGCAGCGCGCGCCGGTCCAGCTTGCCGGACGCCAGCAGCGGCAGCCGGTCGAGCACGACGAACGCCGAGGGCACCATGTACTGCGGCAGCCGGTCGCGGACGTGCGCCCGCAGGGCCGTGACCAGCGCGCTCGTGTCCCGCTGCCCGGACGGGTGATTGCCCAGTGTCTCCAGGGCGGCCCCGACCGGGCGGCCGCGGTGGATCCGGCGCGGCTCGCCGGTGGTGAACACGACTTCCAGGTCACCCTCGTCCGCGGTGAGGGTCGCGTACACGCGGTAACCGTGCCGTTCGCCGAGCTCGTGCAGCGTCTCGGGGTCGACTCCGGACCGCTCGTCCAAAGAGGACAGCGCGGCTTCGGCGTCGCCCGCGGCCAGCGCGGTGACGGCGGCGAGTTCCCCGGACAGCCGGGCGTTGGGCACGCCGGTCACGCGCAGCCGGGCCGGGCGTGCGGCCAGGGCCCCTTCGAGCGCGTCCAGGGCGACGACCTGCTCTTCCGGAGTTTCCGGTCGCGGTGCCTTCCGCAGCACGACGTCGTAGCGGTGCCGGGTCAGCTCGTTGTGGGCGTGACCGCGCTTGGCCCACACGTCGACGTCGTCGAAGCCGTCGAGCTCCAGGGCCGCGAAGAAGTCCGGGTCGAGCACCAGCTCGCCCTCCCGGGCGATCGCCTGGTCCACCGCGGCGACGTCCCGGCGGCCGTGGCGCAACTCGGTCGCGGTCCGGAACGCGCGCAGCGAACGGAGGTTGCGGATGTCGCCGAGGAAGATCACCCCGCCCGGCCGGACGTGCGCCGCGGCCGTGCGGAGGACTTCGGCGAGGTAGCCGACGCTCGGGAAGTACTGGGCGACCGAGTTGACGATCACCGTGTCGAACTCCGGCAGCTCGCCCAGGTCGTGGGCGGGCCGCGCGGCCAGGTGGACCTTGCTCGCGAACGGCGTGGCCGCGAGTTCGCGCCGCAGGGTGGCGATGGCCTTTTCGGACAGGTCGACGCCCCAGTACTCCTCGGCGTCCGGCGCGATCCGCGAGAGGATGAGGCCGCTGCCGACGCCGATCTCCAGCACCCGTCTCGGCCGCAGCGAGCGGATCCGGTCGATCGTCGCCGCGTGCCACTCGCGCATCTCGCCGAGCGGGATTTCCGAGCCGTCGTAGCTGGAGTTCCAGCCGGTGAAGTTCTCCTCCAGCCCGCCGGCCGCGGCTTCGGTGAAGACGTTCTCGTGCAGCTCGCGCCACTCGCCGACGTGGTCGAGTTCCGCTTCTTCGTCCCGCCCGGCCGAAGGCACGGCGTAGGCGACGAGCCGCCCGTCCTGGGCGACGACGACGGCCTGCCCGACCGCCGGGTGCTCGGCCAGCACGGATTCGATCTCGCCGAGCTCGATGCGGTAGCCGCGGATCTTGACCTGGTCGTCGGCCCGGCCCAGGAACACCAGCCGCCCGTCCGGCAGCCACTTCACCAGGTCACCGGTCCGGTACAGCCGTCCGCCGGAGCCGAACGGGTCCGCGACGAACCGCTCGGCCGTCAGCGCCGGCCGCCCGAGGTACCCCCGTGCCAGGCCGGAGCCCGCGAGGTACAGCTCCCCCACCACCCCGGGCGGGACCGGCCGCAGCCCGGCGTCGAGCACGTACGCGCGGGTGCCGGGGTCGGGGATGCCGATCGGGACGACCGTCGCGCCCGCCAGCTCGGCGGGGTCGCTCTCGCCGAGCGTCGAGTTGGTGGTCGCCTCGGTCGGGCCGTAGGCGTTGAACATCCGGCGGCCCGGCGCCCAGCGGCGCACCAGCTCCGGCGACACCCGCTCGGTGCCCGCCAGCAGCACGCTGTCGCGCGGCAGGTCGAGCTCCGCCGGCATCGCGTCGAGCAGCGCGGGCGGCAGGATCATGAAGTCGACGCCGTGGGCGTGCGCGTACTCGGTGAGGGCCGGGCCCGCGACCCGCCGCTCGGCCGGGACCACGACCAGCCGGCCGCCCGAGAGCAGGCCGAGGCAGAGGTCCCAGAACGCGACGTCGAAGCTCGGCGACGCGAACTGCAGCACCCGGCTGTGCGGCCCCACTCCGAACCGCTCGACCTGGGTGGCGACCAGCTTCGCGACCCCGGAGTGCTGGAGGACGACGCCCTTCGGCCGCCCGGACGAGCCAGAGGTGTAGAGCACGTAGGCCGCGTTCTCCGGCTTGACCTCGACGTCGGGGTCCACTGTGGACGCCGCTTCGAGTGCCGGGTCGTCGAGGAACACCCGGGGCAGGGCCGCGGGCAGTTTCGCCTCGACGTCCCGGGTCGTCACCACGCACACCGGGGCCGCGTCCTCGACCATGTAGGCGATCCGGTCGCCCGGGTAGTCGACGTCGACCGGCAGGTACGCGGCACCGGCCTTGAGCACCGCCAGTTCGGCGATGATCAGGTCCGGCGACCTCGGCACGGCCAGCGCGACGACCCGCTCCGGTCCGGCGCCGCGGTCGAGCAGCAGGTGCGCGAGCCGGTTGGCGCGCGTGTTCACCTCGGCGTAGGTGAGCTCGACGTCCTCGAACACGAGCGCCACGGCGTCCGGCGCTTCGGCGACGCGGCGGGCGAACAGGCCGGGGAACGTCTCGGTGCCCGCCGGGTCGAGGGAGCCGGCCCACTCGGTGAGCACGCGGTCGCGCTCGTCGCCGTCGAGGAGGTCCAGGGCGCCGACCGGGCGGTCCGGCTCGGCCAGGGCCGCGCGCAGCAGCACTTCGAGCCGGCGCAGGATCGCGTGCGCGCCCGCGTGGTCGAAGACGTCGGCGTTGAATTCGAGGACCCCGGCGATCCCGGCGTCGCGCTCGGTCAGCGAGATGGACAGGTCGAACTTGGCCGTCCCGGTGGTGACCGGGATTTCGGAGACGGCCAGGCCGGGCAGGGTCACCTCGGCGCGGGCGTTGTTCTGCCCGGCGATCATCACCTGGAACAGCGGGTGGTACGCCAGCGACCGCGCCGGGTTGAGCACCTCGACCAGCCGCTCGAACGGCACGTCCTGGTGGGCGTAGGCGTCGAGGTTGCGCTCGCGGACCCGGGCGAGCAGCTCGCGGAACGTCGGCTCGCCGCCGGTGTCGACGCGCAGGACGAGGGTGTTGACGAAGAAGCCGACGAGGTCGTCCAGCGCCGGGTCGGTGCGGCCGGCGATCGGCGAGCCGATCGGTACGTCGGTGCCCGCGCCGAGGCGGGTGAGCAGGGCGGCGAGGGCCGCGTGCACGACCATGAACACGCTCGCGCCGCTCTCGCGGGCCAGCTCGGCCAGCCGCGTGTGGAGCCCGGCGTCCCAGGTGAAAGTGTGCAGCTCGCCGCGGAAGGTCGCGGTCGCCGGGTGCGGCCGGTCCAGGGGCAGCTCGATCCGGTCCGGCAGGCTGTCCAGCGCTTCCCGCCAGTAGTCCAGCTGCGCGCTCAGCACGCTGTCCGGGTCGTCCTCGCGGCCGAGCAGGTCCTGCTGCCACAGCGTGTAGTCCGCGTACTGCACCGGCAGCGGCGTCCACTGTGGAGCTTCACCGGACCGGCGGGCGGCGTAGGCCGCGGCGATGTCGCGCCACAGCGGGGCCATCGACCAGCCGTCGGAGGCGATGTGGTGGAACACCAGCGCGAAGACGTGCTCACGGGCACCGAGCCGCAGCAGCTCCGCACGCATCGGCGCGTGCCGCTCAAGGTCGAACGACCCGCGGACCAGGCCGGTCAGGGCCTCGTCGAGGTCGGAGACCTCGCGCACGGGCAGGTCGATGTCGCCGGCCGGGGGGATGTCCTGGTAGGGCACGCCGTCGCGCTGCGGGAAGCGGGTGCGCAGGGCCTCGTGGCGGGCGACCACGTCCGAGAGCGCCCGGCGCAGCGCTTCGACGTCGAGTTCGCCTTCGAGGCGCATGATCAGCGGGACGTTGTAGGTGGCCGAAGGCCCTTCGAGGTGGTGCAGGAACCACAGCCGCTGCTGCGCGCCGGAGAGCGGGACGAGATCCGGGCGGGGCGCGGGCACCAGCGCCGGCCGCGCAGTGCCGCGGGCGGTGGCGAGCACCGCGGCCAGGCCCGCCGGGGTCGGCGTCTCGAAGACCGACCGCACCTCGAGTTCGGCGTTCAGGGCGGTGCGGACGCGGGCGATCAGCCGGGTCGCCAGCAGCGAATGACCGCCGAGGGCGAAGAAGCTGTCGTCCGGGCCGACCCGCGGCAGGCCGAGGACGTCGGCGAACAGCGCGCACAGCTGCCGTTCGGCCGGGGTGCGCGGCTCGCGGTCCGAGACCGGCGCGCTCGCCTCCGGGGCGGGCAGCGCGCGGCGGTCGAGCTTGCCGTTCGCCGTCACCGGCAGCGCGTCGAGCACGACGATCGCCGAGGGCACCATGTGCTCGGGCAGCCGTCCGGCCGCGAAGGTCCGCAGTTCCGCCGGGAGGGCGGCGCTGCGGCGGGACCGCCGGGGGTTTCCGGTGTAGGCCAGGACCTCCTCCGGGCCGGGCCGGAACGCACCGGCCGGCTCACTGGTGAAGAGGACGTCGACCGAGCCGTCGCCGGCCGCCGACCAAGTCACGACCGCACCCAGTTCGTACCAGTCGTCCGGGTTCACGCCTTCGGTGATCCGGCCGTTCGGGACGTTCTCGATGCGCAGGCCGTCGTGCCGCCGAGCGGTCACCTCGTCCACAGTGGACACATCGGTGCCCCAGGTCAGGGTCTCGACCGGAAGCGGCTCGGCGGTTCCCGGGCGCAGGACGACGTCGTAGCGGTACTGGGTGAGTTCGTTGACCGCCCGGCCGCGCTTGACCCGGATGTCCGCGGCGACCCCGTCGAGTCCCGCGAAGAACTCCGGTGCCACCAGGAGCTCCTTCTCCCGCAGCAGCCGCTGTTCGACGTCGCCGCCGCGCACCTGCGCCACGGCGGTGTGGAAGGCCCGGACCTGGCGCAGGTCGCGGACGTCCCCGACGAACAGCGCCCCGCCCGGCGCCAGGAGCGCCAGGGCCTTGCGCACGACGTCGAGGAGGTACGCGCCGCTCGGGAAGTACTGGACGACGGAGTTGAGCACGACCGTGTCGAAGAACCCCGCCGGCAGGCCGGTGAGGTCGGCGGCGTCGCCGGTGCGCAGTTCGACGCGCCCGGCGAGCGCCGGATCGGCCGCGACCCGCTCGCCGAGCGAAGCGATGACCTCGGCGGAGAAGTCCGTGCCCCAGTACGTCTCGCAGTCCGGGGCCAGCTCGGTCAGCAGCAGGCCACTGCCGACCCCGATCTCCAGCACCCGCTTCGGCCGCAGCGACCGGATCCGGGTGACGATCGCGTCGCGCCACTCGCGCAGCTCGTCGCGCGGGATCGGCTCGCCGGTGTAGCTGGAGTTCCAGCCGGCGAACTCGTCGGCGTCACCGGAGTACATCGAGTCGTACAGCTCGCGCCACTCGCCGACCTGCTCGGTCTCTTCCTCGGCGGAGCCCGCGGTGTCGGCCGGCACGACGTACCCGACGAGGCGGACGTCGCCGGGCCGGTCCTCGCGGGCGACGACGACGGCGTGGGCGACGTCGTCGTGCGCGGACAGGGTCGCGGCGATCTCGCCCGGCTCCACGCGGAAGCCGCGGATCTTGATCTGCTCGTCCCCGCGGCCGAGGAACTCGAGCACGCCGCCGGGGCGGAAGCGGGCGAGATCGCCGGTGCGGTACATCCGGGTGCCGGGCGCGCCGAATGGGTCGGCGACGAACCGCTCGGCGGTCAGCCCGGCCCGGCCGAGGTAGCCGCGGGCGAGCTGGACGCCGGCCAGGTACAGCTCGCCGGGCGTGCCCGGCGGGACCGGGCGCAGGGCGCCGTCGAGGACGTAGGTGCGGGTGTTCCACACCGGACGTCCGATCGGGACGGAAATGTCCTCCGTGGACGTTTGCCACGCCGTGACGTCGACCGAGGCTTCGGTCGGGCCGTAGAGGTTGTGCAGCTCGGCGTCGAGGACCTGGCCGAACTGCGCGACAGCGTCCGGCGGCAGGGCTTCGCCGCTGCACAGCACCCGGCGCAGGCTCGCGCACTCCCGTGCCGCCGGTTCCTGGAGGAAGACCTGCAGCATCGACGGGACGAAGTGGACGGTCGTGATCCCGCGGTCGCGGATCAGCCGGGCGAGGTAGGCGGGGTCCTTGTGCCCGTCCGGCCGGGCGAGCACCTCGGTGGCGCCGGTGAGCAGCGGCCAGAGGAACTCCCACACCGAGACGTCGAAGCTCGACGGCGTCTTCTGCAGCACGCGGTCGTCCGCGCCGAGACGGTACTCGTCCTGCATCCAGAGCAGCCGGTTGACGATCCCGGCGTGCGGGACGACGACGCCCTTGGGCCGGCCCGTCGAGCCGGAGGTGTAGATGACGTACGCCGGGTTCTCCGGCCGGAGCGTGACGTCCGCAGGGGCGTCCGGCACTCCGGCCAGGGTGGCCGGGTCGTCCAGGAGCAGGGCGCCGTCGACCGCCGTGTCCGAGACGGCCAGCACCAGGGCCGGGTCCGCGTCTTCGAGCATGAAGGCGATGCGGTCGGCCGGGTAACCGGGGTCGAGCGGCAGGTAGGCCGCGCCCGTCTTGAGCACGGCGAGGATCGCGGTGACCAGGTGCGTCGAGCGGGGCAGCGCCAACGCGACCACCCGCTCGGGCCCGGCGCCGCGCGCGGCGAGCACGCGGGCCAGGCGGTTCGACCGAGCGTCCAGCTCGGCGTAGCTGAGTTCTTCGTCCTCGAAGACCAGCGCCGGGTGGTCCGGCGTGCGCGCGACCTGGGCGGCGAACAGCTCCGGCACGGTGACCGCCGGGACGTCCCTGGCCGGCCCCGACCAGGTCTTTTCGAGGCCCGCGCGTTCGGTCTCGGTGAGCACGTCCAGTGCGCCGAGGCGGCGGTCCGGCGCGGTGACGACCTGCCGGAGCAGGGTTTCCAGGCGGTCGAGGAGGCCGGTGACGGTGGCGCGGTCGAACACCTCGGCGTTGAACTCGGCCTGTCCGTGCAGGCCGTCGGCGCGCTCGGTGAAGGAGAACCAGAGGTCGAACTTGGCGGTGCCGGTGCCGACGGGCTGCTCGGTGACGGTCAGGCCGGGCAGTTCGACACCGGCGCCGGGCGTGTTCTGCCAGGCCAGCATGGTCTGGAACAGCGGGTGGTGCGCCAGCGAGCGCGCCGGGTTGAGGGCTTCGACCAGCCGCTCGAACGGGACGTCCTGGTGGGCGTAGGCGTCGAGACTGCGCTCCCGCACCCGGGCCACCAGGTCGCGGAACGACGGATCACCGCCGGTGTCCACCCGCAGCACCAGGGTGTTGACGAAGAACCCGACGAGGTCGTCGAGGGCCGGGTCGGTGCGGCCGGCGATCGGGGTGCCGATCGGGATGTCGGTGCCCGCGCCGAGCCGGGTCAGCAGCGCCGTCAGGCCCGCGTGCACGACCATGAACGGGCTGGCGCCGCAGGCGCGCGCGAGGTCGGCCAGCCCGGCTTGGAGCCCGGCGTCCCAGGTGAAGGTGAAGAAGCCGCCGCGGTAGGCCGAGACCGCGGGGTGCGGCCGGTCGAGCGGGAGCGGGATCCGCTCGGGCAGGCCGTCGAGTGCGTCGCGCCAGTACTCGAGCTGGGCTGCTTCTTCGGCGGCCAGGAGTTCGCGCTGCCAGAGCGTGTAGTCCGCGTACTGCACCGGCAGCGGCGTCCACTGTGGAGCAACGCCGCCCAGGCGGGCGCGGTAGGCCGTGGCGATGTCCCGCCACAGCGGCGACAGCGACCAGCCGTCGGCGGCGATGTGGTGCACGACCAGGACCAGCACGTGCCGCCGCGGGCCGGCGGTGAGCAGCTCCGCGCGCACCGGCACCCCGGCACCGAGGTCGAACACGCCGCGCACGAGCGCGGCCACCTCGGCGTCCACATCGGACACCGCACGGACGGTGAGCGCCACCGTCCCTTCCGGCAGGATCCGCTGGTACGGGACGCCGTCGGCGACCGGGAAGACCGTCCGCAGGGACTCGTGCCGGGCCACGACGTCGTTGAGCGCCTCGCGCAAGGCGTCGACGTCCGGCTCGCCGGCCAGGCGCATGACGAGCGGGACGTTGTAGGTCGCCGAGCCGCCTTCCAGGCCGTGCAGGAACCACAGCCGCTGCTGGGCGAACGACAGCGGCAGCCGCTCGGGTCGTTCGGTGACGCGGGTGAGCGGGCGCCGCCCGGTCCCGGTGACCGCCCCGGCGAGGAGGTCCGCGAGCGCGGCCGGCGTCGGGGCGTCGAACACCGCCCGCACCGGCACCTCGGCACCGACGGCGGCGCGGATCCGCTGGATGAGCCGGGTGGCGAGCAGCGAGTGGCCGCCGAGGGCGAAGAAGTCGTCGTCCGGGCCGGCCTGCGGCACCCCGAGGACGTCGGCGAACATCTCGCACAGCAGCTGCTCGACGGGGTTGCGCGGCGCACGGCCGGGTCCGGCGGTGAAGTGCTCCGGGCTCGGCAGGGCCTTGCGGTCCAGCTTGCCGGAGGCGAGCACGGGGAGCTTGTCGAGCACGACGAACGCCGAGGGCACCATGTACCGCGGCAGCCGGTCCCGCACGTGCGCGCGCAGCGACGCCACCAGGGCACCGGTTTCGCGGCGGGCCGCGGGGTTGTTGGCGTACGACCCCGGTGCACCCGTCTGCCGCACCGGGCGGTAGGCCGGGCCGTCTTCGCCCCTCGTGAAGACGGCTTCCAGCCCTTCGGCCGCCAAGGTGACCGCCACGCGGTAGCCGGCCCGCTCGCCGAGCGCGTACAGCGCTTCCGGGTCGACGCCGTCGCGGCGGCCGAGCGCGGTCAGGGCCGCCTCGGCGTCACCGGTGTCCAGGGCGCGGACCGCGGCCAGCTCGCCGGCCAGCCGGGCGTCCGGGATCGCGGTGACCCGCAGCCGCTCCGGCGTCTCGGCGGCCAGGAACCGGGCCACCGCGTCGAGGCCGCCGAAGGCGACGACCTGCTCGTCCGCCGGTTCCGGCCGAGGTGCCTTCCGCAGCACGACGTCGTAGCGGTGCCGGGTCAGCTCGTTGTGGGCGTGGCCGCGCTTGACCCACAGGTCGACGTCGCCGAAGCCGTCGAGGCCGCGAGCCAGGGCCGGGAAGAAGTCCGGGTCGAGGACCAGCTCGCCCTCGCGGGCGATCGCCTGGTCCACCGCGGCGACGTCGGTCCGGCCGCGGTGCAGCTCGACGGCGGTCCGGAACGCCCGCAGCGAACGGAGGTTGCGGATGTCGCCGAGGAAGATCGTCCCGCCCGGTTCCAGCAGGCCCGCGGCGGTCTTGACGACCTCGGCGAGGTAGTCCGCGCTCGGGAAGTACTGGGCGACCGAGTTGATGATCACCGTGTCGAACTGCGGTAGCTCACCGAGATCGTGCGCGGGCCGGGCCGCCAGGTGCACCTTGTCCGCGAAGGGCATGGCGGCGACTTCGCGGCGGACGTTCTCGATGGCGCTCTCGGAAAGGTCGACACCCCAGTAGGTCTCGGCGTCCGGCGCGATCCGGGACAAGATCAGGCCACTGCCGACGCCGATTTCCAGCACCCGCCTCGGCCGCAGCGCGCGGATCCGCTCGATCGTCGCCGCGTGCCACTCCCGCATCTCGCCGAGCGGGATCTCGGAGCCGTCGTAGCTGGAGTTCCAGCCCGCGAAGTTCTCCTCGATGCCGTGGGAACCGGCGAGCATCTCCTCGTGGACGTCGTGCCATTCGTCGACGTGCCCCCGCTCGGCGGCCTGGTCGCGATCGGGCACGGGCACGGCGTAGGCGATCAGCTGCCCGTCCTGGGCGACGACGACCGACTGGCCGACGCGCGGGTGTTGCGCCAGCACGGACTCGATCTCGCCCGGCTCGATCCGGTAGCCGCGGATCTTGACCTGGTCGTCGGCCCGGCCCAGGAACACCAGCCTGCCGTCCGGCAGCCACTTGACCAGGTCACCGGTCCGGTAGAGGCGGCTACCGGAGCCGAACGGGTCGGCCACGAACCGCTCGGCCGTCAGGCCCGGCCGACCGAGGTATCCGCGCGCCAGGCCGCTTCCGGCGAGGTACAGCTCCCCGGCGACGCCCACCGGGACCGGGGCCAGGTGGGCGTCGAGGACGTACGCGCGGGTGCCGGGGTCCGGCACGCCGATCGGCACGGCCGAACCGGCGGCGATCCGCGGGTCGCAGAGCCCGAGGGTCGAGTTGGTCGTGGCCTCCGTGGGGCCGTAGGCGTTGAACATCCGCCGCCCCGGCGCCCAGCGGCGCACCAGTTCGGGCGACACCCGCTCGGTGCCCGCGAGCAGCACGCTGTCGCGCGGCAGGTCGCAGTCCTCGGGGAACTCGGCGAGCAGGGCGGGCGGCAGGATCATGAAGTCGACGCCGTGCGCGTGCGCGTATTCCGCCAGCTCCGGGCCGGGCACCCGGCGCTGCGCCGGGACGATCACCAGGCGGCCACCCGAGAGCAGGCCGAGGCACAGGTCCCAGAACGCGACGTCGAAACTCGGCGACGCGAACTGCAGCACCCGGCTGTGCCGGCCCACGCCGAACCGCTCGGACTGCGTGGCGACGAGCTTGGCGACACCCGCGTGCGAGACCACGACACCCTTGGGCCGCCCGGTGGAGCCGGAGGTGTAGATGACGTAGGCGGCGTTGGCGGGGACGATCGCCACGCCCGGGTCCGGCGCCGGGTCCCACGAGATCTCGTCCAGCAGCAGGACATCGCCGTCGAACCGGTCGGCCAGCTCGCTCGTGGTCACCACGCACACCGGGCGCGCGTCGGACACCGTGAACGCGATCCGCTCGGCCGGGTGGTCCTGGTCCAGCGGCAGGTACGCGGCACCGGCCTTCAGGACGGCCAGCTCGGCGACGATCATCTCGATCGAGCGGGGCACGGCGAGCGCGACGACCCGCTCCGGCCCGGCGCCGCGCCCGATGAGGACGTGGGCGAGCCGGTTGGCGCGCGCGTCCAGCTCGGCGTAGGTCAGCTCCTCGTCCTCGAAGACCAGCGCGACGGCGTCCGGGTGCTCGCGGACGCGGGCCGCGAACAGCTCCGGGAACGTGGCCGGCGGAGTGGTGAGGTCCGTGTCGTTCCAGTCGTCCAGGATCTCGTGCAGCTCCGGCGCGGTCATCAGGGCCAGCCGGTCGACCGGCCACTGTGGACGCTCGGCCGCGGCGGCGAGGAGGTGACCGAGGTGGCCGAGCATACGGTCCACAGTGGACTCGTCGAGGACGTCGGGGCGGTAGCGCAGCCCGTCCTCGGTCAGGTTCAGGTCCAGCGGCAGGTCCGTTTCGGCGCCGAAGCCCACGTTGAACAGCAGCGCTCCCCCGCGACCGGGCTCGGGCCGCACTTCGGCGACCAGGTCTTCGAACGGAACCCGGTGCGCCAGGGCTTCTTCCCGCGCCGCACGCACGCGCGCCACGACTTCGCCGAACCCGGGCGACCCGCCCAGGTCCACCCGCAGCGGCACCAGCGAGCCGATGCCGACGACGACGTCCACGGCTCCCGCGTACCGGGACAGCAGCACCGTGAACGCGGCCAGCAGGGTCAGCTCGTCGGCCTCGGGTACCGGCCGGCCGAGCGCCACCGGGGCGGCGGGCTCCGCCGGATAGGGCCGGTCGACCGGCAGCGGCAGCTCCTTCGGGGCCGAGGCGAGGCGGTCACGCCAGAACCCGAGCCTCGACTCCTGCTGCTGCACAGCGTCACCGTTGCTCACCGGTAGACCAGCCTCCCGCTGCTCACGGCGCCCCGATCGGGGCGCGAACTTAGGTGACCCTAACAAACGGATGGTGAGGATGCACTCCTGTACCATCGGTTAGCCTTACCTAAAATCTGTACCAGTCGGAGGTGCGGTGCGAACAGACCCCGGAGGGATCGCTCTCAAGCGACGCCCGCCACACACGGGCCGCGCACTCGGTCTGCTGGCCGCACTCGGCGTCCTGGTTTTCCTGTGCCTGCTGAGCGTCTGGCTGGGGTCGAAGGAGATGTCGTTCGGCGCCGTCTGGCAGGTGCTCTGGCACGACGATGGCTCGGCCGACGCGGTGATCATCCACAGTGTCCGGATGCCGCGGACGCTCCTCGCGGTGCTGGTCGGCGCCGCGCTCGGCCTGGCCGGCACGCTCATGCAGGCACTGACCCGCAACCCGCTGGCCGATCCGGGCCTGCTCGGCATCAGCGCCGGAGCCGCGTTCGCCATCGTCTTCTCCATCACCGTGCTCGGCGTCGGCTCCCTGTACGGCTACATCTGGTTCGCCTTCGCCGGCGCGCTCGCCGCCACCGCGGTCGTCTACTTCCTCGGCACCCGCGGCCGCAGCGGCTCGAGCCCGGTCAAGCTGGCCCTCGCCGGCGCCGCCGTCACGGCGCTGCTCGGCTCGTTCACCAGCGCGATGGTGCTGTCGGACCCGGTGGCGCTCAACCGCTTCCGGTTCTGGTCGGCCGGCTCGCTCGCCGGCGTCGACAGCGGTTCGATCCTGCGGGTCCTGCCGTTCCTGGTGGCCGGCGGGGTGCTGGCGATCGCGAGCGCGCCCGCGCTGAACAGCCTCGCGCTCGGCGACGACGTCGCGGTGGCACTCGGCCGCCGGCTCGGCCCGCTCCGGCTGCGCGGCGCCCTGGCCATCACGCTCCTGACCGGCGCGGCCGTCGCGGTCGCCGGCCCGATCGTGTTCCTCGGCCTGGTCGTCCCGCACGCCGTGCGGTTCGTCATCGGCCCGGACCACCGCTGGCTGCTGCCCTACACCGCGGTGCTCGCGCCGTGCCTGCTGCTGGCCGCGGACATCCTCGGCCGGATCATGGCACGGCCCGGCGAAGTCCGCGCCGGCGTGATCGTCGCCTTCCTCGGCGCGCCCTTCTTCATCTGGCTGGTCCGCCGCCGCAAGCTGGTGGAGACCCGATGAGCCTGCTGCAGGTGCGGCGCGACCGCCTCACCTTCCGCCTCGCGAAACCCGCCGTGTCCGGGCAGATCCGGCTCCGGCTGGTGGCCGTCTCGGCGGTGCTCGCCGTGCTGGCGTTCGCGTTGTTCTGCGTGGGCATGACGATCGGCGAAGTCCCGCTGAGCGTGTCCGACGTCCTGTCCGCCGTGTTCGGCGGCGGCGACAGCGGCACCGCGTACATCGTGCAGGAGCTGCGGCTGCCGCGGGCGCTGACCGGGCTGCTGGCCGGGCTCGCGTTCGGCGCGTCCGGCGCGGTGTTCCAGACCGTCACGCGCAACCCGCTGGCCAGCCCGGACATGATCGGCATCAACGCGGGCGCGGCCACCGCCGTCGTCGCCGGGATCTCCTTCGGCTTCGGCGGCGGCCTCGGCACCACCACGCTCGGCCTGCTCGGCGGCCTGCTGACCGGGCTGCTCGTGTACGTCCTCGCGTGGCGGCGCGGCACCACCGGCTACCGGATCATCCTGGTGGGCATCGGGATCTTCGCGATGTGCACCAGCCTCACCGACTACCTGCTCAGCCGCGCGCAGCTCACCGAAGCCCAGGCGTCGATCGGCTGGCTCGTCGGCAACCTGAACAACCGCGGCTGGGAGCACGTCGTCCCGCTGGCGTGCGCGCTGGCCGTGCTGCTGCCGCTCGTGCTGGCCCTGTCCCGGTGGATGCGCACGCTGCAGCTCGGCGACGACGTGGCCGCCGGGCTCGGCACGCCGGTGCAGCCGGTGCGGCTGGGGCTGCTGCTGTCCGGCGCCGGGCTGGTGGCCTTCGCGACGGCGTCCGCGGGCCCGGTCTCGTTCGTCGCGCTGACCGCGCCGCAGATCGCGCAACGCCTGGCGCGCCAGGCATCCCCGCCGCTCACGGCGTCCGCGCTCACCGGCGCCGTCGTGGTGCTGGGCAGCGACGTCCTGGCCCGCACGATCACCGCGTCCCCGCTGCCGGTCGGCATCGTGACCGGCGCGCTCGGCGCCCCGCTGCTGCTCTGGCTGCTGGCCAGGGCCAACCGATCCGGCTCCGGAGGCTAGCGAAGATGACACCGTCCCTGCGCGTGCAGGACCTGCGCGTCGCCTACGACGACCGGGTCGTCATCGACGGCCTCGACCTCGAGATCCCGCCCGGCCGGATCACCGCGATCGTCGGGGCGAACGCGTGCGGCAAGTCGACGCTGCTGCGGACACTGGCCCGGCTGCTGACGCCGAAGTCGGGCACGGTGTACCTCGACGGCCGCTCGATCCAGGACCTCCCGACCCGCCAGGTCGCCCAGCGGCTCGGCATCCTGCCGCAGTCGCCGGTCGCGCCGGAGGGCATGACGGTGGCCGACCTCGTCGGCCGCGGCCGCGCCCCGCACCAAAGCTGGTGGCGGCAGTGGTCCACATCGGACGAAGACGCCGTCCGCGCGGCCCTGGAAGCCACCGAACTGACCGACCTGGCCGATCGCCCGGTGGACGAGCTCTCGGGCGGCCAGCGCCAGCGCGCGTGGATCGCGATGGCGGTCGCGCAGGACACGCCGGTGCTGCTGCTCGACGAGCCGACGACGTACCTGGACCTGGCCCACCAGATCGACGTGCTGGACCTCGTGGTCGACCTCAACCGCGCGGACGGCCGCACGGTGGTGATGGTCCTGCACGACCTGCCCCAGGCGTGCCGCTACGCCGACCACCTGATCGCGATGAAGGCGGGCCGCGTGGTGGCCTCCGGCGAGCCGGCCTCGGTGATCACCGAGGAGCTCGTCGACGAGGTCTTCGACGTCCGCTGCCAGGTGACGCCGGACCCGGTGAGCGGGACGCCGATGGTGATCCCGATCAGCCGCCACCACCCGGCGCCGGTGCACCAGGGCTGATTCTCCGGCAAGCTGGCCGCATGTACGTGCTGCCCGAAAAGACCTCCGGCCCCGAGCGCGAACTCCTGGAGGCCATGCTCGACCGCGGCCGCCTCGCCCTCGTGGAGAACGCGCGCGGCCTCTCGGAGGCGGACGCCCGGCGCCGGCTGGTCCCGTCGCTGACCACGCCGATCGCGCTGGTCAAGCACGCCGCCGTCGCCGAGCGCCGCTGGTTCCAGTGGCTGGTCGCCGGGCTCGGCGAGGCGGAGATCGACGGCCCGTCGACGCCCGGAGACGCCAGTTTCGCGGTCGCCGACGAAGAAACGGTCGACGACGTGATCGCCGAGTACGAGCGGGCCACCGCCCGCTCACGCGAGATCGCGGCGGGCTTCTCGCTCGACGACCGGTGGACGCACCCGGTCGTCGGCGAGGTCAGCCTGCGGTTCGTCTACCTGTTCCTGATCGAGGAACTGGCCCGCCACACCGGCCACGGCGACATCCTCCGCGAACAGATCAACGCAGGCTGACCGCCAGCTCGCCGGCCGGTTCCGCGACCACCCGCCGGGCCAGCACGGACTGCAGGATCTCCCCCACCCGCACCGCGGTGTTCGACAGCAGCGACGACGTGATGCCGTGCGTGTGCTCGGTGCCGCCCTGCAGGTAGATCCCGCCGCGCAGCGGCGAATCCGTGGTGAGGCGGTAGTCGCGCTCGACGCGGAGGCGTCCGTCGTCGTCGCGCAGGCACCGCGGGCCCAGCTCGCCGAGCAGCGGCGTCGGGTCCGCGGGCCGGTAGCCCGTGGCGTAGACGACGGCGTCGGCCTCCAGCACCGTCTGCGAACCCGTCGTCAGCGATTCGACCGTCACCGCTCCCGCGTCGGTCACCTCGACCGGGCGCGAAACGTTGAACAGCCGCAGCCGCCGCACGCCCAGCACCTTCTCGCGGTAGACGCGCCGGTAGAGCTCGTCGATCAGGTCGATGTCGACGGCCGAGTAGTTCGTCGCGCCGTGGTAGCGCATCAGGCGGTCCTTCACCGGCTCGCCCGCGCGGTAGAACTGGTCGACGGCCTCGGGGTCGAAGATCCGGTTCGCGAACGAGCTGTCGTCGGCCGGGCTGTAGCCGTAGCGGGCGAACACCGCGCACACCTCGGCGCGGGGGAACTCGTCGTGCAGCAGGGCGGCGACTTCGGCCGCGCTCTGGCCGGCCCCGACCACGACGAACCGCTCCGGGTCGGCGTTCTTCAGTCCCTCGAGGCGGAACAGCAGTTCGCTGTTGTGCCAGATCCGCTCGCCGGTGTTGACGCCTTCGGGCAGCTGCGGCCGCAGACCGGTGCCCAGCACCAGGTTGCGGGCGCGCAGCGAGGAGCCGTCCGACGCCTCGACGTCGAAGTAGGCGATCTCGGCGCCGTCGTACACCGGCTTGATGGCGACCACCTCGGTGCCGTACGAGACGACGTCGTCGACCTTCGCGGCCGCCCACTCGAAGTAGTCGTGGAACTCGACGCGCAGCGGGAAGAGGTTCTTGTGGTTGATGAAGTCGACCAGCCGGCCGGCCGCGTGCAGGTAGTTGAGGAAGCTGAACTCGCTGGTCGGGTTCCGCATGGTGACCAGGTCCTTGAGGAACGACACCTGCATGGTCGCGGTGTCGATCAGCATCCCGCGGTGCCAGCCGAAACGGGGCTGCCGCTCGAGGAAGTGCGCCGTGACCGGCTCCCCGGCGCCGGCGTTGTGCTCGGCGAGGGCGATCGCGAGCGCGAGGTTCGACGGCCCGAAGCCCACGCCGACGATGTCGTAGATCGGGACCTCTGCAGTCATGTTGCTCCCTCGCGCGCTCCGGTACGGTTCAGGGAACCCTAACCTAACTTAGGCGAGCCTCGCCTAGTACGTTCGTGGTGATGTTCGTCCCCCGACCATGAAAGGCACTCTCGAATGCGCGTGGCGATGTTCGGCTACCAGACCTGGGGGCACCGGACCCTCCAGGCGCTCATCGACGCCGGCCACGAGGTCGCCCTCGTGGTCACCCACCCGAAGAGCGACCACGCCTACGAGCGGATCTGGGCCGACTCGGTCGCCGACCTCGCCGCCGCGCACGACATCCGCGTCCTGCTGCGCAACCGCCCGGACGACGCCGAGCTGCCGGCCGAACTCCAGGCCGCCGACCTCGACCTGATCGTGGCGAACAACTGGCGCACCTGGCTGCCGCCGGAGATCTTCGAGCTGCCGCGCCACGGCACCCTGAACATCCACGACTCGCTACTGCCGGCGTACGCGGGCTTCTCGCCGCTGATCTGGGCTATGATCAACGGCGAGCCCGAGGTCGGCGTCACCGCCCACCTGATGGACGGCGAGCTCGACGCCGGCGACATCGTGCTGCAGCGCGCGATCCCGGTGGGACCGTCCGACACGACGACCGACCTCTTCCACCGCACGGTCGACCTCATCGCGCCGATCACCGCCGAAGCCATCAAGCTGATCGAGACCGGCTACACGCCGGTGCCGCAGGACCGCTCGAAGGCCAGCTTCTTCCACAAACGGGCCCAGCGCGACAGCCTGATCGATTGGACGCTGCCGCCCGCGGACCTCGAGCGGTTCGTGCGCGCGCTGTCCGACCCGTACCCGAACGCCTTCACCTACCACCGCGGCGAAGAGCTGCGGATCCTCAAGGCGTCGGTGTCGCAGGGCCACTACGGCGGCACGCCGGGCCGGATCTTCATCCGCGAGGGCGACGGCGTGGTGATCGTCGCCGGGCCGGACGCGCGCCGCGGGCAGTCCCCCGGGCTGCTGGTCGAGCGCGTCCGCACCGCCGACGGGACCGACCTGCCCGCGCACGAGTACTTCAAGACGATGGGCGGCTACGTTACCGACCGTGGGTGAGCGCCTCAGCCGTCCTTGCCCCGCGCCGGCACGACCGCGTTCTGGTCGGCGGCGCCGGGCAGGGTGCGGACGATCGTGTCCTGCGCCCAGCGTTCGCTGAACCCGGCGAGGAAAGCGAGCCCGGCGAAGAAGAAGTTGACCTTTTCCGCCGAACCGGGAAGCGCGATCGGCACCAGTCCGGCGCTGACGAGCACGAACATCGCGGCGCCGAAAACGGCTCCGATGATCAGCCGGAAGAACCCGGAAAGAAAGGCCACGAACCGTCCCTGGGCGAGGCTCACGCTCAATTTCTGCCGGTCGCCCGCGCGGATCATGACGCTCAGGATCGCGCCGAGGGCACCCGAAGCCAGGCAGATGATCAGCGTGGCGCCGATTTCCGCCCTCATCGGCACGAACCTCAGGGCGATCACGGCGGCGACAGCCAACACGAAACCCGCGGCGAGACCACCGAGATAACGGGCGAGCGCGCGGTCGAGGGCGGCGTCACGCGCGTTCTGCTCGATCTGGCGGAGCTCCTTCTGGGCCGAGGCGGCCGCGACCGCCACCCGCTTGGGCTTGTCCGGCGAGTCCACCATCGCGTCGAGCACGCCCAGGAGGACGACGGCCGTGGCGTGGATGCCGCGCGCCAGGATCTCCTGCGTCTTCCCCTCCAGCAGGACCGAGTACTTCCGCTCGACCCGGCGAGCCGCCTGGAAGACGTCGTCGACCTCCGGCGTGCTTTCGCGCGCGTCGTAGTACAGCCTCATCTTGAGGACGTTCCGCTCCGCGCCGCCGTCGGTCTCGACCTGCTCCTTGGCGCGGACGAGCAAGATCGCCGCCCGGAAATTGAGCGCGTAGTGCTCCTCCAGGATCTTTCCCTGGCTGTCCTCGTACGCCGCTCGCATCTTCGCGAACTCCGCCGGCCCCTTTTTCTTGGCCTCGACGAGATCGGGCAGGCACGGGCAGTCGACCCACTCGACTGCCGGTCCCGCTTGCCCGTTCTTCACCCTGTTGTCGACCACCACGGCGATCTCCCCTCGTTGACGACGGCTTCACCGCCACGTCGCCACCCCTCGAATCTTTCCGATCTCACTCATTGTTACGGCGGCCACCCGTTCGCACCAATATCGTCCAGCAAATGCCACACGAACAGCCGCGGAAAAATAACGCGGTGAAGGCGCGCTGGTCACGGTTGGGCGGTGACCGGTCAGCGGGACGTCCCTTGGCGGCGGCCGCGCCGATGAGCAGGATGTCCGCATGACCGGGATCAGCTTCCTCGAAGAACACCGCACCTGGGTGCTCACCGGGGAGTCGAGCACCTACGCGTTCCGGCTCGACGAGGACGACGTCCCGACCCACGTCCACTGGGGACCCGCGCTGCCCGGCGCCGACGTCGTCGAACTCGCGGGGAAGACGCTCCCCTGGTGGGACGGCTTCAACGACCCGAACGAGGGACTCGGCGAACTCGCCGCCGACGGCGGTACCCGGTACTGGACGCCCGCCCTGCAGGTCCGGTTCGCCGACGGGACGCGGGCCCTCGAATGGCGGTTTTCCGGCCATGAAGCCACCGCCGATCACCTGCGGCTGTTCTTCGAGGACCGGCACTACCCGCTGCGGATCACGCTGCACTACCGGCTGCGCGGCGCCGTGCTCGAACGCTGGACCGAGCTGAGCGCCGACACCGACGTCGAGGTCGTCCGGGCCGACTCCGCCACCTGGGCGCTGCCGGTCTTCGAGGACTACCGGCTCAGCCACGTCACCGGTCGCTGGGCGGCGGAGACCCAGCTGCGCCGCGCCCCCGCGTCGCACGGCGAAACCGTCTTCGGGAGCCGCCGCGGGATCACCGGCCACCACGCGAACCCCTGGGTGATGGTCGACGACGGCACGGCGACCGAGCGCCACGGCGAGGTCTACGGCGTCGCACTGGCGTGGAGCGGGTCGTGGCGGCTGACCACCACCCGCTCGTCCACCGGACGGCTGACGGTGAGCGGCGGGTTCGGCCAGGACGGCGTCGTCCACCGCGTCGGTCCGGGCCGGCCGCTGGTCACCCCGGTGTCGGCCGGGCTGTACACCGATGGCGGGTTCGGCGCGGCGAGCCGGGCGTGGCACGCCTACGTCCTCGAGCACGTCCTGCCGCACCCCGGCGAACTGCGGCCGGTGCTGTACAACTCGTGGGAGGCCACCGGGTTCGACGTCACCGAGGCCGGGCAGCGGGCCCTCGCCGAGCGGGCGGCCACCCTCGGCGTCGAGCTGTTCGTGATGGACGACGGCTGGTTCGGTGCCCGCACCGGCGACCACGCCGGCCTCGGCGACTGGCAGGTCAACCGCGCACGCTTCCCCGACGGGCTCAAGCCGCTGGTCGACGCCGTGCACGGGCTCGGCATGCGGTTCGGCATCTGGGTCGAGCCCGAGATGGTCAACCCCGACAGCGACCTCTACCGCGCGCACCCGGACTGGGTGCTGCACCACCCGCACCGGCGCCGCTCGGAGCTGCGGCGGCAGCTGGTGCTCAACTTCGCGCGCCCGGACGTCGCGGCGTGGGCGCACGAATGGCTCGACCGGCTCGTCGGCTCGCACGGCGTCGACTTCCTCAAGTGGGACATGAACCGGCCCTTCAGCGAAGCGGGCTGGCCGGGCGAGCCCGACCAGGACCGGCTGTGGGTGGACCACACCCGTGCGGTGTACGCGCTGCTCGACCGGCTGCGCGCGGACCACCCCGGCCTGCGGATCGAGTCGTGCGCCGGCGGCGGCGGGCGGATCGACCTCGGCATGCTCGCCCGCACCGACCAGGTCTGGACCTCAGACAACACCGACGCGCTCGACCGGCTGCGGATCCAGCACGGTTACGGCCAGCTGTACCCGGCCCGCGCGATGTCGGCGTGGGTCACCGACAACCCCAACTTCGTCACCGCCCGCTCGGTGCCGCTCGAGTTCCGGTTCCACGTCGCCATGGCCGGCGTGCTCGGCCTCGGCGGCGACATCGTGCACTGGCCCGACGAAGATCTCGCACTCGCCCGGGACCTCGTGGCCCGCTACAAGGACGTCCGGCCGGTCGTGCAGCACGGCGCGCTGTACCGGCTCCGGCCGCCGGACGACGACGGCGTGACCGCCCTCCAGTACGTCCTCGGCGATCGGGCGGTCGTGTTCGCCTACCGGCAGGCCGCGCACTTCAACGCGCCGCAGCGGCCGCTGCGGCTCGACGGCCTCGATCCGGCCGCGCGGTACCTCGACCCGGATTCGGGCCGCACGCACAGCGGGGCCGTGCTGCGCGCGCACGGGCTTCCCCTTTCCCTGCCGCCCGGCGACTTCGCCAGCGCCCTCGTCCGACTCGATCGGATAAAGATCTGATCTATCTCCCGCTTTTCGCGGCACTGGCCACCCTGGACGCTTGACATCGCCGAATAGGTCCGATCAAATGCGTCATACATCACATATGGTGGAAGGTGGCTTGGACATGAGAAGGTCCCTGGCGCTGGGCGCAGCGGCGCTCCTGGCGGTGAGCGCGTGCTCGGTCGGCTCGAACACCGGCAGCGGCGGCGACGCGGAGATCACCTTCCTGACCTTCGAAACCCCGAACCTCACCCCGGCCTACTGGGACGCGGCCATCAAGCGCGTCACCGACAAGAACCCGGGCATCAAGGTCAAGAAGCTGGTCGCGCCGACCGCCGACGGGCGGACGTCGTACGCGAAGCAGCTCCTGCAGTCCGGCCAGTTCCCGGACGTGATGATCGCCGTCGACTCGGCGGGCTTCGCCGAGGCGGGCAACCTCTACGCGTGGACGCCCGAGGAGCTGAAGGACTTCCAGTTCCCGCAGGCCAACCCGGTCAAGGGCAAGTACTACCAGCTGCCGGCCAACACCCAGACCATCCCGCCGGTCTACTACAACAAGAAGATGTTCGCCGACGCCGGCATCGCGGCGCCGCCGAAGACGTGGGATGAGCTCGTCGCCGACGCCGGCAAGCTCAAGGACAAGGGCTACGCGCCGTTCACCATCGGCGGCGGCAAGGACGGCTTCCCGTCGTCGATGATCCTCTCCGGCCTGGTCAGCACCGAGGTCTACAACACGATGCCGGACTGGCTGACCCAGCGCCGCCAGGACAAGGTGAAGTTCGCCGATCCCGCGTTCCAGCACGCGTTTTCGAAGCTCGCCGACCTCGCGGCGAAGGGGTACGTCGACAAGACCAGCGTGTCCCGCGACTACGCGGCGACCGAGCAGGCCTTCCTCGACGGCCAGGGCGCGATGTACCCGATGGGCAACTGGTTCTCGGCCAACGCGGACTCGAAGAAGCACGACTTCGAGGTGGGCATCTTCAACTTCCCGACCGAGGACGGCAAGCTGGTCGTCCCCGCCTACACCGGCGGCGGCATGATCGTGAACGCCAAGGCCGCGAACCTCGACGCGGCGCGGAAGTTCGCCCTCGGCTTCCAGCTCGACAAGGACCAGCTCGACGCCTCCGTCAAGGCCGACGGCCTGTTCCCGGCGATCAAGGGCTACACCCCGCCGTCCGACGCCGGGGCGACGTTCAAGGCGGGCTACGACCTGTATTCGCAGGCCGTGCAGCAGAACGCCGTCGTGCACGCGTTCCGGTGGGAGACCGCCGACGACGGCTTGCTGCCGGGGATGAAGGACAAGGTCGACCAGGCCGCCCAGGACGTCATCACCGGCCGCAAGTCCGTGGCCGACGCGTGCGCGTTCCTGGACACCGAGTGGGCGAAGGCGGGCTGACTTTCCTTGACCGCCGTCATCTCCCGCCCGTCCCCGCCCTCGGCCGCCACCGGGCCCCGCCGCCGGCGACGGCCGGTCCTGCCGCGGCTGGCGCACTTCGCGTCGTTCGGCGCGCCGGGCGTGCTCGTCTACCTGTGCTTCGTGATGGCCCCGATCCTGATCAGCTTCGGCTACAGCCTGACGAACTACAACCCGTTCAACCCGCCGGTGAAGTTCGTCGGCTTCGACAACTACCAGCTGCTCTTCACCGACTCGCAGTTCCTCACCGCGCTGCAGGTCACCACGATCCTGACGCTGATCGTGGTGATCGTCCCCAACGTACTCGGCCTCGGCGTGGCGCTGCTGCTGGACCGGAAAGGCTGGCTGTACAACGCGTTGCGGAGCGTGTTCTTCACGCCGGTGATCCTCAGCTCGGTGGTCGTGTCGATCGTCTGGTCCCGGCTGCTCGACGACCGCGGACCGGTGAACTCCCTGCTGCGCGCGTTGGGCGTGGCGCACCCGCCGGGCTGGCTGTCCGACCCGGACGTGGCACTGTATTCGGTGGCCTCGATCGTCTGCTGGCAGATGCTCGGGTTCTGCGTCGTGGTGTACCTGGCCGGGCTGCAGGGTGTGCCGCCGGAGCTGCTGGAGGCCGCCGAGATCGACGGCGCGGGGCCGTTGCGCCGGTTCCGCGCGGTGACCTGGCCGCTGCTGGCGCCGTCGTTGACGATCAACACGGTCGTGCTGCTGATCTCGGCGTTCAAGACCTACGACTACGTCAAGGTGATCACCAACGGCGGCCCGGGTTCCGGCTCGACGGCGACGATCGCCTTCGACGTCCTCCAGACGGGCTTCGACTCGAACCACGTCGGCTACGCGTCGGCGATGGCCGTGCTGATGCTGGTGATCGTCGCGCTGGTGACGACCGTGGTGCTGAACTTCCTGCGCCGCCGGGAGGTGGACCTGTGATCCGGTCGTGGTCGCGGCCCGCGGTCGCGTTGCTCGTCAGCGCGGTGTTCTTCGTGCCCCTGTACCTGGTGCTGGCGAACGTGTTCAAGGAGGGTTCGCTCATCGCGAAGTCGCCGGCGTCCTTGCCGGTCCCGCCGACGCTGGCGAACATCCACGCGGTGCTGACCCGCCCGGACGGGCTGTTCTGGGTGAGCCTGACCAACAGCATCGTGGTGACGGTGCTGTCGATCCTGGTGCTGACGGTGCTCTCGGCCATGCTCGGTCACTACCTGGCCCGCTCCGCCAAGCGCTGGACGAAGGTCCTCACGCTGGTGCTCCTGGCCGGGCTGATGATCCCGCCGCAGGTCATCCTCATCCCGATCACCGACGTCCTGCGCGTGACGCACCTGATGGCGACGCTGCCGGGGCTGATCCTGTTCAACGTCGGGTACTACGTGCCGTTCGGGGTGTTCGTGTTCACCGGGTTCATCCGCGGGGTGCCGGTGGAGCTGGAGGAGGCGGCCCTGCTCGACGGCGCGAGCCGCATGCAGGTGTTCTGGCGGGTGGTGTTCCCGCTGCTGCGCCCGGCGACGGCGTCGGTGCTCATCTTCCTGGGCGTGTGGATCTGGAACGACTTCATCGACCCGCTGATCATCCTCGGCCCCAGCCAGGGGACGACGATCACGACGGGCATCTACCGGTCGATCGGCCAGTACCAGGCGGACCTGGGGAGCGTGTTCGCGCTGATGTTCCTGGCGACGCTGCCGGTGTTGATCTTCTACCTGGCGTTGCAGAAGCAGTTCGTGAAGGGCCTGACCGGCGGGGCGACGAAGGGGTGAGTGGCGCTCTCGCGCAAGAGCACCAGGCATCCGGCACCGAGGACCGGAGCATGGAGCCCGGAGGCCGGGGCGGGAGCCCGGGCGCCGGTCACACCTCGCTGACCTTGCCCCCGTCCACCACCAGCCGGCGGGTCACGTGCACCGCGTCGAGCATCCGGCGGTCGTGCGTCACCAGCAGCAGCGTTCCCGGGTACTTCTCCAGCGCCGCCTCCAGCTGCTCGATCGCCGGCAGGTCCAGGTGGTTGGTCGGCTCGTCCAGCACCAGCAGGTTCACCCCCCGCGCCTGCAGCAGCGCCAGGGCCGCCCGGGTGCGCTCCCCCGGCGAGAGCGTCGCCGCCGGGCGGAGGACGTGTGCCGCCTTCAGGCCGTACTTGGCCAGCAGCGTCCGGACCTCCGCGTCCGCGAACTCCGGCACCTCCCGCGCGAACGCCGAGACCAGCGGGACGTCGCCCAGGAACAGCCGCCGCGCCTGGTCGACCTCGCCGACCACGACACCCGGGCCCAGCGCCGCGGCCCCGTCGGACAGGGCGACCCGGCCCAGCAGCGCCGCCAGCAGCGTCGACTTGCCCGACCCGTTCGCCCCGGTGATGGCGACCTTGTCCGCCCAGTCGATCTGCAGGTCGACCGGCCCGAGCGTGAACCCGCCGCGCCGGACCACCGCGCCGCGCAGGGTCGCCACCACCGCGCCCGCCCGCGGGGCCGCGGCGATCTCCATCCGCAGCTCCCACTCCTTGCGCGGCTCCTCGACAGCCTCCAGCCGTTCGATCATCCGGTCGGTCTGCCGTGCCTTCGACGCCTGCTTCTCCGTCGCCTCGCTGCGGAACTTGCGCGCCGACTTGTCGTTGTCCGGCTGCTTCCGGCGGGCGTTCTTGACGCCCTTCTCCATCCAGGCCCGCTGCATCCGCCCGCGGGCCTCCAGGGCGGCCTTCGTGTCGGCGTACTCCTCGTACTCCTCGCGCGCGTGCCGGCGCGCGACCTCGCGCTCCTCGAGGTAGGACTCGTAGCCGCCGCCGTAGACGTTCACCTGCTGCTGGGCCAGGTCCAGTTCGACGACGCGGTCGACCGTGCGCGCCAGGAACTCGCGGTCGTGGCTCACCAGCACCGTCGCGGCGCGGAGGCCGGACACGAACCGCTCGAGGCGGGCGAGGCCGTCCAGGTCGAGGTCGTTCGTCGGCTCGTCGAGCAGGAAGACGTCGTAGCGGCTCAGCAGCAGCGAAGCGAGCCCGGCCCGGGCCGCCTGGCCACCCGAGAGCGACGTCATCGGTTGGTCGAGGTCCACCGCCAGGCCGAGGTCGGCCGCCACTTCGGCGGCCCGGTCGTCGAGGTCGGCGCCGCCGAGGGCGAGCCACCGGTCCAGGGCCGCGGCGTACCGGTCGTCCGCGCCCGGGGAGCCCGCCGTCAGCGCGTCGGTCGCCGAGTCGAGGTCGGCCTGTGCCGCCGAGACACCGGTGCGCCGCCCCAGGAAGGCCCGCACCGACTCGCCTTCGCGCCGTTCCGGCTCCTGCGGCAGGTGCCCGACCGTCGCGGCCGGCGGGTTCAGCCGGACCTCGCCGCTGTCCGGCTTCGCGAGCCCGGCCAGGGTCCGCAGGAGCGTCGACTTGCCGGCGCCGTTGACCCCGACCAGGCCGACGACGTCACCGGGGGCCACCACGAGATCGAGGCCGGAGAAGAGGACGCGGTCACCGTGGCCCGCGGCCAGGTCCTTCGCGACGAGAGTTGCGCTCATGAGGTAGCCGAGTCTACGACCTCGTGGTGAACGGTCAGATCAAGGTCAAAACCACCGACGGTGTGTGTCCCGTGGCGCTTTGATCACTCAGTGTGGGTACCCTGTTCGGTTGTCGGTGCCACAGCACAGTGAGGTCGGTGAACAGCATGGGCGAGCCCGCTCCCCCGGTCACCCTCGGCCGCAGGCCGAAGCCGAGGGAAGGCCGTCCGTCCGCGCCCCGGCCCACGGTGAGCCGGCGCCGCGAGGTCAGCCACGCCAGCGCGCGGTCGCTGCTGATGACCGTCCTCGGCGAGTACGCGCTGCCGCGGGACAAGCCGGTCTGGACGTCGATGCTCGTCGAGGTGCTCGCCATCCTCGACATCGAGGAGAAGTCCGCGCGGCAGGCGCTGGCCCGCTCCGCCGCCGAAGGCTGGGTGGTCTCCGAGCGCGTCGGGCGCCGCGTGCGCTGGTCGCTGACCCCGCCGGGACGCCGCCTGCTGACCGAGGGCGCCGACCGGATCTACGCGTTCGGCCGCGAGGAACGCCGCTGGAACGGGCAGTGGCTGATGCTGATCGTCTCCGTCCCCGAGGCCAAGCGCGACCTGCGGCACCGGCTGCGCACCCGGCTGACCTGGGCGGGCTTCGGCTCGCCGGTCGCCGGGGTGTGGGTCAGCCCGGACCTGACGCGGCAGCGGGAGGCCCAGCAGATCGTCAGCGAGCTCGGCCTCGACGCCCAGGCGATGTCGTTCACCGCCGCCTACGGCGAGGTCGGCGAGCAGGAGTCGATGGTCGCCCGGTCCTGGGACCTCACGGACCTGAAGGACCGCTACGAGGACTTCATCGACCGCTTCACCGGGCTGCACCCCACCGGCGGCCGCGCGGTGCTGCGCGCGCAGACCGAACTGGTCCACGAGTGGCGGCGGTTCCCCTTCCTCGACCCGCAGCTGCCGGCGGAGCTGCTGCCGGCGAAGTGGAGCGGGACGAAAGCGGCGGAACTGTTCCATCACAAACACGTCGACTGGCGCCCCGAGGCCCAGCAGTATTGGGACGACATCGTCGAAGCCGAAGAAGCAGGGTGAACATGACCGAGCAGGTCCGCCTCGATCGTGACGGCGGGCTCGCCGTCCTGACCGTCGACGCTCCGCCGTTGAACCTCTACACGGCTTCGCTGCAGTCCTCGTTCGCTTCGGCGCTCGACGCGCTGGAAGAGTCGACAGCCCGGGCCCTGCTCATCCGGGCCGAGGGCAAGATCGTCAGCGGTGGCGTCGACGTCTCGCTGTTCGACGCCCAGGGCTCGCCCGCCGAGGCGAAGGTGCTCTTCGACCGGATGCTGGCGGTGCCGGACCGGATCGCGGCGCTGCCGTTCCCGACCGTGTTCGCCGCGCACGGCCTGTGCCTGACCTGGGCGTTCGAGGTCGCCGTGGCCTGCGACGTCATCCTCGCCGCTTCGCGGGCGAAGTTCGGGCTGGTCGAGAAGGTCGTCGGCCTGACCCCGACCATGGGCGGCACCCAGCGGCTCGCCGCGCGGGCCGGCGTCGGGCGCGCCAAGGAGTTCGTGATGACCGGCGACACCTACGACGCCGCGACGCTGGAGCGGTGGAACGTCGTCAACCGCGTCCTGCCGGACGAGGGCTTCGACGACGCCGCGCGGGACTTCGCACGTCAGCTGGCTTCCGGGCCGACCAGGGCGCACGCGGCGACCAAGCGCGTCCTCGACCACTTCGCCGCCGGCGGTGTCCCGGAGGCGAACGCGCACATCACGACGATCGCGGCCGAGCTGTTCGACACCGAAGATCTCCGGGGCGCCGTGAAGTCGTTCCTCGCCGACGGACCGGGGAAGGCGACCTTCTCGGGGCGTTAACAGTCCGTTCGGACACCGGTTGCCGCCGTTCGGGCGTGCGCGGTTCTCCCGGCACCGGGTTACATTCGATGTGGTCTAGACCACATCGTCCCCCGCCTCGTGCCGCTTGGAGAACCGCCATGAGACGCACGCCCGCACGACTACGCTCCGCGCTCGCCGCCTTGCTCATCGCACTCGGCGGCACCGCGGCGCTCGCGCCACCCGCCGCCGCAGCCGGTTCGCTGACCGCCACCTTGGCGATGAGCGGCACCACCGGCACCTACACCGTCGCGAACACCGGGACCACCTCGGTGAGCAACTGGGCGATCACCTTCACGCTGCCCGCCGGCGTCACCGCGTCGACCGGCGAAAACGGCACGGTGACCCAGAACGGCACCCAGGTCACGCTGACGCCCGCGTACTACATCGCGACGCTGGCGCCGGGCCGGAACACCTACCCGTACAGCCCGACCTTCCGGCTCAGCGCGGCCGCGACGCCGACCCAGTGCCGGGTCGACAACGCCAACTGCGATGGTTCACCCGACACCCCGCCGAGCGCGCCGGCAGACCTGCGGCTGGTCGCGAAGACGACCAAGACGGTCGCGCTGGCGTGGAACGCCTCGGCCGCCGGTTCCCTGCCGGTGACCGGGTACGACGTCTACCAGGGGAACTCCCTGGCCGTGTCGGTGACCGGGACGAGCGCGACGGTGTCCGGGCTCGCGCCGGGCACGGCCTACTCGTTCACGGTGAAGGCCAAGGACGCCAAGGGCACCACGTCCCCGGCGAGCACTGCCCTGTCCGTGACGACGAACAGCCCGGCCGACGACACACAGCCACCTTCGGCGCCGGCCGGGTTGCGCTCGACCGCCGCCGATTCCGGCAGCATCTCGCTGGCCTGGACGGCGTCGACGGACAACACCGGCGTGATCGGCTACGACGTGTACCGCGGGTCGGCGCTGGCCACGACGGTGACCACGACGTCGGCGGTGGTGACCGGGCTGGCACCGTCCACTTCGTACACGTTCACCGTCCGGGCCCGCGACGGCTACGACAACGTGTCGGCGCCGAGTGCCGCGGTCACCGCCCGGACCGGCGACATCGTCTCGGGGTACGCGAAGGTCGGGTACTTCGTGCAGTGGGGCATCTACGGGCGTCAGTACTTCGTGAAGAACCTGGAGACTTCGGGCGCGGCGGCGAAGCTGACGCACCTGCTGTACGCGTTCGAGAACATCGATCCGGTGAACCTGACCTGCCTGTCCGGGGTCACGAAGGGCACCACGGCCAACCCGCAGGACCCGAACCAGGGCGACGGCGCCGGTGACGCTGAGGCCGACTACTCGCGGCCGTTCGCGGCGGCGCAGTCGGTGGACAGCGTGGCCGACACCGGCTGGGAGTCGCTGCGCGGCAACTTCAACCAGCTCAAGAAGCTCAAGGCGAAGCACCCGAACCTGAAGGTGCTGGTTTCGCTCGGCGGCTGGACGTATTCGAAGTACTTCTCCGACGTCGCGGCCACCGACGCGTCGCGCAAGAAGTTCGTCTCGTCCTGTGTGGACACCTGGTTGAAGGGCAACATCGCGCCCTACGGCGGCGCGGGCGGGCCGGGCACCGCGGCCGGCATCTTCGACGGCATCGACCTCGACTGGGAGTGGCCGGCGAGCGGTGACGGGCACCCGGGCAACCACTGGAGCGGAGGAGACAAGGCGAACCTGACCGCGCTGCTGGCCGAGTTCCGCACGCAGCTGGACGCCTACGGCGCGACCACCGGCAAGCGGTACCAGCTGCACGCCTTCACCCCGGCGGACCCGGCGAAGGTGGCTTCGGGCTGGGACCTGTCGAAGGTGTTCAACTACCTGGACGTGGCGAACGTGCAGGGGTACGACTTCCACGGGGCGGGCAGCGACAACTCGTGGGAGCCGAACCGCACCGGCCACCAGGGCAACCTGTACGCCGACGCGGACGACCCGTACAACTTCCACTTCAGTGCGGAAAGCGCGATCAACGCGTACACGAACGCGGGCGTAGATCCACGGCGGCTGACGCTCGGCCTGGCGTTCTACGGCCGCGGCTGGCAGGGCGTGGCCGACGGCGGGAAGTCCGGCGAATGGCAGTCGGCGACCGGTGCGGCGCCGGGTCAGTTCGCCGAAGAAGCGGGCACGCGCGGGTACGCCAACCTGGTGGCGAGCGTGCCGAACTGCACGGTCCACCACGACACGGCGGCCGTCGCGACGTCGTGCTACACGGGCAACGGCGGGCAGTGGTGGACGTTCGACGACGCCTGGTCGATCGGGCTGAAGACCACGTGGCTCAAGTCGCGCGGCCTGCTCGGCGTGATGGCGTGGGAGATGTCGGGCGACACCGGTGCATTGCTGAACGCGGTGAGCGCCGGGCTCGGCTGAGGGGTTTCCGTTCAGCCCGCTGAACGTTTCCGTTCAGCGGGCTGAACACTTTCTTTGACACACAAAGAAAAACTTGACCTGCGATGGTCTGGACCATGACACTGAGCCGGCGCGCGCCCCCAGACACCGTCGTCTCGAGGAGAGCCATGTCCCGCTTCCGCAAGGTCCTCGCCCTGGTCCCCCTGCTCCTGGGGTTGCTCGCCGCCCCGGCCACGGCCGCGCCGGCGGCGTTCACCCACCCGGGCGTGCTGGTGAGCCGCCCGCAGCTCGACTTCGTCAAGGCCAAGGTGAACGCCGGCGCCCAGCCGTGGAAGGCGGCCTACGACCAGGCACGGGCCAGCTCGTACGCTTCGTTGTCCAGGACACCGAAACCGCGCGCGGTGGTCGAATGCGGCTCGTATTCGAACCCGAACTACGGCTGCACGGACGAGCGCGAAGACGCACTGGCGGCGTACACGGACGCCCTGATCTGGTACATCACGGGCGACGCGCGGTACGCGCAGAAGGCGATCGCCCTGATGGACGCGTGGTCGGCGGTGATCACGAGCCACACGAACAGCAACGCGCCCCTGCAAACGGGCTGGGCGGGCTCGTCGTGGCCCCGGGCGGCGGAGATCGTCAAGTACACGTATTCGAGCTGGCCGAACTCGGGCCGCTTCGCGACGATGCTGCGCAATGTGTACCTGAGCAAGGTGATCAACGGCAGCAACAGCAACGGGAACTGGGAACTGTCCATGATGGAGGCCGCGGTGGGCATCTCGGTGTTCCTGGAGGACAGGACGAGCTACGACAAGGCGGTAACCCGCTACCGCAACCGCGTCGCGGCGTACGTGTATCTGTCGTCGGACGGCTCCCTGCCCAAAACGGTCCCCGGCAGCGGCCTCGACACCCAGTCGGAGATCGTGAGCTACTGGCAGGGCCAGTCGACGTTCGTGGACGGCCTCACCCAGGAAACCTGCCGCGACTTCACCCACACGGGCTACGGAATAGCGGCAATAGCCGACGTGGCGGAGACGCTCCACATCCAGGGCGAGGACGTGTACGGGACGGAGATCGGCACGCGCCTGCGCCAGGCACTGGGCTTCCAGTCGAAGTACCAGCTGGGCACGGCACCGCCGTCGTGGCTGTGCGGAGGCCACCTGAACCTCGGCCTCGGCCCGGTGACGGAGGTGGGCTTCAACGCGCTGAACACGCGCTTGGGCATCGCCATGACGAACACCCAGACACTGACCGAGCGCCAACGCCCGGCGGGCTCGAACAACCTGTTCGTCGCCTGGCAGACGCTGACCCACGCCGCCAACCCGGCGTGATCTTCCGGGTGGGCCCTCCTGACCTGTTTCCGCAGGTCAGGAGGAGGTGGGACCCTGGTTGCGGGGCCGTTCGGCGGGCACGCTAGAGTACTTCTCACGCACTCAGGGAGTGCGGGTCCGGGCTGTGGCGCAGTTTGGTAGCGCACTTGACTGGGGGTCAAGGGGTCGCAGGTTCAAATCCTGTCAGCCCGACGGACACAGAAGCCGCTTGGCTTGGGTGAAAGCCCAGGTCAAGCGGCGTTTCCGGTTAACCCCATGTCACCGGGCTTACCGCCCGAGCGAATCTCCTGGGGACCACGTGGGGACCAAGCTCCTTGAGGTACGCATCGCTCTGGACGCGGACCAGGCTGGCGACAACGACATCTGCAGCCTCACCAGCCAACGGCTCAGAGGAACCCGTTCTGACTCGCCTGCGTCACGAGAGGTACAGCTGCAGCCATCGGGCCGGCACATCCCTTGCCCACTAAGACGACTTCGCCTCTAGCGCACAAGATCGCAATATTTCAGATACAACGCGCCGATAATCTTCAAGGTTTTCATAGAACCGAACATCTGCACGGCCCCACGCTTGGTGTATTTCCGTCCCGGTCGCCGCAATCAAGTAGGTTGGAACCCCCACAGCCTGCGCAACACCTAGTTCATAGTAACAACTCGGCCGCTCATGCGATAAGTCGACAAGAACAAAACGCGCAGAGCGAAATCGGTCAGCAATTTCCGCCGGATGCACCTCGGACGCGTGTCCGCCGACCTCATCCAAAGGAAATTTAGCCGACAGGCCGCAGAACTTCGAAACCTCGAGCACAATTTGCTTTTTCGCTTGAAAGTATCGGTCAAGCCTTACCGGCGCGACGACATAGAAGTTCGCCTTCACGGAGTGACCCCCTGCCGCGTCACAGTCGAGGGTTGCACAGTCGACACCACGGTCGTCGTCGCCGTGGCTGTTCTGACTGGAGCCATAGAGGTAGAGCTCGGCGCAACAAAAGGCGACACCGAGCGGGGTGACGATCCCCAACCGATGAGGGCAGCGACTATCATTCCAACACCAACCGCAGCAAATAGAGAACCAAAAGCTATCGGAAGGAACAGTTCCGGCCCAGATGAAGCTAAGGCGAGGCGGCCACGCAGAAGGCCGACAGGCTTCGCATCTCCGGTCTTCGATAGAATAGCCCACTCTTTATCGAATGGCTGGTCAGAGCGCAGCTTCCTGTCTTCAAAGCGCACTCGCACAGCCATTTTATTCAAGACTTCAAATTTGGCAGCGTTCAAAGACTTGAAGGATTGTACTTCTTTCCGCCAGAAGTAGCAGAATACTATCGCAGTGACACTCAGTGCCTCAACAACCAAAAGCCCGGCCACGAGATTTGAAGGCTTATCCGTAGACCACTTAAAAACAACCGCAATGGCTACAAGCAAGGCTATCGAAACGGAATAATTCCACCTATTAGCCGCCTGACGACGGTCAGTCACCTGTTCCGTGGTCTCGTAATACATCTTGTACTCGTCGAAACTAACGAGAGCAAGTACTTCCTCCCCGCCGACGTCAGCGGGAGAAACTGACTCCTTATCGGCGCCTTCCTCCGACGAGCCCATCGCCCTACCCGCCTCCAAGCTAGCTCCTGACCAGGTCAGGAGACTACACGCTCTGCACTGCGGACCGCCACGAGAGCTGGCCTAAGCGCGTGACCCAGCTCGCCTTCCAGTCAAAGAGGCCCCGTGCCAAGGCGGATAAGCACTTCATGGAGTCACCTAGATTGCGCGAAGCTGGGAACGTCGTGGTGAATTGAGATGCAGAGTCAAAAGTTGACCCGCGTCTTGGACTGACTGCTTGTCTGGGGTGTAGGTACCGCTGGGTCGTCGAAAGCGACCCGTGCCCGGCGATCTTCCGGAGGTGATGCACAGGCACCCCCGCGTCTGCCATCCAAGTCAATCCGGTGTGTCGCAGGTCGTGACGTCGCAGGTGGTCGTACCCGAGCTTCGCTACCACCTGGTCCCACGCCGTAGCGTCCCGCAGCACCGCCGTCGTAATGCGGCCTCCTCGCGGTCCCTTGAACAGCCGGCCGTCAGGGTCGTTGTCGGCGAGCGCGATACGCCGCTTGACCAGCTCCCGGATGTCCTCGATCAGCGGCACCGTCCGAGCCCCGTTTGCCCTTCGTCCCCTTGTCCACGAGACCACCAGGTGACGGCGTCGTCTGCCAGCGAACCGTCCAGGTCCACGACGAGGTGTCGATATCCCCCACCCGGCAGCCCGAGACTTCCCCGATCCGGGCCGCCGTACAGGCAGCAAACAGCACCACGTCACCCCAGCCCCGGTACTCCCCCGACGACCGCGCCACCAGGGCGTCCGCCAGCGTCGTGAGCGAGATCCAGTCTGGCAGCGCCAGCGACCGCGGATCGTCCAACTCGTCCTCGGCGCGCTTGTACTCCTGCTGCCAGCCAGTCACCCGAGCCGGGTTCCGGTCGATGATGCCGCCCCGGAGAGCCTGCTCCATAACCCTGACCAGCACCGCAATGCTGTTCTTCACCGTCGACCGGCTGCACGCATCCGCGATCCAGGCGTGCACCGCCCGATCGACGGCCCCGTTCGTGATCATGCTGACCGGCAGGTGCCCCAGCGTCGGGACGACTCGCTTCCGCCAGCCGGCCAAGTACGGATCGGTGGTCTTGGCCTCCAGCCCCCGCAGGGCGAACGTCATGTTCGTCGTGCCGTAGTCGACCAGCTTCATTGTCGCCGTGTTCGGATCGCGTACCGAAGTTTGCCGGTCGCAGTGTCTCCCACCTCCATTGTGAATGGACGGACACAGACTCCGTGTTTCTCCGCTGTCGCCCGGACGACGTCAGCAGCCAGCGGCGTCCGCATCCGCTCTGCACGTGTCTCACCTATCATGCCGCCACCTCCCCCGGCGAGGACCAACCACGCAGAAGGAACACCGGCATATCCTGCTTCGCTCCGGCCGAGAGATCCGGGAACGTGCTCGGCTCAAACCGCACCACGCCGAACACCACGACGGGAATGCCGCATGGCGTCCGGCCGGTGATCGACAGGTGCACCTGCGTCCCGTCGACCAGCCGCCACAGCCGAGCCGAGACGTCCTCGAGCGTCTGCGTCCACACCAGCAACGCCCGCGACACCTCCGGCAGCCCGTCCACGTCGAGCTGAACGGTGATCGGGCTGGACCAGGCGTTGACGTCCACCGACGCGGCCGGCGGCAGCTGGTGCGAGTCAAGATGATCGCGGATGGCGTCGAGGAAGATCATCAGCCGGTTCACGCGGCCACCCCTCACCGCCGTGTCTCAGATCCGCGACACCCCCGTTGGTCACGTACGCCTCCAGCGCCTTGACGGTGCTGTCGGAGACCCAGCCCGCGCGGACGCACAGGGGTTCGCGGATGCCTTCGCCCAGACGTAGCCGACGCCGGCCTCCGAGTCACCGATCCGGTTCGCCCACGCCCCGCGCTCGTACGCGCCGTCGCCGAGGACCATCCCGACGTGCGTCTTCGAGGTGACGCGCAGGCACACCCGCCGGGTGAACAGCTCCCGCACGGGGACGGTGTCCTTAGTAGGCTCCCTGGACGTAGCCGCGGACCGAGATCCCAAGTGCCCGGCCTTGGGTGGTGAGCAGCGCAACGCGCTCCACAATGGCCTCACGGGTCTTGCGGTCGGCGTACTTCGTCAGCGCGCCGCACCCCTCCGATCTTGGTCACTGCCTCAGTGACTTGCAAGCCGTCGGCGGAGTTGCATGGATCAATCAGATCGCCGGCCGGGCGGAACCGGCTGGATCTGGCGGTGGCGCCCACGTCACCCTCAACCGGCCGCAACCGCGACAACGCCAACGCGGCCCGCCCCGGCGGACTGCACGACGCCGTCACCAGCAGCCAAGCACCTGGCCTCGCCTCGCACCCAACGTCCGGCGAGTCCGCCGGAGCGCCCTCCGACGTCGGCAAGGATGCCGAAACTGATCGACGTCTTCACCCGTCCTGTTGCGATAGGAACGACTTGCGAAGGGCGGCGCCGATTCCATCGAACTGGTGGACGGGCACAGTGAGCTCGCCCTCGTACAGGCGGTGATGTCCGCGCGCGGTGACGCGCCATTTCCCGCGCAGTTCGGTGATCTCGGAGCCCTTTGCGATAAGGACGAACTCGCCAGCCCGAGTCAACTTGGTTTGCTGAGGGCGTAGGACGCCTAGATGGACGGTGAGCTTCGTCGAATCAGCGCGGTTGTCGTGAAAGACCGTCGGCGTCCGACGTAACGCACGCGAAACGGCCTTGTCTAGGAAGTAGTCAGGTATCGAGTACGACCCTGCCCCCCAAGGCGTGGGTGGCTTCGGCAACTGAGAGAGCGGATTGAAATCCCGTTCCATGACAGCGTCCAGACTGCGAACGCCTCCGTGGATTATGACGTCAACCTGCACGTCCTCCAGGAACGCGTCACTCTTGTTTATGATGCGGATCTGAGTCTTGTTTCCAAGAAAGGCCGCAACATGGTCGAGAGCTTTGGGCCAGGCAGCACGAAAGTTCTTGCCCCATTGGTCGACCTCCGCGCGATAATTGACTGGGGATCGCTGCTCAAGATACTTACCCGGACCTGGGAGCGACCGGACACTGCCGTACCCAGCGGCCGATTTGGATTGCGGAATCGCCTTACTGAGCCGTTCGAGGTGGACACGGAGGTACTCATCGAGTATTTCATCGTGCCCGGCCAGATATCCGATCGTCGGCCCGACGACGGCGACGTCAAGGCTGGCAGAGGCTTGGCGCCAATGGCTTCTAGCCACCATGTCCCGGATCTCGGCTCCCTTGGCCAAGCGCGTCTCACCGTCGGCACGGATGAAGATCGCGCCGTCGGTCAACTTATCGGGGCCGTCGCTCAAGCACGTCCACGTCTCGCCGGTCGGTGGGTCGACGACGATGGCGATGACGTCCTTTCCCTGTTCCGTAGTGATGCGTTCGAAGTCCCAGCGTGGCCCCGGGACGCCTATGTACTTGGCGACGAAGCGGCTGAACTCATGCGCTTCGAACGGCGGGACACTGTTGATCGCTTCGTGCGCGACCCCGAAGATCAGCACCGCGTGGCCGTCGAAGTACCGCGCAGCGACTTCTGGATCTCGGTTCGACGTGCCGAGGATGAACTTGACAACCTTGACACGGTCGGAGGGCAGACTGAGATCACCTTCGGACTTCAGCTCAAGGAAGTGCCTCTCGACCCGGTCATCCGTCGCGCAGAGCTCGTTCACGAGCGACATCCATGCGAGCTGACCGCGGGGAATTCTCGAGAAGTCCATGTCCGTCCGTCCTAGGCGCTGTGCCGTACCCGTGGACAGTAGCCGCCGGCACCGATGACCCCAATCGCATTGCCCCTGACTGCCCACCTTCCGGGCCGAATTGCCGACCGGTTGGCGCGGGCGTTCGAGGTGCACCTGCACGACGTCGCGGCCCGAGATCCTCGGTCAGACTGGCGAAAGGAGATCGCCTGTTGAGCGACGCACACCCGCGCGCGGCTCTCGAACAGGTCGCGCTGGCGACGGCCAGCAGCGGTTAGGCCGGGTTATCCCGATCTAGCCGCACCGCAGGTTCCCGCCCGCCTGGCACCGCCAGGGGGACACCTTGCCTCGGCCGGGGCGCCCTGCAGCGGTGCACATAGGTGTAGGCAGCCGAAGTGTGTGTGTGTGTTGGCAGCTACCGCTATGGAGTTGCCCCTTGGGGGCGGACACCTTGATTCCAGACGGTGGTCTGGAGGGAGGATGTCTTGGTGTCGCGCAGGTCGAAGTATCCGGAGCAGT
>NZ_JBSGBQ010000019.1:46880-179668 GCF_053601335.1 Amycolatopsis sp. NPDC004747 | reverse complement strand
CGCCTGAACCCCACCACCCCAATCCGGCTCCGCTCCGCTACGCCGGATGCTGACGCATGCCACCCAAGACCCATTTTCGGATCAGAGGGGCATCACACGTGATTGGAGGGGCGACACGGCAACCCCGGCCGACCTCGGCGTGTCGTCCCCCGAATCACGAGTGATGCCCTCCCAGTCACGCGAGATGCCTCTTCGATCACGGGTGATGCCCGGCTGATCACGCTAGATGCCTGTTGGCGCTTGGTCAGTGGGCCGGGAGGTGGACCGTCACGGCCAGGCCGCCGCCGACGATCGGCTCGGCCGTGACGCTTCCGCCGTGGGCCGCCACCGCGGCGCGGACGATCGAGAGGCCCAGGCCCGCGCCGTGGCGGGCGGTGCGGGCCACACCGGCGCGGCGGAACGGCTCGAACAGCTCCGGCACCGCCGCCGGGTCGACCAGGCCGCCCGAAGAACGCACGCGCAGCGTCGACCACCGCGGCCCGGGCTGCGTCACGACCTCCAGCCAGCCGCCCTCGACGTTGTGGCGGACGGCGTTCTCCAGCAGGTTGCCCGCGATCCGCTCCAGCAGCGCCGGGTCGCCGAACGTCGACGCCGACACCACGGAGAACGTCGCCCGGATGCCGCGTTGCGAAGCTTCGCGGTGCACCGCGCGCCACGCCCGGTCGACGACCACCGCGAGGTCCACCGGCTCGTGCACGCCGAGACCGGCGCCGTCGGTGCGGGCCAGCAGCAGCAACGAGTTCACCAGCTGCCCGGCGCGCTCGGTCGCGTCCCGGACCACCCCGGCCATCCGGCGCAGCTCGGCTTCGTCGGCGTCGTCGTCGGCCAGGGTGACGTCGAGTTCCGTGCGGATCACCGACAACGGCGTCCGCAGCTCGTGGCTGGCGTTGGCGACGAAGTGCCGTTGCGCGTCGAACGCCGCCTGCAGCCGGTCGAGCATGTCGTCGAACGTGCTCGCCAGCTCGGCCAGCTCGTCGCGGGAGCGGATCTCGCCGATCCGCTCCCCCAGCGACTCGACCGACAGCCGCCGCGCGGTCCCGGTGATCTCGCGCAGCGGCAGCAGCACGCGCGAGGTGAACGTCCAAGCGAGGATCGCCGCGGCCGCGACCACCAGCAGGAACGCGATCGAGCCGAACAGCAGCATCCGGTCGCGGGCGTGCACGCGCAGGTGCTCGGCGAGCGTCGAGGCGTCGACCGTGACGCCGTCGACGACCACCACGCTGCCCGCCGGCATCTGCGGCACGGAGTCGAGCGAGTCCCGCACCAGCGTCCAGGCCAGCCAGAGCAGCAGCAGGCTGACGGCGGCGACCAGCACGGTCGCCAGCAGGGTGATCCGGGCGCGGAGCGTGCGGGTGCCCGGCAGGTTCACGCGCGGGAAACGCCGGGCTCCGGCACCCGGTACCCGGAGCCGACGACGGTCTCGATGATCCCCGGCTCGCCGAGCTTCTTGCGCAGCGTCATCACGGTGACCCGGACGGTCGTGGTGAACGGGTCGGCGTTTTCGTCCCAGACGCGTTCCAGCAGCTCTTCGCTGCTGACGACGGACCCGGCGGCCTGCAGCAGCACCTCGAGGACGCCGAACTCCTTGCGCGTCAGCTCGACCGGCCCGCTCGCCCGCCGCACGGTCCGCTTGGCCGGGTCGAGTTCGACGTCCCCGGCGGTGAGCAGCGGCGGCGCGGCCGGCGTGGCCCGGCGGCCCAGCGCCCGCACCCGCGCGACCAGCTCGGGGAAGGCGAACGGCTTGGCGAGGTAGTCGTCGGCGCCCAGCGACAGCCCGTCCACGCGGTCGGACACCGAACTGCTCGCGGTGAGCATCAGCACCCGGGTCAGCTCCCCGGACGCGACGATCTCCCGGCACAGCTCGTCGCCGGACATCCCGGGCAGGTCCCGGTCCAGGAGCACGACGTCGTACCGCGTGACGGCGGCCTTCTCGTGCCCGTCGTCGCCGGTGAGCGCGACGTCCACCGCCATGCCCTCACGGCGCAGCCCGCGGGCGATCGCGTCGGCCAGGGGTTCTTCGTCCTCGACTACCAAAACTCGCACCAGCCCACAATCCCATATTTTCCTGAGAGTCCCCTTTAAGGACCGGGTGCCGCCCATCGGAGGGCGAACCACAGTCGCATCCGGACCTCCGGGTCCCCCAGATCCACCCCCAAGGCCTTTTCCACCTGCGCGATCCGGTGCCGGACGCTGTTGCGGTGCACGCCCAGCTCGGCCGCGGTCGGTTCCCAGCCGCCGTGGTGGGCCAGCCACGTCCGCAGCGTCAGCACGAGCGACCGATCGCCGGCTTCGTCGAGGGCCACCAGCGGTTCCAGCGCCTTCGCCGCGAACCCGCGGGAAGCGCCCGGGTCCACCACCGCGTCGAAGTCCAGCGGCGCATCTCCGGCCACCACCGGGCGCCCCAGCGCCTGAGCCCGCGCGAGCAGCAGGTCGACCTCGCCGTCCGGCGGCTGCCCGGCCGGTGCCGGCGAGCCCACCGCCGCCAGCCAGCCGTGCGCGCGCAGGTCCTCCAGCACAGCGAGCGACGGCGCGGACCCCGCGATCGCCGCGAACCGTCCGGGCGACACCGAGACCAGCGGCGTGTCCAGCCGGGCCCGCAGCCAGTCCGGGCGCTGGGCCACCGCGTCCGGGCCACGCCGGTACGCCGCCCCGGCGACCAGCCGGACCACCTCCGACCCCAGCAGTGACCGGGCCACCTCCGCGGGAGCCGTCCGGCCGAGCAGCAGGCCGGTGGCCGCCGCGCCCAGTTCGGCGGCGTCCGAGCCCGCGCGGCCGACCAGGCCGAGCAGGGCGGCGCCGACGGCGAGGATCGCCCGGTCCGCACCGCCGAACCGCCGGGACCGGCCGACGACCACCAGGTGCGAGGCCGTGGCCTGCGGGTACACCGGCTGGACGACGACGAACCCGCCGTCGAGCTCGGTCGTCGCGCTCCGGATCCCGCTGCCCGCCCGCACGGTCGCCATCAGCTCCCGGACCGGCGGCGGCAGCGGCGCGGGCGCGTCGTGCGCCGAGGCCAGCACGTCCCCGGCGCCGACCAGCGCGACCCAGGACCGCAACACCGACGCCAGCGCCGACGTCAGCTCGCCGAGCCCGCCGCCGGCCGCCCGTGTCAGCGTCTCGCGCGCCGCCGTGATCCGCCGCTGGTCGCGCTGCCCGGCTTCGGTCAGCGCGACCGAAACCGCCCGGTTGACCGCCAGGAACGGCGTCCGCGGCGGCACGACCACCAGCGGCAGCCCGCGGCGCGCGCAGGCCCGGCGCAGGGCCTCCGGCAGGGTCTCGTGCACCGTCGGGGTGAGGCCGAAGCCCAGCGCCGTCACGCCGGCGTCGCGCAGCCCGCGCACGTACCGGTCGATCCGCTCGGGCAGGTTGACGCCCGCGGTGAGGATCAGTTCGCCGCCCAGCAGGTAGGGCGCGGGGTCCTCCAGCTCGCTGACGTGGGCCCAGCGCACGGGGAGGTCCAGCGCGCCCGGGCGCAGCGTCTCGGGGACGACCTCCAGCGCGAGCTCCCGGTTGCCGACCACGTCCCGTAACGGGACATTCACCTCCGAGGGCAAAGAGTCCGGCATGCTGGCCATTTCATCCTGGTCGACGTCGATTGTGGATGAATCATCCCATGCCGGGGTGGTGGCAGGCGAACCTACGGTGACCCGAAACCGACGTGAGGAGGACACCGTGACCGGCGACTACGCGGTGATCGCGCTGTACATCGCGGGCATGCTCGGGGTCGGCTGGTACGGCCTGAAGCTCGCGAAGACGAAGTCCGACTACCTGGTCGCCGGGCGGCGGCTGGGCTGGTTCATGTACTCCGGCACGATGTCGGCCGTCGTGCTCGGCGGCGCGTCGACGGTCGGCGGCGTGAAGCTCGGCTACAAGTTCGGCATCTCCGGCATGTGGCTGGTGGTCAGCATCGGCGTCGGCATCCTGGTGCTGCACGCGCTGTTCGCGCGGCGGCTGGTGCGGCTGAAGGTCTACACCGTCGGCGAGATGCTCGACCTGCGCTACGGCGGCCGCACCAGCGCGGTGTCCGGCGTCGTCATGTGGGGCTACACCCTGATGCTGACGGTGACCTCGACGCTGGCCTTCGCGACCATCTTCAAGGTGCTGTTCGACCTGCCGAACTGGGCCGGGATCGCGGTCGGCGGCTCGATCGTGGTGCTCTACTCGGTGCTCGGCGGCATGTGGTCGATCACGCTGACCGACATCGCCCAGTTCGTCATCAAGACCATCGGCATCCTGGTCATCCTGCTGCCGGTCGCCATCACCTCCGCAGGCGGCTTTTCCGGCATGAGCGAGAAGCTCGACGCGAGCTTCTTCAGCTTCACCTCGATCGGCACCGACACGATCATCACCTACTTCGTGATCTACACCTTCGGCCTGCTGATCGGCCAGGACATCTGGCAGCGCGTGTTCACCGCCCGCACCCCGGCGATCGCGACCTCCGGCGGCATCACCTCCGGGGTCTACTGCCTGGTCTACGGCCTGGCCGGCGCACTGATCGGCACCGCGGCGCACGCGCTCTACCCGGACATCGCCAGCGCGCAGGACGCCTTCGCGACGATCGTCGAGCGGCTGCTGCCCACCGGCGTCCGCGGGCTGGTCCTGGCCGCCGCGCTCTCGGCGATGATGTCGACGGCCAGCGGCGCGCTGATCGCCTGCTCCACCACCACGACGTCGGACCTGCTCACCAAGCTGGGCCTGAAGAAGGGCGGCGAGGTCAGCCGCAACCGGCTCGCCACGCTGCTGCTCGGCCTGCTGGCCATCGGCATCGCGATGGTGGTCGACGACGTCGTCAACGCGCTCACCATCGCCTACGACATCCTGGTCGGCGGCCTGCTGGTGGCCATCGTCGGCGCGCTGTTCTGGAAGCGCGGCACCCGGCAGGGCGCGTACGCGTCGATGGTGGCCGGCACGCTCTCGGTGATCGCGTTCATGATCATCGACGGCGTCGACGCCAACACCCCGATCTACTGGGGCCTCGGCGCGAGCCTGGTCGTCTACCTGGCCGTCAGCTTCGCCACGCCCCGCACCTCCGAGACCATCCTCTCGGTCTGGACCCGGCGCCTGAACGGCACCGAAACCGAAGAAGCGGCCACCCCCGCGCCCGTCGAAGCCTGACCACGAGAAACAGGAGCCCCAGCAGTGAACGACATGCCCCCGGTCGGCCCGCTCGACTCGTCCCGCGTCCCCCGGTTCGCCGGCTTCGCGACGTTCGCGCGGCTGCCCCGGCTCGACCAGGTCGAGCGCGCCGACGTCGCCGTCGTCGGGGTGCCCTTCGACTCCGGCGTGTCCTACCGGCCCGGCGCGCGGTTCGGGCCGGCGGCGGTCCGCGAGGCGAGCCGGCTGCTGCGGCCCTACCACCCGGAGCTGGACGTCTCGCCGTTCGCCGAGCGGCAGGTGGTCGACGCCGGCGACATCGCCGTCAACCCGTTCAACATCGGCGAAGCGATCGAGACGCTGCAGCAGGAGGCCGAGGCGCTGCAGGCGGACGGGACGCGGCTGGTGACCGTCGGCGGCGACCACACCATCGCGCTGCCGCTGCTGCGGGCCGTGGCGAAGAAGCACGGACCCGTTGCCCTGCTGCACTTCGACGCCCACCTCGACACCTGGGACACCTACTTCGGCGAGCCGTACACCCACGGCACCCCGTTCCGGCGGGCGTCCGAGGAAGGCATCCTCGACACGAGCGCGCTGTCGCACGTCGGCACCCGCGGGCCGCTGTACGGCAAGCGCGACCTCGAAGAGGACCGCCGCCTCGGCTTCGGCATCGTCACCTCCGGCGACGTCCTGCGCCGCGGCGTGGCCGAGACCGTCGACGCGCTGCGGCAGCGCATCGGCGACCGGCCGCTGTACGTCTCGGTCGACATCGACGTGCTCGACCCGGCCCACGCGCCCGGGACCGGCACCCCCGAGGCCGGCGGCATGACCAGCCGCGAGCTGCTGGAAATCCTGCGCGGGCTGCGGGACCTCAACCTGGTCGGCGCGGACGTCGTCGAGCTCGCCCCGGCCTACGACCACGCCGAGATCACCGCCATCGCGGCCTCCCACGTCGCCTACGACCTGGTGAGCCTGCTGACCCTCGGGAAGGGCGCATGACGCGCATCGGCGGGGACGTCGTCGTCGAGACCCTGCGGGCGCTGGGCGCCGACACCGTGTTCGGGCTGCCGGGCCAGCACGCGCTGGGCCTGTTCGAGGCGCTGCGGCGCGCCGAAGACCTGCGGGTGATCAGCGGGCGCGTCGAGAACAACCTCGCCTTCGCCGCCGATGGGCACGCCCGCGCCCGGCTCGCGGCGGATCCCGACGGCCCGGTGCCGGTGACGCCGCTGATCGTCTCGACCGGCCCGGGCGCGTTGCTGACGCTGGCTTCGCTGCAGGAGTCCCGGGCGGCTTCGGTGCCGGTGCTCGGCATCTCCAGCCAGGTCCCGGTCGCGGGCCTCGGCGGCGGGCGGCACGGCTACCTGCACGAGCTGCCCGACCAGCAGGCGAGCTTCCGGGACGTCGTCAAGTCGGTGCACGTCGTCCGGCGGGCGAGCCAGCTCCCGACGGCGCTGCGCGAGGCGTGGACGTCGGCGGCGACCGCGCCCTACGGCCCGGTGTGGGTCGAGATCCCCCAGGACGTGCTGCTCGGGCCGGCCGGCGTCCCGCCGATCACCTCCGTGTCGGCCGCGCCCGTTCCCCTGGAGCCCCTGCCGGAGCTGGTCACCGAAGCCGCCCGGTTGCTGGGCGAAGCGGCGAACCCGGTGCTCCTCGCCGGCGGCGGGGCGCTGCGGTCGGGTGCGCACGCGGAGCTGCTCGCACTGGCCGAGGCCCTGCGCGCGCCGGTGATCTCGACGTTCGGCGGCAAGGGCGTCTTCGGCTGGGACCACGAGCTGTCCGGGCGGTCGTGGCTGGAGGACTGGCACACCACGGAGTTCCTCGCCGACGCCGACGTGCTGCTCGTGCTCGGCTCCGGCCTCGGCGAACTGTCGAGCAACTACCGCGAGTTCGCCCCGCGCGGCCGGGTGATCCAGGTCGAAGCCGACCTGGGGAAGCTGGAGTCGAACTACCCGGGCCTGGGCATCCACGCCGACGTCCGGCGCACCCTGCAGGCGTTGCTGGAGTGGGTGCCGATGCGGGCGTCCGACGGCCGGGCCGAAAAGGCGGTCGCGGGGTTGCTCGCGCGGGTCGAGTCGCGGTTGGCCGGTCAGGACCTCGCCGCCGAGCGGAAGCTGATCGACGACATCCGCGCGGCGCTGCCCGAGGGGACGCAGACGTTCTGGGACATGACGATCGCGGCGTACTGGGCCTGGTCGGCGTGGAACCCGCAGGGCGCGCCGATCCACACCGCGCAGGGCGCGGGCGGGCTGGGCTACGGGCTGCCGGGCGCGCTCGGCGGCGCCGTCACCGGTGGTCCGACGCTGGCGGTGTCCGGGGACGGCGGCGCGATGTACGGCGTCGCCGAGCTGGCGACCGCGGTGCAGCACCACCTCGACGTCACGTGGCTGATCATCGACGACGGCGGCTACGGCGTCCTGCGCGAGTACCTCACCGGCGCCTTCGGCCGGACCACGGCCACCGAGCTGACCCGGCCCGACTTCGTCGCGCTGGCCTCCTCCTTCGGCGTCCCGGCCCGCTTGTCCTCTTTGGACACCGTGGGCGCGGACCTGGCGGCGGCGCTGCGCACGCCCGGGCCGTCCGTCGTCGTCCTCCCCGCGTTGCTGAAGCTGTTCGCGCCCACCCACCTGGAGCAGGCATGACCCGCACGCTCGACCTGACCGACCCGGCGACCGGCGAGGTGTCCGGCACCAGCCCGGTCGCCTCGCAGCCCGAAGTGGACGCCGCGATGGAATCGGCCGCGCAAGCGTTTGCGGTCTGGCGTCGCAGCACCCCGGCGCAGCGGCAGCTGGCCTTGCTGAAGATCGCCGACGCGCTCGAAGCCCGGGCCGCCGAGTTCGCGGACCTCGAGGTGCGCGAGACCGGCAAGATCCGGTCGGTGGTGCTCGAGGAGGAGATCCCGGAGTGCGTGAGCGCGCTGCGGTTCTTCGCCGGGGCCGCGCGGCACCTGGAGGGCACCGCCGCCGGGGAGTACACGCCCGGGCACACGTCGGTGATCCGCCGCGAGCCGGTCGGCGTCTGCGCCCAGATCGCGCCGTGGAACTACCCGCTGATGATGGCGGTCTGGAAGATCGCGCCGGCGCTGGCGGCGGGCAACACGGTGGTGCTCAAGCCGGCCGAGACGACCCCGTCGACGGCCGTGCTGCTGGCCCGCGTAGCCGCGGAGTTCCTGCCGCCGGGGGCGTTCACCGTGCTGACCGGCGACCGCGACACCGGCCGCGCCCTGGTCCGGCACCCGGTCACGGCCCTGGTCTCGATCACCGGATCGACCCGGGCGGGCATCGACGTGGCCACCGTGGCGGCCGCGGACCTCAAGCGCACCCACCTGGAGCTGGGCGGCAACGCACCGCTCCTGGTCTTCCCGGACGTCGACACCGCGTCGGCGGCCCAGGGCATCGTGGGCGCGGCGTTCTACAACGCGGGTCAGGACTGCACGGCCGGGAGCCGGGTGCTGGTCCACGAGTCGATCCACGACGAGTTCGTCGCTTCGCTGGCGAAGGCCGCTTCGGCGCAGACTCCGGGCGTCGACTTCGGGCCGTTGAACAGTGCGGCGCAGTTCTCGCGCGTCGAGGGCCTGATCTCGCGGCTGCCGCCGCACGCGCACGTGGAGACCGGCGGCACCCGGTTCGGCAGCCGGGGCTTCTACTTCGCCCCCACGGTGATCTCCGGAGTGCGTCAGGACGACGAGATCGTCCAGGAGGAGATCTTCGGCCCGGTGATCACGGTCCAGTCCTTTTCGGACGAGGCGGCGGGCATCGCACTGGCCAACGGCGTCCCGTACGGGCTGGCGTCGTCGGTGTGGACGCGCGACCTCGGCGTCGCCGCCCGGGTGTCGGCCGAGCTGGACTTCGGCTGCGTGTGGGTGAACACGCACGGACCGCTGGTCGCCGAGATGCCGCACGGCGGCTTCGGCCACTCCGGCCACGGCAAGGACCTCTCGGCGTACGCGTTCGCCGAGTACACCCGGGTCAAGCACGTGATGACGAGGTTCGCCTGAGCACCCACCCGGTCGCGGCTCGCCCGGCACCCGCGGGGGCGCCCCCGTTTTCCACTTTACCGGTGGGCACCGACAGTTTCCGGCGCCCACCGGTCAGTCCCGGCGGAGGGTGGCCGCGACTTCGAGCCAGGCTTGGTGGCGCAGCAGCTCGTTGCGGTCGCTGAGGTCCTGCAGCCGCTTGCGGGCGGCACCGGCTCCGATGCCGTAGCCGAACAGGCCGGCGAGCACCCACACGCGACCCACGAGCGTGCCTTCCCACGGCACGACGGCGGCCAGCCCGCACGCCGCCGCCCACGCGATCCCGGCGAGGTACGGCCGGACGAGCTCGTCCCGGCGCAGCAACCGCTTCGCGGCAGGACGCATGGCCGGCGGAAACGCCCGGCGAGGGCGCGAGACCAGCACGAACCAGGCGGCCACCGCGATCAGTGCCGCGCCCACCCCGCGCACCACCGGGCCGCCCGGGGAGCCGAGGGCCGGCGCCGCGAAGACGACCACCAACGCCGTCACCAGCAGGCCGAGCACCACGAAGTGCGCCCGGGCGAACAGCAGCCACGCCGCGAGCGCGAGGTTGCGCGCGGCGACCGCGTTCTGCGGGTCGAGCCGCAGCACTTCGGAGTAGCCGCGCACGGCACGGACGGCGTGGCGGCAGCGCAGGTCCACCAGCGCCTGCAGTTGCAGGGCTTCGGCGTTGCCGGGTTCCAGCGCGATCGCGGCTCGCACCGGTTCCGCGGCGCGCCGGGCGCCCGCCCCCGCCGGGCCGGCGAGGAGCACCGTCGCCAGCGCCAGGTGGACACGCGGGGAGCCGGGCGCCAGTTCGCAGGCCCGTCGCGCGTGCTCGAGCGCCCGGGCTCGCACGGGCGAAGCCGTCTCGTCGCCGCCGGCCACCAGCGATCGCGCCAGGCAGGCGTGCGCTTCGGCGTGCTCGGGGGCGACGGCGAGCGCCGCTTCGAACGTCGTGACCGCCTCGCCCGGCCGGTCGAGCGCGCTGAGGATCCAGCCGCGGTGCACGAGGACGTCGGCGCCCGGCGGCCCGGCGGCGAACACGCGCTCGATCGACTCCAGTGCCGCCCGGTGGTCGCCCGAACCGTACTGGGCAAGCGCGAGCAGGTGCCACAGCCGGGCCGACTCCGGGTCCGTGGCCAGCGCCGTGGTCGCTTCGCGGATCGCGCGCTCGAACTGCCGGGCCGCCACGAGCGCGGCGACGCGCTGCGTCGTCACAACAGCTTCTTCCGCTTCAGGTAGGCGGCGAGCTCGTCGTACGTGCCGTCGGCGTTCGAGTAGAGCACGACGTTGCGCGCGGCGGCGAACCACGCCTCGGCCGACGGCCGGATCTCCGGCAGCGCACCGAGCAGGTCGGCCATCTCGATCATCCGCGCCACTCCGCTTTCGACCGACGCCAGCAGCGCCCGCTCGCTCGCGGTCTCGCACAGGTGCGCAAGATCGGCGCCCGACCAGCCGTCGGTCCGCCGCGCCAGCTGCTTCAGGTCGACACCGGCGACCGGCCGGCCGCGGAGGTGGTATTCGAGGATCGCCGCCCGGGCGTGCTCGTCGGGCGGCAGCACCAGCAGCGTCCGGTCGAAGCGTCCCGGGCGGCGCAGCGCGGTGTCGACGTCCCACGGCGCGTTCGTCGCGGCGAGCACGAAGACCCCGTCGTTGTTGTCCGCGATCCCGTCGAGCTCGACCAGCAGCTGCGCGACGACGTTGCGGCCCGCGGCGCCGACGAGGCTGGAGCGCTTCTGGCCGATCGCGTCGAGTTCGTCGAAGAACAGCACGCAGGGCGCGGCGCGGCGGGCGGCGAGGAACAGCCCGTGCAGGTTGCGCTCGGAGTTGCCGAGCCACATGTCCAGCACCTCGTCGAGCCCGACGGCAAGGAACTTCGCCCGCAGCTCGCCGGCGACGGCCTTCGCCAGGAACGTCTTCCCGTTGCCCGGCGGGCCGTAGAGCAGCAGGCCGCCGCGCAGGCTCTTGCCGTACAGCTTCCGCAGCTCGGGGTTGCGCATCGGCGCCAGGAACGCGGCGTCGAGCCGCTTCTTGACCTCGGTCATGCCGCCGACGTCGGCGAGCGTCACCCGGGGCTGTTCGACATCGGCGACGACTTCGGCGGGAACCGGCCCGGCCGCCACCGGCTCGGCACCGTCGACGAACCGCGGCGGGACGACATCGGCCACTTCGCTTTCGGCTGCCGCCCAGTCGAACCCGGCCTTCGGCTCCGGCTCGGGCCCGGCCGCCGTTCCTGCTGCCGGTCCTGCTGCCGGTCCGGCCGCGGTGAGGGCCCGCGCCATCAGCGCCGCGGCTTCGGCGTTCCCGGGGGCCTGCCCGAGCACCGTGCCCAGCTGGGCGACGGCTTCGTCGCGCGCTCCGCGGTCGAGGAGCAGCCCGGCCAGGTGCACCCGGAGCGGAAGGTCCTCGGGAGCCGCGGCGACCGCGGCGCGCAAGCTGTCGAGCAGGGGATCGGGATTCACCCCGCCGAGGCTACCGACGACCTCCGCCACGCGAAGCCGGTTCGGGCGACTGTGCCCCAGCGGTGATCAAACCCGGTTCGGCCGCGGTCGACGTCCTCGCGCGCCGGCTCCTCCGCGCCCAGCCGCCCCCGAGGCTCACCCCGTCACCCGGCGAGCTACATCCCGGCCCGGCGAGCACGAAGCGGCCCCCGGGAATCCGATCCCCGGGGGCCGCTCTCGCTCGACTCAGCTGCGGTTGGCGTCCTTGCGCGCCGGCTCTTCCGCGCCCAGCCGTCCCGAGGCCCACTCCGTCACCCTGCGGGCGACGTCCTGGGCCGTCAGGCCGATCCGGGCCAGGACCTCGTCGCGGCTGCCGTGGTCGTGGAACGACTGCGGCACGGCCAGGTCGCGCAGCGGGACGTCGCACTCGGCGTCGCGGAACATCGCCGCGCACGCCGAGCCGAAGCCGCCGTGGCGGCCGCTGTCCTCCACCGTCACCACCAGCTTGTGCTGAGACGCCAGCGCGACCAGCTCGGCCGGCACCGGCAGCACCCAGCGCGGGTCCACCACCGTCACGCCGATGCCCTGGTCGGCCAGCCGGTCCGCGGCCGCCAGCCCCAGGGTCGCGAACGCACCGACCGTCACCAGGAGCACGTCCGCGCCCTCGGCCGGGCGGCGCAGCACGTCGACCGTGCCGATCCGCTCGACGGCGGTCACGTCCGTGCCGACCTTGCCCTTCGAGAACCGAAGAGCCGTAGGCCCATCCGAAACGGCAACAGCCTCGCGAAGCTCTTCGCGCAGCGTGGCCGGGTCGCGCGGCGCCGCCACCCGCATCCCCGGCACCATGCCGAGCAGCGAGAGGTCCCACATGCCGTGGTGGCTCGGCCCGTCCGGCCCGGTGATCCCGGCGCGGTCGAGCACCAGCGTCACCGGCAGCCGGTGCAGCGCGACATCCATCAGCACCTGGTCGAACGCCCGGTTCAGGAACGTCGAGTAGATCGCCACCACCGGGTGCAGCCCGCCCATGGCCAGCCCGGCGGCCGAGGTGACCGCGTGCTGCTCGGCGATCCCGACGTCGTACCACCGATCCGGGAACGCCTCGGCGAACTTGTCCAGCCCGGTCGAGCGCAGCATCGCCGCGGTGATGGCGACGACGTCCTCGCGCTCGGCGCCGATCTTCGCCAGCTCGTCGCCGAACACGCCGGTCCAGCTCGGGCCCTTCACCGGTGGCAGGCCGGTCTCCGGGTCGATCGGGTCGGTCTGGTGCATCTGGTCGTGCTGGTTGTTCACCGCGGGCGCGTAGCCGTGGCCCTTCTCGGTGACCACGTGCACGATCACCGCGCCGCCGAACGCCTTCGCGCTGTGCAGCGCCTTCTCCAGCGCCACCTGGTCGTGGCCGTCGACCGGGCCGAGGTACTTCAGGCCCAGGTCGGAAAACATCGCCTGCGGGCTCAGCGCGTCCTTCAAGCCGGCCTTGGCGGCGTGCAGCGCGGCGTAGATCGGCTTGCCGACGACCGGGGTGTGCTTGAGGATCTCGCGGCCGCCGTCGAGGAGCCGCTCGTAGCCGGGCTGCAGGCGCAGCGCCGCGAGGTGGTCGGCCAGGCCGCCGATGGTCGGCGAGTAGGACCGGCCGTTGTCGTTGATCACGATGACGACCGGGCGGTCCTTGTGCGCGGCGATGTTGTTGAGCGCCTCCCAGCACATGCCGCCGGTGAGCGCGCCGTCGCCGACGACGGCGATCGCGTGCCGCCCGCCGCCCGCCAGCGCGAACGCCTTCGCCAGGCCGTCCACATAGGACAGGCCGGACGAGGCGTGGCTGCTCTCCACCCAGTCGTGCTCACTCTCCGCGCGCGACGGGTAACCGGTGACCCCGCCGGTCTGGCGCAGCAGGTCGAACCCGGCCGCGCGGCCGGTGACCAGCTTGTGCACGTACGCCTGGTGACCGACGTCCCACACGATCGCGTCGCGCGGTGAGTCGAACACGCGGTGCAGCGCCAGGGTCAGCTCGACGACGCCGAGGTTCGGCCCCAGGTGGCCGCCCGCCCGGCGGACCTTGTCGACGAGGAAGTCCCGGATCTCGGCGGCCAGTTCGCCGAGGTCCTCGACACTCATGCGCTTCAGGTCCGCCGGTCCGCTCACGGACTCCAGCATCGTCACTCGTCTCCACCTCACTCGCTCGGTTCCGGCCAGTCTACGGAGAGCCGCTAGAGCGAGACCGCAGGCCGCGTCAGGCGTCACAACCGGAGCGCGACCGGAGGTCAGCAGCCGGGGTGAACCTCGTCTCCCGCCGTCGCTGTGGCGGTCACGCCGCGTGGCCACGAGAATGGTTCGCATGGCGGATTTCTTCATCGGCGGCGAATGGGTGGACGCGGTGGACGGCGGCCGGCGGGAGATCCGCTGCCCGGCCGACGGCTCCCTGGTCGCGACGGTCGCCGAGGGCACCGCCAAGGACACCGAGGCCGCCATCGCGGCGGCGCGCCGGGCGTTCGACACCGGTCCGTGGCCCGGCACCCCCGCCCACCTGCGCGGCGACCTGCTGCTGCGCACGGCCGACCTGCTCGACCGCGACGCCGAGGCGTTCGCCCGCGCCGAGTCGCTCGACACCGGCAAGCGCCTGGTCGAGAGCCGGTACGACATGGCCGACATCGCGGCCTGCCTGCGGTACTTCGGCAAGCTCGCGGCGCAGGACGGCGGGCGAGTGGTCGACACCGGCAACCCGGACGCGATCAGCCGGATCGTGCACGAGCCGGTCGGTGTCTGCGGGCTGATCACGCCGTGGAACTACCCGCTGCTGCAGACCGTGTGGAAGATCGCGCCGGCGCTGGCCGCGGGCAACACGTTCGTGCTCAAGCCCAGCGAGCTGACCCCGCACACCGCGATCCTGTTCCTCAAGCTGCTCACCGAGGCGGGCCTGCCGCCGGGCGTGGGCAACCTGGTGCTCGGCGCGGGCGCCGAGGCCGGCGCGCCCCTGGCCGCGCACCCGCACGTCGACCTCGTGTCGTTCACCGGCGGCCTGGCGACCGGCAAGGTGATCGCCGCGGCGGCCGCGGGCACGGTCAAGAAGGTGGCGCTGGAGCTGGGCGGGAAGAACCCGAACGTGGTGTTCGCCGACGCGGACTTCGACACCGCGGTCGACTACGCGCTGACGGCGGTGTTCCTGCACTCCGGCCAGGTGTGCTCGGCGGGCGCGCGGCTGATCGTGCAACGGGAGTGGCACGGCGAGTTCGTCGACGAGCTGGTGCGCCGCGCGGAGCGGATCCGCCTGGGCGGCCCGTTCGACGCGCGGGCGGAGACCGGCCCGCTGATCTCGGCGGCGCACCGGGCGAAGGTCGAGGCGTACGTGGCGGCGGCGCTGGCCGAGGGCGCGGTGCTGCGCACGGGCGGCCGCCGCCCGGACGACCCGGCGCTGGCCGGGGGCTGCTACTACCTGCCGACGATCCTCGACCAGGTGAAACAGGGCTCGTCGGCGGTGGTCGAGGAGTCGTTCGGCCCGGTGCTGACGGTCGAGACGTTCACCGACGAGGACGACGCCGTCCGCATCGCCAACGACACGCACTACGGCTTGGCCGGCGCGGTGTTCACGAACGACGCTTCCCGGGCGCAGCGGGTCGCCGGGCGGCTGCGCCACGGGACGGTGTGGATCAACGACTTCCACCCGTACCTGCCCCAGGCCGAGTGGGGTGGGTACAAGCAGTCCGGGTTCGGCCGCGAGCTGGGCCCGACGGGGCTGGCCGAGTACACCGAGGTCAAGCACGTCTACCAGAACCTGCGGCCGGCACCGCAGCGCTGGTTCTCGGGCTGAAACCCGCCTTATGCTGCGTCCACGGCGACGCAGGGGAGGCCGGAGTGGATCAGCGGCGGAAGCGGCTCCGGGGCCCGCGGGCCGTGGTGGTGGGGGCGGCGGGCTTGGGCGTGATCGCCGGCCTGACCCTCCGGACGGCGGAGTACCCGGGCGTGCTGCCGCCCGGAACGCCGGACCCGGAGCTGGACCTGAGCCTGCGCCTGGTGTGCGCGGCGGCGGTGCTGATCGCGGTGACGCTGGCGTACCTGACGTTCGCCCGCCACCAGGACGAGCCGCTGGCCATGGCCTGCCTGCCGGGGCTGGTGGTGACGGGAGTGGTACTGCGCCACCTGGTGGTGACGCTGCCGGGGGTGACCCGCCTCCAGCCGGCGGCGCGGGTGATCCCGGGTGCCGGGGCATGGGTACTGCTGGTGTCGGGCGTGACGATGACGGCGACCGGCCTGGCGGCGGCCTTCGCGGTGCGCCGGGCGGGGTGAGCCGCCCCCCCAGCCCCGGGGCACACCTGAGCGACCGCCGCTGCGCGGCGGCGGGCCCCCTCTCGGCGGCGTTCGCGCTACGCCGGGCGGAGTGAGCAGCCGCCTCCCTGCCCCAGGCACGCCTGAGCGACCACAGCGCCCGCCCGGCACACGAACAGGCGAGCCCCCCACACCCGCCACGAGGCCCGAGCGGGGGGTGAGCAGCAGCCGCTTACTCACCCAAGCCGCTCCAGCGCGTGCCACCCAGCGGCGACCGACCGAACCAGCCGCCGATCAGCCGGAAGCCGCCACCCACCATCGACTCGACCGCCGCCGATCAGCCGGAAGCCGCCACCCAGCGGCGACCGACCGGACCAGCCGCCGATCAGCCGGAAGCCGCCACCCGCCGCCCGACTCGACCGCCGCTCGGCCCACCCGCTGCTCGGCCCCACCGCCGCCCAGCCCGGCCACCGCCAAACCGCCCCGGCACCCTCCTCCCCCGCCGCCCCCCTACCCCCTCACCGCCTTCCGGCCGAGGAACGCCGCCAGCCGGTCCGCCGCCGTCGCCTTCTCCGGAGGCGCCACCTCCGGCCCGAACGGCCCGCCCGGCTGCCTCGGCGCCGCCCCGAACCGGGACCGCCACTGCTCCAGTGCCCGCGCTGCCAGCTCGGGTGCCAGGTCCGTCGGCTGGCCCGTCGCGTCCGCGATGTCCCAGCCGTGGGCCAGGTATTCGTTCACCCGCATGTGCACCAGGAACACCCCGGGCACCTCGCCGAGCGGCGTCGTCACCTGCCGGGTGAACAAGCCCGGCGCGGCCAGCACCGCCCGCGCCGCCGCCACCGACGCGGTGAACGCCTCGACCGGCGAAGCACCCAGGTAGTCACCCTCCGGCGCCGGTGGGCCCGTGCCCGCCCAGAAGCCCACTTTCGCGTTGCCGTGGGCCAGGTGGTTCACCACCGCGCGCACGTCCCAGTTCGCGCAGGCCGTCGGGAGCGCCCACTGGTCCGCACGGACCGCGGTGACCAGGCCGGTCACCGTCGAAGCTGCGAGGTCGAAGTCGTCGAGAGCAGTCATGCCGACAGTGTGCCGACCACCACCGACAAAAACTCACGACAGCAGCGCCACGCACTCCACGTGGTGGGTCATCGGGAACGCGTCGAACGCCCGCAGGTCGGTCAGCGAATAGCCGTGGGACGCGAAGGTCGCCACGTCGCGCGCCAGCGCCGCCGGGTCGCAGGCCACGTACACGATCCGGTCCGGCGCACCCGCCACGATCGACTCCACGACCGCCTTGCCCGCGCCCTTGCGCGGCGGGTCCAGCACCACCACGTCGACCGGCTTGGCCGCCGACGCCAGCACGTGCTCCACCCGCCCCGCCTGCCACGAGACCTGCGGCAGGTCCGCGAGGTTGCGCTCGCCGTCGGCGACCGCGCGCCGGCCGGACTCGACCGCCAGCACCCGGCCCGACGCACCCACCTGCGCGGCCAGCACCGACGCGAACAGCCCGACGCCCGCGTAGAGGTCCCAGGCCGTGCCGCCCGACGGCGCTTCCGCCCACTCCCCCACGACCGCGGCCAGCGTCGACGCCGCCGCCGGGTGGACCTGCCAGAAGCCGTGCGCGTCGAGGCGCCAGTCGCGGCCCGCCGCGTGCTGGACCGCGACGCCGCCCGTCAGCTGCCGGGCGCGGACCTTGCCGCGCACCGTCGACAGCTCGCGGACGTGCAGCCCGCCGTCGCCGTCGGTGGTCACCTCCAGCTCGCTGCCCGGGCGCCAGCGCCGCGCCAGGACGTCGTCGAGCTCGCCGGGGACGGCGATCGGGCAGTCGTCCAGGGCCACCACGCGGTGGCTGTGGTGGGCACGCAGCCCGGCGCGCCCGTCGCGCCCGGCGACCAGCCGGACCCGGCTGCGCCAGTCCAGCGGCCCGCCGTCGAGGGCCTCCACGACGACGTCCCGCTCGATCCCGGCCAGCCGCTGCAGCTGCTCCGCCACCACCGACGCCTTGAGCGAGCGCTGGTAGTCCGGCGAAGCGTGCTGCCAGTCGCAGCCGCCGCAGCCACCCGGCACGGCCAGCGGGCAGGGCGGCTCGACCCGGTGCGGCGAGGCGCTGAGCACCTCGACGGCGTCCCCGCGGCAGAACGAGCCGCCGTTGTCCTCGGTGACCTCGACGCGGACCTGCTCCCCCGGCAGCGCGTGCCGGACGAACACGACCCGGCCCTCCGCGCGGGCGACGCAGTGGCCGCCGTGCGCCACCGCGCCGACCTCGACCTCGAGGACGCGGCCCAGCCAGCTCGTCATTCGGCGGGCTCCTTGGGCTTCGGCGCCGCGATCGGCTGGCCGTTGGGCGAGAACCCGCGGCGGACGTCACCGGCGGCGGGGCGTTCGTTGCGGACCCGCGCGGCCGCCTTGGCCGACGACTGCAGCTGCCAGGGCACGCTCGCCACGATCACGCCGGACTGGAACAGCAGCCTGCCCTTGAGCCGCAGCGCGCTCTGGTTGTGCAGCACCTGCTCCCACCAGTGCCCGACCACGTACTCCGGGATGAACACGGTGACCACGTTGCGCGGGTTGTCACCGCGCACGCGCTTCACGTAGTCGAGGACCGGTTTCGTGATCTCGCGGTAGGGCGATTCGACGACCTTCAGCGGCACCTTGAAGTTGTGCGCGTCCCACTCGGCGGTGAGCTTGCGGGTGTCGGCATCGTCCACATTGACCGTCACGGCCTCGAGGACGTCCGGGCGCATCGCCTTGGCGTAGGCCAGTGCGCGCAGCGTGGGACGGTGCAGTTTGGACACCAGCACGATGGCGTGGTTGCGCGAAGGCAGCACGGTCGGGGTGTCGCCGAGCTCCTTCAGCTCGTCGGCGACGCGGTCGTAGTGCCGCCGGATCGCCGTCATCAGCGCGAAGATGGCCACCATCGCGGCGATCGCGATCCACGCGCCGAGCAGGAACTTGGTGATCAGCACGATCACCAGCACGGTCGCGGTCATGGTCAGGCCGATCGCGTTGACCGTCTGCGAGCGTCGCATCCGCCGCCGCACGCCCGGGTCGGTTTCCCTGGCCAGCAACCGGTTCCAGTGCCGGATCATGCCCGCCTGGCTCACCGTGAACGACACGAACACGCCCACGATGTAGAGCTGGATGAGCCGGGTGACCTCGGCGTCGAAGGCGATGATCAGGACCAGCGCGAAGGCGGCCAGGAAGAGGATGCCGTTGGAGAACGCCAGCCGGTCACCGCGGGTGTGCAGCTGGCGGGGCAGGTAGCGGTCCTGCGCCAGGATCGAGCCCAGCACCGGGAAGCCGTTGAACGCGGTGTTCGCGGCCAGCAGCAGGATGATGCCGGTGGAGAAGGAGATGTAGTAGAACGCCGGCGGGAAGTCGGCGAACACCGCGTGCGCGATCTGCGCGACGATCGTCTTCTGCTCGTAGCCGGCGGGTGCGCCTTCGAGCTGCCGCGCCGGGTCCTCGGCGAACTTGACGTCGGTGATCGTGGCCAGGGTGATGATGCCGACCAGCATGGTGACCGCGAGCAGGCCCATCATCAGCAGCGTGGTGGCCGCGTTCTTCGACTTCGGCTTCTGGAACGCCGGGACGCCGTTGCTGATCGCCTCGACCCCGGTCAGCGCCGCCGCGCCGGAGGAGAACGCCCGCAGCACCAGGAACGCGTACCCGACACCCGCGAAGGTGCCTTCGGCGGTCAGCGTGAAGCCGGCGCTCTCGGCCTTCATCTCGGTGCCGGTGGCGGCCTGCACCAGGCCCCAGGCGACCATGGCGAGGATGCCGATGATGAACCCGTAGGTCGGGATCGCGAAGGCCTTGCCCGACTCGCGGATGCCGCGCAGGTTCAGCGACGTCAGCACGACCACGATGACGATCGACGCGAGCACCTTGTGCTGCGCGACCCACGGGACGGCCGAGCCGATGTTGGCCACACCGGACGAAGTGGACACCGCGACGGTCAGCACGTAGTCGACCAGCAGTGCGCTGGCCACGGTGAGGCCGAACTTGCCGCCCAGGTTCGTGTTGGCGACCTCGTAGTCGCCACCGCCGCTCGGGTAGGCGTGCACGTTCTGCCGATACGAGGCGACGACCACCAGCATGACCAGCGCGACCATGACGCCGATCCACGGCGCGAGGGCGTACGCGGACAGCCCGGCGACGCTGAGGGTCAGGAAGATCTCTTCCGGGGCGTAGGCGACGCTCGAGAGCGCGTCCGACGCGAAGATCGGCAGCGCGATGCGCTTGGGCAGCAGCGTGTGGGACAGCCGGTCGCTGCGGAACGGACGTCCGAGGACCAGGCGTTTCAGCACGGTCGGGAACTTCGACACCACGGAAGCGTAGCTGCCGTGGGGCACGGTAGGTTCGGCGCTGGTAGGTCGGGGGTATGACGGACGGGTAACCGCCGAGGAGGAGGCAGGGCGTGCACGTGGTGATCATGGGATGCGGCCGGGTCGGCGCGTCCCTGGCCGCTGCGCTGGAGCGGCTCGGCCACGAGGTGGCCGTCATCGACAAGAACCAGCAGGCGTTCCGCCGGCTCGGGAGCGACTTCCACGGCCAGCAGGTCGTCGGCGTCGGTTTCGACCGCCGGGTGCTGATCGAGGCGGGCATCGAGCGGGCCGGCGCGTTCGCGGCGGTGTCCAGCGGCGACAACTCGAACATCATCTCCGCCCGGGTCGCGCGCGAGAACTTCGGCATCGAGCACGTCGTCGCGCGCATCTACGACCACAAGCGCGCGGCGGTGTACGAGCGGCTGGGCATCCCGACGGTGGCGACCGTGCCGTGGACGACCGACCGGTTCCTCCGCACCCTGCTGCCGGACGGTGTGGCGTCGGCGTGGCGGGACCCGTCGGGCAACGTCGCGCTGCTGCAGCTGCCGCTGCACGAGGGCTGGGTCGGGCACTCGGTGAAGTCGCTGCAGGAGGCGACCGGCGCGCGGGTGGCGTTCATCATGCGCTTCGGCACCGGCGTGCTGCCCGACACGAAGACGGTGCTGCAGGCCGACGACGTCGTGTGGGTGGCCGCGCGCTCGGGCACCGTCACCGACGTCACCAGTGTGGCCCACCGCGAACCGGAGGACGAGGCATGAGGGTCGCGATTGCGGGCGCCGGGGCGGTCGGCCGTTCCATCGCCGCCGAGCTGATCGACGGCAGGCACCAGGTGATGCTGATCGAGCGCGAGGCCGACCAGTTCGACCCGCACACGGTCGAGCAGGCCGACTGGGTGCTCGGCGACGCCTGCGAGGTCTCGATCCTGGAGGAGTCCGGGATCGAGCAGTGCGACGTCGTCATCGCCGCCACGGGCGACGACAAGGCGAACCTGGTGGTCTCGCTGCTGGCGAAGACGGAGTTCGCGGTCCGGCGCGTGGTGGCCCGGGTGAACAACCCGGCCAACGAGTGGCTGTTCACCGACGCGTGGGGCGTCGACGTGGCGGTCTCGACCCCGCGCATGCTGGCGGCCATGGTCGAGGAGGCGGTGAGCGTCGGCGACCTGGTGCGGCTGATGACGTTCCGCCAGAGCAACGCGAACCTGGTCGAGCTGACCCTGCCGGCGGAGACCCCGCTGGCCGGGAAGCCGGTGAGCGAGCTGACCCTGCCACGGGACGCGGCGCTGGTGACGATCCTGCGCGGGGACCGGGTGATCGTGCCGCAGCCGGAGGACCCGCTGGAGCCGGGGGACGAACTGCTGTTCGTGGCGACGGCGGACGTGGAGCCGGAGATCCGGACGGCGCTGGGTTACTGAACTGTTCGAGGAGGCCCCCGGCGTGCGCGCTGGGGGCCTTTCTCGTGGTCGGGGTGTCGCGAATGACTCATTCGGGACGTCGGATGCCCGAATGGGTCATTCGGGACACGCGGCGGCCGAAACTGTCGGTGCCTGCCGGTAGCGTGGAAAACGGGGGCGCTCCCACGCGCGGGGGTTGCGCCGGGGCGGGTCAGGCTCCCGGACCAGCTTCCGGGCGGCCTCAGGCCTCCGGGGCCTGGGCGTACTTCTCGCGCAGCCGGGCCTCGACCTCCGCGTCGGTCTCCGGCGCGGGCTCGGACTCGGCCATGGCCTTCAGGCGCTTGTCCGACCTCCGGACCGCCCACACCACCACCAGCAGGCCCAGCGCGTACAGCGGGTACCCCATCGCGATCTTCGCGAAGGCCAGCCAGCCCGTGTAGTCCTCCTGGTAGAGCCACCGCTGCACCACGAACCGGGCGGCGAAGATCAGCGCCATGGCCAGCGTCGCGATGTCGTAGCCGTAGCGGGAGGGCTTGTCCTTGCGCCACGCCTGGCCGGTTCCGTTGAGCATGTTCCAGACCACGCCCGCGATCGGCCAGCGCACCACCACCGACAGCACGAAGATGCCGCAGTAGACCAGGCTCGCGTAGATCCCGAACAGGAAGAAGCCCTTGGCCGACCCCGTGCGGTAGGCGATGAACGCCGCGATCGCGACGCCGAAGAAGCCGGAGATCGCCGGCTGGAGGGGCTCCTTGCGGACCAGCCGCAGCACGGTGATGGCCACCGCGCTGCCGATCGACGTCCAGATGGCCGCGGTCAGGCCGAAGAACGAGTTGGCCAGCACGAACACGATCACCGGCACCGACGAGTAGATCAGGCCGGACACCCCGCCCATCTGCTCGAGCAGGGTCGGCTGCGGCTCTTCGCCGTCGGACTTCGCGGGTTCAGTCACTTTGGGTGATCAACTCACTGGGCTCTGGAGCTCGTAATAGGGGTTGTACAGCACCTTCTGGCCGTCACGCTCGGCCATCCGGCCGCGCACCTTGATCGTCCGGCCAGGCTCGATGCCCGGGATCCGGCGGCGGCCGAGCCAGATTAGCGTCACGCCCTGTGTCCCGTCGAACAGCTCGGCCTCCAGCGTGGCGGCTTCGTTCGTCGGGCAGAGCTCCACGCTGCGGAGTCTCCCCATCACGGTGACCTCTTCGCCGGAACGGCAGTCGCAGGCCCGCTGCGCGCCCTCGGCGCCGGACCTCATGGACATCTCGTCGGCGTCGAGTTCCTCGACGTCGCTGGTCAGCTTGCGTACCAACCGGCTGAAGTAGCCGCCGTCTTTGGCGGACATAGGTGCTCCTGTGCTCCGGGGCCCCCGACAAAAAGCTTGCGGCCCGTGCGATTCCAGCGTACTGCGGTCCCCGCCAGGGAAACGCCTTTGCGCAAAGATCGCAACGTGACGTCCGCAATCAGAGTTCCCGCCGCGGTGCTGCTGCCCGGCACCGGCTCGGACGAGGTGTTCGTCCGGGCCGTCTTCGAACGGCCCCTGCGGGCCCTCGGTGTCCCGCTCATCGCGCCACCCCCGCCGCGCGGCGCCGCGCTCGCCGACGGCTACCTGGCGACGCTCGACGCACTGGCGGACGAACACGGCGAACTGCTCGTGGGCGGCATTTCGTTCGGCGCGCACCTCGCCGCCGAGTGGGCGGTGCGCCACCCGGGCCGTTGCGGGGGCCTGCTGGCCGCGCTCCCGGCCTGGAACGGCGCCCCGGGCCCGGCACCCGCCTCGCTGGCCGCGACGCTGACAGCGGATCTGGTGGCCGCTTCCGGCGTCGACGCGGCGCTGGCGCAGACCGAGGGCAGCCCGGGGTGGCTGCGGGCGGAACTGGACCGGGCGTGGCGACGGCACGGCGACGGGCTGGCCGACGGCCTGCGCGTAGCGGCCGGCCGTCCGGCACCGACCCTGGCCGGCCTCGCGGCGCTGGCCGTCCCGGCCGGGATCGGCACGTGCACCGACGACCCGATCCACCCGACGAAAGTCGCGGCGGAGTGGGCGGGCGCCCTCCCCCGCGCGGTCCTCGGCGAGACGACGCTCACGGCGCTGGGCGCGGACCGCGAGTCCCTCGGCCGGGCGACCGTCCTCGCCTTCCTGCGGGCCCGGAAAACGCGCTGAAGGGCGTCCTCACCGCGGTGAGGACGCCCTTCAGCGTGCGGGTCAGCCCTGCTGTTGCTGGGCCGCGATGTGCTCCGCGACCGCCTCGGGCAGCGTGATGGTCAGCGGGGTCCGGACCGGCATGGGCGCGTCGCCGCGGTCGACGATCGTCCGCCGGACGATCTCGCGCAGCACCTCGACGGCCGCCGCCGCCTCCGACTGCGGGCCGGCGATGACGCCGCGCAGCATCCAGCGGGGCCGGTCGACGCCGACGAAGCGCAGCGCGACGTCGCCGATGATGGCCGAGATCTCCAGCCCCCACACGCCGCGGCCGATGGTGACCTTGGCGCCGTCGGCCCGCAGCTGGTCGGCCAGCTCGGAGCTGACCTCCCGCCACAGCCCGCCCGAGCGCGGCGCGGCGTACGCGCTGACGGTGATCTGGCCCTGCTCGGTGACGACGTGCACGGCGCGCACGCCACCGGCCTCCGGGTCCATCTCGACCTGGACCTGGGAGCCGTCGGGCACCGGCACCTTCACCGAGCCGAGGTCGATCCGCGGGATCCCGTCGTCGGAGAAGTCCGCGACGTCGTGCGGGCCGTCGGAGACGTCCGACAACTCGGGCCCGACCTCGTCGTCGTACGCCTCGTCCTCGAAAGTGTCTTCGGCCTCGGGCGCGGCGTGCCGTCCCGCGGACCCGCCCTCGGTCCGCCGCTTGCGTCCGAAAATCCCCACTACTTCTCCGTTCCTTCCCCCGTGGCGGCGCTCGCGGCGAGCGCCGGTGCTCCCAGTGTGGCGTGTCCACCCGTGGAGCCGTAGCCTCCGTCGCCCCGCTCGGTCGCGTCGAGGCGAGCGACCTCGACGAACTCGGCGTGCTCGACCCGCTGCACGACCAGCTGGGCGATGCGGTCGCCGCGCGTCAGCTCCAGCGGGTGCACCGGGTCGTGGTTGATCAGGCAGACCTTGATCTCACCGCGGTAGCCCGAGTCGATCGTGCCCGGGGTGTTCACCACCGAGAGGCCGGCCCGGGCGGCCAGGCCCGACCGCGGGTGGACGAACCCCGCGTACCCGGGCGGGAGCGCGATCGCGACGCCGGTGCCGACGACGCCGCGTTCCCCGGGTCCGAGGACGATATCCGAGGTGGTGACGAGATCGGCGCCCGCGTCGCCCGGTCGGGCGTAGGCGGGCAGCGGGACATCCGGATCGAGCCGGGAGAGGAGTACCTGAACGCTGGACACGGGCGGCGAGATTACTCTCTACCCGTGGGTGAATCAGCGAAGACGGCCGCGAACGCCGCGGTGCGGCACTCCGAACGGCTGTACGTCCCGTGGTGGGGCTGGCCGCTGCCGGTGCTGGGGGCGGTCCTGCTCGCGGCCGAGATCGACCTCGGGTACCCGGGGATCCGGGCGTGGCTGCCGTACGTGATCGCGCTGCCGGTCGTCGTGGCGCTGCTGCTGTCGCTGGGCCGGTCGAAGGTCCGGATCACCGGCGGTGCCGAGCCGGAGCTGTGGGTCGGCGACGCCCACCTGCCGCTGCGGTTCGCCGGCGAGGTGGAGGTCTTCGACAAGGAAGCCAAGCGCAAGGCGCTGGGCCGCGACGGCGACCCGGCCGCCTACGTGCTGCACCGCGGCTGGGTCGGCCCGGTCGTGAAGGTGCACCTCACCGACGCGAACGACCCGACGCCGTACTGGCTGTTCAGCACCCGGCACCCGGAGAAGGTCGCCGAGCTCCTCAAGGGCGCCTGAGGCGCGCCGGACATGTGGAAGGGGGCCGGCCTGCCGGCCGGCCCCCTTGTCCCCAGCGCGCTTCGAGCCTCCCCCGGTCTCCCTCGAGGCTCTCCGTCGCGTCTGTTCGTCCCCTGTGTCCGAGAACCCCTCCTGCGCGGTTCAGGCGCAGTCGCGGCAGATCAGGCGTCCGCCGTTGTCCTCGGCCAGCCGGCTGCGGTGGTGCACCAGGAAGCACACGGAGCAGGTGAACTCGTCCGCCTGCTTCGGCACCACCTTCACGGTCATGTCCTCACCGGAAAGCCCGGAAAGGTCGGCACCCGGCAGCTCGAAGTTCTCGGCGGTCGCGTCCTCGTCGACGTCGACGACGCCGGACTGGTTCTCGTTCCGCCGGGCCTTGAGCTCCTCCAACGAGTCTTCGGCCAGCTCGTCGGCTTCGCTGCGGCGCGGAGCGTCGTAGTCGGTAGCCATGTTGTCCCTCACCCCTGCGATCAGCTTGTGTAGTCGTTTTCCCGGACTCCCGGATGCGCCCGTGAGTCCGCCGTGCCGCTGGTCAACGTTCCAGGGCCCCTGTTTGTGCCCGACGGCCGAAGTGACCGAGGTCTCTTCTTTTCGGGCCTCTTCCTGCGGCCGGAGCCCGGGAAGGGTAGCTCACCGCTGTCCGGGTTCTGCAACGAGTCAGACATTGCCGGGGAATCGTCACCCGACAGGGGGAACCCGCAGGTAAGACGCGTTGTCGTCCGTTCGGGTTGCGCCGGGGTGGAGAACTTCACGCGCGACCCGTGTCCGCTTGCCCCGGCCGGCCCCGCCGTGGTGCGATCGCTGCACGGGGATCGGTCCGGCTGGGGCCCGGTACCGCTGGCTGGAGCACGGAACCCGCGGGGATGACCCTGGACGAATCGCGCCGGCTGCAGCGCCTAGGCTGAACGGCCTCGGGCGGTGCCCGGTACGCACGGTCGGGTTCGGTGTTCGGGAAGGGACGGGCAGGTGGCGTCGGGGAACGGCATCGGGGACCGTGGGACGCGGCCGTATCGCAAGCACAAGCCGCTGCCGGCGCTGATCGTCATCGGCGTGCTGGCCCTCGGCGCGATCATCGTCTGGGTGAACGCCGCCGTCGGCAAGGGCGACGTCGACGAGGCCGTGAAGTGCGACCCGCCCGCGAGCCCGCCGCCGGGCGTCACGTTCAGCACCCTGCCCCACAACGCGCTCGACGACCGCGCGCCGGTCCCGCCGGACAAGGTCGCCTACCGGGTCCTCAACGCCTCGGGCAGCCGCGGCCAGGGCGGCATCACCACGACCGCGCTGAAGGAACTGGGGTTCACCAGCGCCGCCGACCCGGCCAACGACCCGGCGTACGAGAACCGCGAGGCCAAGTGCCGCGGCCAGATCCGCTTCGGCGAGAACGGCGTCACCGCGGCCCGGACGCTCAGCCTCGTGGTGCCCTGCGCGGAGCTGGTCCAGGACAACCGCAAGGACGCGAGCGTCGACGTGGTGACGGGCACGCTGTTCGGCGACCTCCGGCCCCGCGCCGAGGCGCGCCAGATCATCACCCAGCTGGCGGACTGGTCGAAGACCCACCAGGGCGGCGGCGGCAACGAGCAGTCCGCGGGCGCGAAGGCCCCGGTGGTGGACCAGACGCTGCTGGCTTCGGCCCGCGACGTGGCCTGCTGACCCGCGCGGCCCCGCACCGCACGCCACCGCCGAACCGCTGCCGACCCACCGCCCGCGGGGGCGCCCCCCGTTTTCCACGCTACCGGAGACCACCGACAGTTTCGGTCGCTCCGCTGGTCGGGCCCTTACCGCGAGAGTCGGTTCGCGCACCCGGACGGTCGGCCCGGATGAGCCGGCCCGTGTACCCACAGGGTCGGCTCGTGATCCGACCCTGTGGGTGCGTGAGCCGACCGTCCCGGTCAGCGGCATCCGGTCAGACCGCCGCCGCGCCGCACTCCGTCAAGGTCTTCCGCAGCGGGTCCGCGATCGACGGCGCCGCCGCGTACGTCGCGTCCGCGCCCAGCTCCGGCGCCGCACCCGGCAGCGACACCTCCGCCCCCGCCTCGGCCGCGATCAGCGCGCCCGCCGCCCAGTCCCAGCGGTTGAGCCCGTGCTCCACGTACGCGTCCAGCCAGCCCGCCGCCACCGCGCACAGGTCCAGCGACGCCGCCCCGTTGCGGCGGATGTCCCGGACCTGCCCGAGCAGCGCGGCCGCGAACTCCGCCTGCCGCTTCCGCCGCGAAGGCGAATACGCGAAACCGGTTCCGACCAGCGTCACCTCCAGGCTCGCGGGCGCCGACACCGCCAGCCGCCGTCCGTCGAGGTACGCGCCCTGGCCGCGGGCCGCCGACCACACGCGGCCGCTCGCCGGCTCGACCACCGCTCCGGCCACCGACTCGCCGCCGACCTGCGCGGCCACCGACACCCCGAACCACGGGAGCCCGTAGAGGAAGTTGACCGTCCCGTCGATCGGGTCGACCACCCACGTGACCCCGTCGCCCGCGGCACCCCCGCCTTCCTCGCCCAGCACCGGCTCGCCGGGCCGCAGCTCGGCCAGCCGGGAGCGCACCAGGCGTTCGGACTCGTGGTCCACCGCGGTCACCACGTCGGTGGCCCCGGACTTGGTGCCCACGGCCACCGACCGGCCGCCGGCCATCCCCTCCCAGGCCTCGCGGACCAGCGTGGCGGCTTCCGTCGCGACCTGCACCGCGACGCTTTTCAGCAACGACTCGTCAACTCCCACGTCCGACATGTCACCACATCCGGTTAAAGTCTCCGAGGCAGGCTTCTGAATCGTGCGAGAAGGGACCACGTCCGTGGTGGAGGCGACCCGCCGAGGTTTCGGCATCGACATCGGCGGCAGCGGGATCAAGGGCGCCTTGGTCGACCTGGAGGCCGGACAGCTCATCGGCGACCGCATCCGGATCGAGACGCCGAAGCCGTCCACGCCGACCGCGGTGGCCGATGTCGTGCACGACATCGTCACGCAGGCGGGCTGGGACGGCCCGGTCGGCGTCACGCTGCCGGCGGTCGTCAAGAAGGGCGTCGCGCACACCGCGGCCAACATCGACAAGCAGTGGATCGGCACCGACGCCGACGCGCTGTTCGCCAAGCGGCTCGGCCGCGGCGTCGACCAGGTCGCGATGCTCAACGACGCCGACGCCGCGGGCATGGCGGAGATCCGCTTCGGCGACCCGGTCGCGCGCACGGGCGTCACCGCGCTGCTCACCTTCGGCACCGGCATCGGCAGCGCCGTGTTCCAGGACGGCAAGCTCGTCCCCAACACCGAATTCGGCCACCTCGAGATCGACGGCCACGACGCCGAGAAGCGCGCGGCCGCTTCGGTGAAGGACAACGAGGGGCTCTCCTACCCCGAATGGGCCAAGCGCGTGCACCGTTACCTGACCGTGCTGGAGAACCTGATCTGGCCCGACTTGTTCATCGTCGGCGGCGGCGTCAGCAAGAAGGCCGAGAAATGGGTGCCGCTGCTGGACATCCGCACTCCGGTGCTGGTGGCGAGCCTGCAGAACAACGCCGGCATCGTCGGCGCCGCGGCCGCCGCGGCGGAGGGCATCCAGCACTGAATCGGCGCTGAGGGTGATCGCTTCGCACCGCATGCGCGTACCGTCGTTACAATGGAACACGGCCCACGGCTGCGGAGGGCAAAACCGCAGGCCGAGGCGTGATCCCCGAATGTGAGGCAGCAGTGGCACCCGTGCCGTTGCTCGTCGTGATCGACCGCTGCGAAAGGGCGTAAGTGGCAGCCGCAAGAACCGCAACCCGAGGCGGGACGAAGACCGCGACCGCAGCCGGCGAGCCGGCCGAAGAGGCAGCCACCGGGACGGCGAAGCCGGCGGCCCGCAAGACCACCACCGCCAAGAAGGCGCCGGCCAAGAAGGCACCGGCGAAGAAGCCCGTGACCAAGGGCCCCAAGACCGAAGACGGCGAGCCGGACGGCCCCGGCGACCTCGAGGACGACGAACTGGGTACGCCCGACCTGTCGGATCTGGAAGAGGTCGAGGTCGACGTCGTCGACGAGACGGTCAACGACGAGCCGGACACCGACTCGGCCGACGACGACGATGACGACGAAGAAGCCGACGAGGAAACCCCGGCGCAGCGTCGCCGCGGCGCCGCGGCCGACAAGGCCAAGAGCGGCTCCGACAACCCGGACTTCGTCTGGGACGAGGAGGAGTCCGAGGCGCTGCGCCAGGCGCGCAAGGACGCCGAGCTCACCGCGTCGGCCGACTCCGTCCGCGCCTACCTCAAGCAGATCGGCAAGGTCGCGCTGCTGAACGCGGAGGAGGAGGTGGAGCTGGCCAAGCGGATCGAGGCCGGGCTCTACGCCGCCGAGCGCGTGCGCACCGCCGAGGAGGAGGGCGAGAAGCTCGTCACCCAGATGCGCCGCGATCTCAAGTGGATCGTGCGTGACGGCGAGCGCGCCAAGAACCACCTGCTGGAAGCGAACCTCCGGCTCGTGGTCTCGCTGGCCAAGCGCTACACCGGCCGCGGCATGGCGTTCCTGGACCTGATCCAGGAGGGCAACCTCGGCCTGATCCGCGCGGTGGAGAAGTTCGACTACACCAAGGGCTACAAGTTCTCGACGTACGCCACGTGGTGGATCCGCCAGGCGATCACCCGCGCGATGGCCGACCAGGCGCGCACCATCCGCATCCCGGTGCACATGGTCGAGGTCATCAACAAGCTGGGCCGCATCCAGCGCGAGCTGCTCCAGGACCTCGGCCGCGAGCCGACCCCGGAAGAGCTCGCGAAGGAAATGGACATCTCCCCGGAGAAGGTCCTGGAGATCCAGCAGTACGCGCGCGAGCCGATCTCGCTGGACCAGACGATCGGCGACGAGGGCGACTCGCAGCTCGGCGACTTCATCGAGGACTCCGAAGCGGTCGTCGCGGTCGACGCGGTGTCGTTCACGCTGCTGCAGGACCAGCTCCAGTCGGTGCTGCAGACGCTGTCCGAGCGCGAGGCGGGCGTGGTCCGGCTGCGCTTCGGCCTCACCGACGGCCAGCCGCGCACGCTCGACGAGATCGGCCAGGTGTACGGGGTGACCCGCGAGCGCATCCGGCAGATCGAGTCGAAGACGATGTCGAAGCTGCGCCACCCGTCGCGGTCGCAGGTCCTGCGGGACTACCTGGACTGAGCACGTTCCACGCGGAAGAACCCCGTCACTGCGGTGGCGGGGTTCTTCCGTTGTTCAGGGCCGTCCGGTCAGCGTCGTCCAGGGGACGTGGACGACCACGCGCTCCCGCAGCTGTTCGTTGATCAGCCACAGTTCCCCCGTGGCCGGCCAGTACGCCAGGTTCTGGCTGTTCACCGGGGCCTGCCCGGCCAGCCTCGACGTCGACGCGCCGCCGATGCCGCCGTGCAGGCACGACGGGTGGTCTCCGGCGGCTCCGGCGTACTCCGGGCACACGCCCGTCAGCACGAAGTAGCCGTTGCGCGAGGCCGCTCCCTGCATCCCCCAGACCGGGGACGAGAAGCCCTCCGTCGCGTGCACCAGCCCGTCGGCCGAGGTCTTGAGGCGGCCCGCGGCCGGGTCGAACGGCCAGCGCAGGACCCGGCCGCCCGCTGCGGACGGGACGTGCTCGGCGGTCACGAACGTCGAATCGGTGTGGTCGTACGACAGCGTCGACAGGCAGGGGCGCGTGTCGGTCGCGGTCGTGCACGCGCCGCCGCCCGGGTACCAGTACGCGCCGATCTGCGGCATCGCGTAGTCGTAGAACGCCGCGTGGTACTTGCCGTCGGTGCCCAGGCCGACCGTGCCCGAACTGTCGTCGGCCTTCCAGAAGTGCGTTGTGTCGAAGACCCGGATCAGGCCGCCGGTCGTCGCCACGAACAGCAGGTCGCCGGCCCACACCATGCCGTGCCCGTGGCCAGTGACCGCCCGGAAGTCCGTGCCGGACACCGGTTCCACCAGGAGAACGTGCCGGTACCCGAGGCCAGTCGCGTCCACAAAGGACAGCCGGACCATCGTGTCGCCCGGGGTGTGCCACGACGCCGCGACGACCCGCTTGCCGCCCACCGTGCCGGTCGCCGGGTCCGCGTCGCCGGAGCCGGTGAGGCCCTGCGGGATCCAGTCGTTGGTCTTGTCGTCGTTCGAGTCCTCCCAGCAGAAGCCCGCCGGCTTCAGCGCCGCGGCCAGGTACGTGCCGTGGCAGAGCGGGCGGGCCTTCCGGTTGGTGTCGGCGAGCAGCGACCCGAGCCCGCGCGGCGGGAGTTTCGCGTCCAGCGCGGCGATCCGGGAGCCGTAGGTGGCGAAGGTGTCGCCGGCGGTGAGCCGGAAGCCGTCGACGGTCGCCGCGTCCAGCCGCGGGAAGGTCGCCGCCGCCTGGGCCGCCGGGGTGAGGCCGAGCAGTAGCAGCGCCACGAAGCCGAGCAGGAGTCGCATGCCGGCAGCGTGCCGCGCACGCGTACACGGCCCGTACAACTCTCAGGGCACGGCCAGCCCGCGCTCCCGCAGCGACTGCTCGACGCGCAGGCGTTCGATCTCGCGGTCCATCCCCTCGGGCAGCTCCCCGAGCCGGTGCGGGACGTCGACCTGGCGGCAGGCCTGGACGAGCAGCTCGTCGTAGGCCTGCCGGGTGCCGATCCGCCGCGCGGCCGGGGTGCCGGAGGGGTATTCGACGAGCAGCCGGTGCACCCGCCGCAGGTCGGCGGCGACCCGTTCGATCGGCGGCCCGTCCGGTTCCGGCGCCGCGCGCCTCCCCCGGATCCAGGCGAGGAGCTTCGGGACGCGCAACGCACACCAGAACAGCACCGTGGGCGCCAGGCACACCACGGCGAAGAGGATCAGGTTCGCGACGACGCCACCCGAGCCGTCCATGCACCGATGGTAAGCCCGCGGTGGCCGCCCGGCGGAGTCATTTTCCCGGCTCCACCGGGCGGCTGATCACGCCGGATCGTTCTCCCGCGGGGTTTCCTCGACCAGCCAGAGGACGCCGGACGGCGGCAGCTGGAGGACCGCGGAGGCCGGCTGGCCGTGCCACGGTGCCTCGACCGCTTCCACCGCGCCCATGTTGCCGACGCCGGAGCCGCCGTACGCCTCGGCGTCGGTGTTGACGACCTCCAGCCAGCGGCCCGCCGTGGGCAGGCCGACCCGGTAGTCGTGGTGCGGCACGCCGGCGAAGTTGGCCACGCAGGCCAGCCGCGACCCGTCGGTGCCGATGCGGAGGAAGCTCAGCACGTTGCCGCTGGAGTCGTTCGCGTCGATCCAGGCGAAGCCGTCCGGCGAGGTGTCCTGGCTGTACAGCGCCGGCGACGACCGGTAGATCGTGTTCAGCGACCGCAGCAGCTCCCAGACGCCGAGGTGCAGCGGCTCGTCCATGAGGTGCCAGTCGAGCGACCGCGACTCCGACCACTCCCCCGGCTGGCCGAACTCGCCGCCCATGAACAGCAGCTGCTTGCCCGGGTGCGCCCACATGAACGCCAGCAGCGAGCGCAGCCCGGCCGCCTTGTTCCAGGCGTCGCCCGGCATCCGGCCCCACAGGGATCCCTTGCCGTGCACCACTTCGTCGTGCGACAGCGGCAGCACGAAGTTCTCGCTCCACGCGTACACGAGCGAGAACGTCATCTCGTTGTGGTGGTACGCCCGGTGGATCGGCTCGTGCGAAAGGTACCGGAGCGTGTCGTGCATCCAGCCCATGTTCCACTTGAAGCCGAACCCGAGCCCGCCGAGGTGGGTCGGCCGCGTGACGCCCGGCCACGCCGTGGACTCCTCCGCCACCATCACGACACCCGGGTGTCGCTTGTAGACGGTCGCGTTCAGCTCCTGCAGGAACCGCACCGCGTCGAGGTTTTCCCGCCCGCCGTACTGGTTGGGCAGCCACTCCCCTTCCTTGCGGGAGTAGTCGAGGTACAGCATCGACGCGACGGCGTCCACGCGCAGGCCGTCGAGGTGGAACTCGTCGAGCCAGAACAGCGCGTTGGCGACCAGGAAGTTGCGGACCTCGTTGCGGCCGAAGTCGAACACGAGCGTGCCCCAGTCCGGCTGCTCGCCGCGGCGCGGGTCCGCGTGCTCGTACAGCGGCGTCCCGTCGAAGCGGGCCAGCGCCCAGCTGTCGCGCGGGAAGTGGGCCGGCACCCAGTCCACCAGCACGCCGATCCCGCGCTGGTGCAGGCGGTCGACGAAGTAGCGGAAGTCGTCCGGCGAGCCGAAGCGGGACGTCGGCGCGTAGTACGACGTCACCTGGTAGCCCCACGAACCGCCGAACGGGTGCTCCGACACCGGCAGCAGCTCGACGTGCGTGAAACCGGTTTCGACCAGGTAGTCGCCCAGCTGGTCGGCCAGCTCGCGGTAGTCCAGGCCGGGCCGCCACGAGCCCAGGTGGACCTCGTAGACGCTCATCGGCGCCGCGGCCCACTGCGTGGCTTCGCGCCGGGCGACCCACTCGTCGTCTTCCCACAGGTGGGCCGAGCTGGTGACGACCGACGCCGTCGCGGGCGGCTGCTCGGTGGCGAACGCCATCGGGTCGGCCTTCTCTTGCCAGTTGCCGTCCGCGCCGAGGATCCGGAACTTGTAGCAGGTGCCCACGCCGACGCCGGGCACGAACAGCTCCCACACCCCGGACGAGCCGAGCGAACGCATCGGGTGCCCGCGCCCGTCCCAGCCGTTGAAGTCGCCGATCACGCGGATGCCGCGCGCGTTCGGCGCCCAGACCGCGAACGACGTCCCCTCGACCACCCCACCGGGGGTCTCGTACGACCGGACGTGCGCGCCCAGCGCCTCCCAGAGCCGCTCGTGCCGTCCTTCGCCGATCAGGTGCAGGTCCAGCTCGCCCACCGTGGGCAGCCAGCGGTACGGGTCGTCGGCGGTCACGGTGTGCCCGTCGTACTCGACCTCGAGGCGGTAGTCGCCCGGGTGCTCGGGCACGGCGACGGCGAACAGCGCGTCGATCACCGGTTCCATCGGGTACTTCTCGCCGCCCGCGCACAGCGCGACGGCTTTCGCGCCGGGCAGCAGCGCCCGGGCCGCGAAGCCCTTGCCCACGGCGTGCACGCCCAGCACCGAGTGCGGGTCGTGATGGGATCCGGCGAGCAGCCGGTCGATGTCCGCGGCCGGCGGGGCCGCGGCCGGGAGGCCTTCGGGAACCGCGTTCACGGTGTCGTCCCTCCGCTAGTGATCCGGGCGATCGAGGCGAGCGGCACGCCCAGCCAGTCCGGCCGGTTCGCGTGCTCGTAACCCACTTCGTAGACCGCCTTGTCCAGTTCGAAGGCGCGCAGCAGCTCGCCCTGCTCGCGCGGGTCGGCCGCGATCGCGGCGTAGCCCTCGCAGAACGCCGCCCGGTTGCGCTCCGACCACTCGTGCGCGCGCTCGGCCAGCGCCGGGTCGTCCGGCTGGCCGACCAGCATCTGCTGGGCCGCGTAGTCGAACGACCTCAGCATGCCCGCCACGTCGCGCAACGGCGAGCGGAGCGCGTGGCGTTCCTCGACCGGGGCCGCGGGCTCGCCCTCGAAGTCGATCAGCAGCCAGCCGCCGACGGTCCGCAGCACCTGGCCCAGGTGCAGGTCGCCGTGGATGTACTGCATGGTCACCGAGTCCAGCGGCAGGGTGCGCAGCTTCTCGAACGCCGCCCGCAGCGCCGGGGCGTGCGCGGCCAGCTCGGGCACGCGCGCCGCGATCGTGTCCAGCCGGTCGAGCATCGCCTTCGCCGAGCGTTCCAGCTCGTCGGCGTCCACCGGCTCGGTGCCGAGCGCCTCGGCCAGGTCCGCGTGCACCTCGGCGACGGCCCGCCCGAGCCGCTCGGCCTCGCCGGCGAAGTCGCCGCCGACCTCCCCGGCGTGCAGCTCCGGCGCGGCCATCAGGTCGCGGACGCTCGTGGTGGCCATCGCCCAGCCGTCGACCGCGTCCGAGACGAACTGCTGGAGCATGCCGACCGTGGTCGGCTCGCCGTCCAGGTCGCCGGTGATCGAGCCGAGCGGCGCCGCGATGTGCTTGCTGCCCACGGCCTGCAGCGCGCGGTGCAGCAGCAGGTCCTTGTTCTTGCCCGGGGACAGCTTCCGGAACAGCTTGAGGATGTACTGCCCGGCGTAGACCAGGGACGTGTTGCTCTGCTCCGACGTGATCGGCCGCGCCCGCAGCCCGGTCTCCAGCTCGACACCGGGCTCGTGCTCGAAGACCAGCGCCCCGACCCGCTCCTCGCGGGCCATCAGGTCCAGCAGCACGCCGGTGACGTCCAGGTCCCCGGACGCCTCGTAGGCGTTCAGGTCGCCGACGGCCCCGATCCAGCTGGTCGAGGCGATCTCCGGCGGGTGCGTCCGCCGGCCCACCAGCAGCTGGTAGGGCTCCCGCCGGTCGTCCTGGGCGACCTCGACGACCACGTGCAGCAGCTGCGGGTCACCGGACACCAGCTCGGTCACGCCCAGTGGCCGGACGCCGGTCACCGGCCGGTCCTTGCCGGCGAACCAGCGCTGCTCCGGCAGCCAGCGCTTCAGGTCCTCGGTCAGGTCGTCGACCAGCTCGCGCGGGTCGGACAAGGGACTCACCTCGCTTCGCCTTCGTCTCCCGGGCTCGTCAGCTGGAACCAGTAGAAGCCGTGCCCGGGCAGCGTCAGCAGGTACGACAGGTCCCCGATGCTGGGGAACCGCACGCCGCCGGTGAGCTCCACCGGCGTGCACCCGCGGTGCGCGGACAGGTCCAGCTCCACCGGCTGCGGGAACCGGGACAGGTTGTTCACGCAGAGCACGACGTCCTCGCCGCCGTCCGGGCGCCGCCACTGGCGCTTGTAGGCCAGCACGCTCGGGTTGGACCCGCCGAGGTCGACGAAGTCGCCTTCGGCGAAGGCGTGGTGCTGCTTGCGCACCTCGATCATCCGCCGGGTCCAGTTGAGCAGCGAGGCGTCGTTGTTGGACTGCGCCTCGACGTTCAGGCCCTGGTAGCCGTACACCGGGTCCATGATCACCGGCAGGTAGATCCGGCCGGGGTCGCAGGAGGAGAACCCGGCGTTGCGGTCCGGGGTCCACTGCATGGGCGTGCGGACCGCGTCGCGGTCGCCGAGCCAGATGTTGTCTCCCATGCCGATCTCGTCACCGTAGTACAGAACGGGCGAGCCCGGCAGGGACAGCAGCATCGCCGTGAACAGCTCCTGCTGGTTGCGGTCGTTGTCCAGCAGCGGGGCCAGCCGGCGGCGGATGCCGATGTTGGCCTTCATGCGCGGGTCCTTGGCGTACTCCGCGTACATGTAGTCGCGCTCTTCGTCGGTGACCATCTCGAGGGTCAGCTCGTCGTGGTTGCGCAGGAAGATCCCCCACTGCGACCCGCTGGGGATCGTCGGGGTCTGGGCGAGGATCTCCGAGATCGGGAACCGCGACTCGCGGCGCACGGCCATGAAGATCCGCGGCATCAGCGGGAAGTGGAACGCCATGTGGCACTCGTCGCCGCCGACCGCCGGGTCGCCGAAGTACTCGACGACGTCCGAGGGCCACTGGTTGGCCTCGGCGAGCAGGATCCGGCCCGGGTACTCGTCGTCGACGACCTTGCGGCAGCGCTTGAGGAACTCGTGCGTGCGCGGCAGGTTCTCGCAGTTGGTGCCCTCCTGCTCGAACAGGTACGGCACGGCGTCCAGCCGGAACCCGTCGATGCCGAGGTCGAGCCAGAACCGCAGGGTGTCGATCATGGCGTTCTGGACGTCGGCGTTTTCGAAGTTCAGGTCGGGCTGGTGGGAGAAGAACCGGTGCCAGTAGAACTGGCCGCGGACCGGGTCGTAGGTCCAGTTGGACGTCTCGGTGTCGACGAAGATGATCCGCGCGTCGGAGTAGCGGGAGTCGTCGTCGCTCCACACGTAGTAGTCGCCGTACGGGCCGTCGGGGTCGTTGCGGGACTGCTGGAACCACGGGTGCGCGTCCGAGGTGTGGTTGAGCACCAGGTCGGTGATCACCCGGATGCCGCGCCGGTGGGCCTCGTTGAGCAGGAAGACGAAGTCCTCGACGCTGCCGAACTCCGGCAGCACCGCGCGGAAGTCGCTGATGTCGTACCCGCCGTCGCGCAGCGGCGACGCGTAGAACGGCGGCAGCCACAGGCAGTCGATCCCCAGCCAGGCCAGGTAGTCGAGTCTGCCGGCCAGGCCGCGCAGGTCGCCGGTGCCGTCGCCGTTGGAGTCGGCGAACGCGCGCACCAGCACTTCGTAGAACACCGCGCCCTTGAACCACTCCGGGTTGCTCGGCGCCTGCTGCGCCGACCGGAAGTCCCCGGCCTGCGGTTCCACGAGCATGCCGTCGGCGGTCATCGCCTCGCCGGTGTGCGGCACACCCTCCAGCCCCAACGCGGCGTCGGGCCGCGCTTCTTCCGCCATCTGTTCCACCTCAGTCCCTCGAGTCCCTGTCCTTCCCCGCTCAGCCGGCCAGCCGTCGTCTGACCGACACCACGTGGGCCACCGCCCGCCAGGGCTCGAGCCGGACGTAGTTCGCCGGGCCCCAGTCCCACGTGTCGCCGGTGACCTCGTCGTGGGCGATGAGCCGCTCGTGCGCTTCGAAGCCGAGCGCGCCGGTGTCGAGCCACAACGTGCCCTCCTGGGGCCCGTACGGGTCGAGGGTGACGACCGTGACCACGGTGTCGCCGGTGGCCGGGTCCTGTTTGGAGTAGGCCAGCAGCGCGTCGTTGTCGACGTGGTGGAAGTGCAGGGTGCGCATCTGCTGCAGCGCCGGGTGGGCCTTGCGGACGGCGTTCAGCTTCGCCAGCCACGGTTCCAGCGAGCGCCCTTCGGCGAGCGCGCGCTCGAAGTCGCGCGGGCGCAGCTGGTACTTCTCGGAGTCGAGGTACTCCTCGCTGCCCTCGCGGACCGGGACGTGCTCGAACAGCTCGTAGCCGGAGTAGACGCCCCACGTCGGCGAGATCGTCGCCGCCAGCGCGGCCCGCAGCGCGAACATGCCCGGGCCGCCGCGCTGCAGCGACTCGTGGAGGATGTCCGGGGTGTTGACGAACAGGTTCGGCCGGCCCTCGTTCCAGTGTTCCCGCAGGTCGATGGCGAAGTCGATCAGTTCCTGCTTGCCGGTGCGCCAGGTGAAGTAGGTGTAGCTCTGGGTGAAGCCGAGCCGGGCCAGGCCCCACAGGCGCGCCGGGCGGGTGAACGCCTCGGCCAGGAACAGCACGTCCGGGTGGGCGTCCTTGACCGACTGGATCAGCCAGGCCCAGAAGTCCGGCGGCTTGGTGTGCGGGTTGTCGACCCGGAAGATCTTCACCCCGTGGTCGATCCAGACGGTGATCACCCGCAGCATCTCTTCGTAGACGGCCTTGGGGTCGTTGTCGAAGTTGATCGGGTAGATGTCCTGGTACTTCTTCGGCGGGTTCTCCGCGTACGCGATCGAGCCGTCCGGGCGGGTGGTGAAGAACTCGGGGTGCTTGAGGACCCACGGGTGGTCCGGGGCGGCCTGGAGGGCGAAGTCGAGCGCCACCTCCATGCCGAGTTCTTCCGCGCGGGCCACGAAGGCGTCGAAGTCTTCGAAGGTGCCGAGGTCGGGGTGGATCGAGTCGTGGCCGCCCTCGTCGGCGCCGATCGCCCACGGCGAACCGACGTCTTCCGGCTTGGCGTCGAGGGTGTTGTTGGGCCCCTTGCGGTTGACTCGCCCGATCGGGTGAACCGGCGGGAGGTAGACGACGTCGAAGCCCATCTTCGCCACGCGGTCGAGCGCGGTCGCGGCGGTGGCGAAGGTGCCGTGCACCGGCTTGCCCTCGGCGTCGAGACCGCCGGTCGAGCGGGGGAACAGCTCGTACCAGGAGCCGTACGCGGCGCGGCGGCGGTCCACCCAGACCTTGTGCGGCTTGCCCTTGGTGATCAGCTCGCGCACCGGGAATTCGTGCATGACCTGGCGGACTTCGGGCGAGAGCGCGGGCCCGACGCGCTCGGCGAGGCTGCGCTCCTCGTCGCGCAGGGCCTTCACCGCGCCGATCAGAAGCGCCTTCTCGGCCCGGCGGTCGGGCCGGCGGGAGACGCGCTCGATCAGCCGGGCGCCGTTCTCGAGGTCGTTGGCGAGGTCTTCGGGTCCCTGCCCGGCGGCGACCTTCACCTCGACGGCGTGCTCCCACGTCGCCCAGGGATCGCCCCACGCGTCGACCCGGAACGTCCAGAGACCGGTGGTGTCCGGGGCGATCACCGCGGCGAACTCGTCGGGGTGGTCGGGACCGCGCGGCACCATCCGCGTCTGGCGCGTCAGCCGGTCTTCCGGGCCGCGCCACGCGACAGTCGCCGCGACGGCGTCGTGGCCCTCGCGCCAGACGGTCGCGAAGACCGGGATGTGTTCCCCCACAACGGCTTTGGCCGGATACCGGCCGCAGCTCACGCTGGGGGAGACGTCGTCGATGCCGAGCCGGCCGGTCATGGGCAACGCCCTTCGATGTGTCGGTTGGACGCAGACGGCGACAGTCTGCCTGACTCGATCAAGCGCCCACGAGGCAGGGTTCTTAAGGCTGGTACCCAGTGCTCGCCGTCTGAAACGCTTTCGCCGCAACGAATTTCCAGCGGATGTCCGGCAGGTTAAGCCGGCGCGCGAACGACACGCGAACCCGAACGGCCAACACCCGTACCCGAATGGACGATTCGACCGTGCTTGCCGGGTCGACACGCGTGATCAGGAAGCCGACACGCGTGATTGGGGAGTCGACACGGCGACGGTGCCCGTGTCGACCCTTCAATCACGCGTGTCGACCCCTCAATCACGCGTGTCGACCTTCTGATCACGCCGGGCCGGGCCGGGGGTACGCGTCAGTAGGGTTCGGGCTGGGGCTCGGCGGCCAGGCGGGGGGCGCGGAGCAGGAGCAGGGAACGGGACTGGAGGGTCACGCGGCTCTTGGCCTCCAGCACGCCCGGGTTGGCCGGGCTGCCGTCCGCGGTGCTCGTGTCCAGCGTCGGCTTGAACGTCTCGCCGTACTCGCGGCCCGGGAGGATCACCTCGGCCGGGGCGTCGCCGGCGTGCAGCCACAGCAGCCACGAGTGGTCGGGCACCAGCTCGCCGTCGCGGTTGCGGGCCTGGCTGTTCGAGCCGTCGATCCACATGCCGAGCGTGTGCCGGTCCTCGAACCAGTCGGTCTCGCCGAACTCCTCGCCGTCCGGGCGGAACCAGACCAGGTCCGGTTTGCCGGTCGGCGTGGTGCGGCCTTCGAAGAACTCCGGCTGCCGCAGCGCCGGGCTGTTCGCGCGCAGCCGCACGACCCGGCGGGCGAAGGCGAGCATGGCCTCGGCCTCGGGCGTGTCCGGGGTCCAGTCGAACCACGACGTCTCGTCGTCGAGGCAGTACGCGTTGTTGTTGCCGCGCTGGGTCCGCCAGAACTCGTCGCCGGCCGTCAGCATCGGGGTGCCGGTGGACAGCAGCAGCGTGGCGAACATGTTGCGGGCCTGCCGGGCGCGCAGGTCCCGGATCGCCTCGTCGGCCGTGTCGCCCTCGGCGCCGTGGTTCCACGAGCGGTTGTCGTTGCCGCCGTCGCGGTTGTCCTCGCCGTTGGCCTCGTTGTGCTTTTCGTTGTAGGACACCAGGTCCCGCAGTGTGAAGCCGTCGTGCGCGGTGACGAAGTTGATCGACTGCCACGGCCGCCGCAGGTTGTGGTCGTACAGGTCCGACGAACCGGACAGCCGGTAGGCGAGGTCGCGGACGCCGGTCGCGCCGCGCCAGAAGTCGCGCACGGTGTCGCGGTAGCGGCCGTTCCACTCGGCCCACTGGGCGCCGAAGCCGCCGACGCGGTAGCCCTCGCCGGTGGCGTCCCACGGCTCGGCGATCAGCTTGCAGCGCGAGAGCACCGGGTCGACGGTGATCGCGGTGAGCAGCGTCGACGCGTCGTCGAACGCGCCGCCGCGCGGCCGGCCGAGCGTGCTCGCGAGGTCGAACCGGAAGCCGTCGACGCCCATCTCCTGCGTCCAGTATCGCAGCGAGTCGGTGACCAGCCGGACGACGGTCGGCGAGCCGGCCTCCAGGGTGTTGCCGCAGCCGGTGATGTCGGCCATGTGCCCGCGCTCGGTGTGCAGGTAGTACACCGGCGCGTTCAGCCCGCGGAAGCTCAGCGTCGGCCCGTCCGGCCCGCCCTCGCAGGTGTGGTTGAACACGACGTCGAGAATCACCTCGATGCCGGCCGCGTGCAGGGCGGCCACCATCAGCCGGAACTCCTCGACCTCGTGGCCGGGCTCGCTCGCGTAGGCGGCGTGCGGGGCGAAGAAGCCGAGCGGCGAATAGCCCCAGTAGTTGTGCCGTCCGGCCCGGATGAGCGACGGCTCGTCGAGGAACGCGTGCACCGGCAGCAGCTCGACCGAGGTGACGCCGAGCCGGGTCAGGTACTCGATCGCCACCGGGTGGGCCAGGCCGAGGTAGGTGCCCCGCAGGGCCTCCGGGATGAACGGGTGCTGCCGGGTGAAGCCCTTGACGTGCAGCTCGTAGACCACCGCCTCTTCGAAGGGCACCTCCGGCTTGGTCCCGGTGTCCGGCCCGCCCGGCGAGGTGACCACCGACAGCGGCACGCTGCCCAGCGAATCCACAGTGGACATCGGCCCGCGCTCGGGGTCGCCGGTGAAGCCCTGGGCCGCGGCCAGGTCGGTGAGCCCGCCGGTGATCTGCCGGGCGTACGGGTCGACCAGCAGCTTGTGCGGGTTGCACCGCAGGCCGCGGGCCGGGTCGTACGGGCCGTGGATCCGGTAGCCGTACCGCTGCCCCGGCGTCACCCCGGGCACCAGCCCGTGCCACACGCCGAACGTGCGCTCGGTCAGCGCGATCCGGCGTTCCGACCCGTCGGCGTCGATCAGGCACAGGTCGACGGCGTCCGCCACGGCGGACGTGATCGCGAACCGCACACCGCCGGCCTCGGGGTGGGCTCCGAGCGGGAAGGGGCGGCCGGCGAGGACGTGATCGGCGGAGGGTCGTGTGGCCATTCCTGAATCGTCCCAGACGACCAGTGTTCCGTGCGCGCCATCACCGAGGAGTTACTTGGAGGTAACCGTTGTCCCGGCCAGCACGAAGGTGTCCGGCGGCAGGTGCGCGGCGCCCCCGTCCACGGTCGCCGCACCCCACGTGAGCAGCGAGTTCGTCACCCCGAGGGGCAGCGTCACCGGGCCGGGGCCGAAGTTGACGGCCAGCCGCAGCCCGCCGCGGTGCAGCACGAGCCAGGATCCGTCCGGCGCCGAGTCGACCCGCAGGTCCGCGACCCGGGGGTCGGCCAGCTCCGGCCGCTCGCGGCGCAGCCGGATCAACGCGCGGTACAGCTCCAGCACCTCACGGTGACCGGGCCGCTCCACCTCGGCCCAGTCGAGCCGCGAGCGGTCCACCGTGGCCTGGTCCATCGGGTCCGGCACGTCCGACTCGCCCCAGCCGTGCCGGGAGAACTCGCGGCGGCGGCCCGTGCGGACGGCCTCGGCCAGCTCGGGGTCGGGGAAGGAGGCGAAGAACTGCCACGGCGTGCTCGCCGCCCACTCCTCCCCCATGAACACCATCGGCGTGAACGGCGAGCAGAACAGGACGGCCGCACCGCAGGCCAGCCGGTCGCGCGAGACCGTCGCCGAGAGCCGGTCGCCGGTCGCGCGGTTGCCGATCTGGTCGTGGTTCTGCAGGTAGCCGAGGAAGCGGTGGCCGGGCACGGTCCGCGTGTCGACCGGGCGGCCGTGGGTCCGCTCCCGGAACGACGACCAGGTGCCGGCGTGGAAGAACACCTCGCGCAGCACGCGCTCGAGCGCGTCCGGGGCGGCGAAGTCGGTGTAGTACCCGGTCGTCTCGCCGGTGAGCTTGACGTGCAGGGCGTGGTGGAAGTCGTCCGACCACTGCGCGTGCAGGCCGAGGCCGCCGCGCTCGCGGGGCGTGACCAGCCGCGGGTCGTTGAGGTCGGACTCGGCGATCAGCGTCAGCGGCCGGTTCAGCGCCGCCGAGAGCGCGTCGACCTCGGTGGCGAGCTGTTCGAGCAGGTGGACCGCCCGCCGGTCGAGCAGGGCGTGCACGGCGTCCAGGCGCAGCGCGTCGATGTGGAAGTCGCGCAGCCAGCTCAGCGCGTTGTCGACGACGTACCGGCGGACCTCGTCGGAGCCGGGACCGTCGAGGTTGAGGCCCGGTCCCCAGTCGTTCTGCCCGGCGAAGTAGGGCCCGAACTTGTCGAGGTAGGCGCCCGAAGGCCCGAGGTGGTTGTAGACGACGTCCAGCACGACCGCCAGCCCGCGCGCGTGGGCCGCGTCGACGAACCGCTTGAGCCCGTCCGGGCCGCCGTAGGGCTCGTGGACCGCGCCCCAGAGGACGCCGTCGTAGCCCCAGCCCGCGGTCCCGTCGAAGGCGTTGACCGGCAGCAGCTCGACGTGCGTGATGCCGAGCTCGACGAGGTGGTCGAGCCGGTCGATCGCCGCGTCGAAGGTGCCGCCCTCGGTGAACGTGCCGACGTGCAGTTCGTAGACGACCCCGCCGGGCAGCTGACGGCCGTGCCAGGCGTCGTCGGTCCAGGCGAACTCGCCGTGGTCGTAGACGCGCGACTCGGCGTGGACGCCGTGCGGCTGCCACCGCGACCGCGGGTCGGGCAGCGGCTTCTCGTCGTCGAGCAGGAAGGCGTAGTTGACGCCCTCGGCCTCGGCGTGCCACCAGCCGCCGTCGCCCTCGGTCATCTCGTGCACGCCTTCGTCGACGCTCACCCGGACCCGGCGGGCCGCCGGGGCCCACACGCTGAACTTCATGCCTCTCCTCGCACCAGCAACGCGACGGGGTAGCGGTCGAACAGGGCGGCCAGGTCGCCGGTGACTTCCCGGCCGGTCAGGACGTCGGTCCAGCTGCCGGGCGGCAGCGGGAGGACCGTGTCGCGCCAGCCGCCGCCGGCTTCGAGGCCGGCCGGCAGCCGGGTCACCGCGACGGCGAGGTCCGCGCTGCGGGTGTAGGCCAGGCAGTGGGCCGCGGCGGGGCCTTCGGCGCGCAGCGGCCGGTAGCCCCGGAACAGCGCCGGGTGCTCGCGCCGCAGCCGCAGCGCCTTGTGCACGACCAGCAGCTTCGCCGCGCCCGAGGCGTCGACCTCCGGCAGCTCGCCGTCGAGGATCCGGGCCAGGACCTCGCGGCGGACGACGTAGTCGACCGGGCGGCGGTTGTCCGGGTCGACCAGGGAGAAGTCCCACAGCTCGGTGCCCTGGTAGACGTCCGGGACACCGGGCGCGGTCAGCTGGACGAGCTTCTGCCCGAGCGAGTTCGCGTACCCCGGCCCCTCGAGGCGCCGGACGAACGCCTCGACGTCGGCGGCCAGCTCGGCGTCGTTCAGGACGTCGTCCGGCCACGCGGCGACGTCGGCCTCGAAGGCCTCGTCGTGGTCGGTCCAGCTGGTCCGGAGCTTGGCCTCCTTGGCCGCCTTGTCCAGGTAGTCCCGCAGCCGGGCGGGCTCGATCGGCCAGGCCGCCACCAGCGTCTGCCAGGCCAGCAGGTTCAGCGACGGCTCGTCGATCCCCCGCCGCGCGGTCCACCGCCGGAGGGCCTCGGCGAACTCGCCGGGCACCTCGGCCAGCACCGCCATCCGTGCGCGGGTGTCCTCCGAGCGCTTGGTGTCGTGGGTGGTCAGCGTGGTCATCGCCGCCGGGTGGCCGGCCTCGCGCTCGGCGGCCAGCCGGTGGAACTCCTCGACGCCGAGGCCGAACCGGTCCGGGTTGCCGCCGACCTCGTTGAGCGCGGCGAAGCGCGTGTAGCGGTAGAACGTCGTGTCCTCGGTGCCCTTGGCCACGACCATGCCCGACGTCTGCTGCAGCCGGGTGGCCAGCTCGCTCTCCGGGTGCTCGCGCACGGCGGCGTCGAGCACGGCCAGCGGCTCGGCGAGGTCGGGCCGGGCGCGGCGGGCGCCGTCGATCGCCGCCGCCCAGTGCGCCGCGCCTTCGGGCAGGTAGGAGCGGTAGACCGGGAAGGCGATCATGGTCTCGGCCACGGCCTGCCGGGCCTGCTCGGGATCGACGCCGGGCAGCAGCGCGGCGATCCGCCGGACCTCGGCGACCAGGATGCGGTCGGTGACCAGGCGCCGGGCCTCGGCCTCGACCCGGTGGTAGCCGGTCTTCACGCCCAGCTCGTTCGCCAGCGCCGTGAAGCCCGGCTCGCCCGCCGGGTCGACGAACACGCCGGCGATCTCGCGCAGGGCGTCGTAGCCGGTGGTGCCGTCGACCGGCCAGGTCTGCGGCAGCGGCTCGCCGGGGTGCAGGATCTTCTCGGCCACGATCCAGGCGTTCGGCGCGTTCTCGCGCAGGCGCCGGAAGTAGCCGCCCGGGTCGGCGAGGCCGTCCGGGTGGTCGACGCGCAGGCCGGTGACGTCGCCGTCGGCGACCCAGCGCAGCACCTCGCCGTGCGTCTCGGCGAACACCTTCGGGTCTTCGACGCGGACCGCGGCCAGGTTCGTGATGTCGAAGAAGCGGCGGTAGGTCAGCTCGGCGTTGCCGCGGCGCCAGCCGATCAGGCGGTAGTGCTGGCGCTCGTGGACCTCCTGCGGTGTCCCGGTACCCGTGCCGGGGGCGATCGGGAACCGGTGGTCGTAGTAGACCAGCTCGTCACCCTCGATGGTCAGCTCGGCGACGGCGTCGTCCTCGCCGAGGACCGGCAGCAGGATCGGGCCGCGCTCCCAGTCGATGTCGAAGAACTCCGCGTACTGCGAGTCGCGGCCGTGCTCCAGGACGTCCCACCACCAGCGGTTCGCCTTCGGCACCTCGACCGACATGTGGTTCGGCACGATGTCGACCACCAGGCCCAGCCCGAGCTCCTTGAGCAGCGCCGACAGCTCCTGACGAGCCGCCTCGCCGCCGAGCGCGGGCCGCGCGCGCGTCGGGTCGACGACGTCGTAGCCGTGCGTCGAGCCGGGCGCCGCGTCCAGCACCGGCGACGCGTAGAGCGCACCGATGCCCAGGTCGCGCAGGTAGCCGGCGATGCCGGCCGCGTCGGCGAAGGTGAACTCCGGGCGCAGCTGCACCCGGTAGGTCGACTCCGGCACCGTCATTCGGCTTCCGTCTCCGTCCGTTGCAGCACGATCAGGGACCGGGCGGGGAGGGTGAGCCGGCCGCCGCCTTCGATCGGCTTGGCGCCGGCGGGTTCGACCTCCCCGGTCGCGGTGTCGACCACGACGGTCCAGCTCTCCCCGTAGCCGTTGCCCGGGAGCGTGGTGTCGATGTCCTCGTAGTGGGCGTTGAAGGCGAGCAGGAACGAGTTGTCCTCGACGTGCATCCCGCGCTGGTCCAGGTCGGGGATCGCCTTGCCGTTGAGGAAGACGACGACCGCCTTGCCGAAGCCGTCGTCCCAGTTCTGCTCGGTCATCTCCTCGCCGGCCGGGGTGAACCAGGCGATGTCGCCGAGCTTCTCGCCCTTGCCGACCGGGCCGCCCTGGAAGAAGCGGCGGCGGCGGAACACCGGGTGCCGGTGCCGGAACGCGCCCAGCCCGCCGGTGAACTTGACCAGGTCCGCGTTCTGCTTGGCCAGTTCCCAGTCCATCCAGGACAGTTCCGAGTCCTGGCAGTAGACGTTGTTGTTTCCCTGCTGGGTGCGGCCGAACTCGTCGCCGTGCAGGATCATCGGCACGCCCTGGGAGAGCATCAGCGTCGCGAGCATGTTCCGCTGCTGCCGGACGCGCAGGGCCAGCACCTCGGGATCGTCGGTCTCGCCCTCGACGCCGCAGTTCCACGAGCGGTTGTCGTCGGCGCCGTCGCGGCCGTCCTCGCCGTTGGCCTCGTTGTGCTTTTCGTTGTAGGACACCAGGTCCCGCAGCGTGAAGCCGTCGTGCGCGGTGACGAAGTTGATCGACGCGAACGGGCGGCGGCCGTCGTCCTGGTAGAGGTCCGACGAGCCGGTGATCCGGCTCGCGAACTCCCCGAGCGTCGAGGGTTCGCCGCGCCAGAAGTCGCGGACGGTGTCGCGGAACTGCCCGTTCCACTCCGTCCACAGCGGCGGGAAGTTGCCCACCTGGTAGCCACCGGGGCCGACGTCCCACGGCTCGGCGATCAGCTTCACCTGGCTGACGATCGGGTCCTGCTGGACGAGGTCGAAGAACGTCGACAGCCGGTCGACGTCGTAGAACTCGCGCGCCAGCGCCGAGGCGAGGTCGAACCGGAAGCCGTCGACGTGCATCTCCGTCACCCAGTAGCGCAGCGAGTCCATGATCAGCTGCAGGGTGTGCGGGTTGCGGACGTTGAGGGAGTTCCCGGTGCCGGTGTAGTCCATGTAGTACTCGGGCTCCCCCTCCACCAGCCGGTAGTAGGCCTCGTTGTCGATGCCCCGCATCGACAGCGTCGGCCCGAGGTGGTTTCCCTCGGCCGTGTGGTTGTAAACCACGTCGAGGATGACTTCGATCCCGGCTTCGTGGAGGGCCTTGACCATGCCCTTGAACTCCTGGACCTGGCCGCCCTCGCCGGGCATCGCCGCGTAGGAGTCGTGCGGCGCGAAGTACCCGATCGTGTTGTAACCCCAGTAGTTCGTCAGGCCCTTGCCGTCGAGGCCGTGGTCGGTGACGAACTGGTGCACCGGCAGCAGCTCCACCGCGGTCACGCCGAGTTTCTGCAGGTGCTCGACGACGGCGGGGTGCGCGAGGCCGGCGTACGTGCCGCGCAGCGGTTCGGGCACGAACGGGTGGTTCACGGTCATGCCCTTGACGTGGGCCTCGTAGATGACCGTCTCGTTGTACGGGCGCTTCGGCTGCCGGTCGTTGCCCCAGTCGAAGAACGGGTTCGCCACCAGCGAATACGGCACGTGGCCCGCGGAATCGTCGTCGTTGCGCTCGGCCGGGTTGTCGAACTTGTAGCCGAACAGCGACTCGTCCCACTTCACGCCGTGCGAGACGGCCTTCGCGTACGGGTCGATGAGCAGCTTGTTCGGGTTGCAGCGCAGGCCGCGCTTCGGGTCGTACGGGCCGTGCACGCGGAACCCGTAGCGCTGTCCCGGGCCGACGTTCAGCAGGTAGCCGTGGTGGACGAAGCCGTCCACCTCTTCGAGCGCGTACCGCTCCTCCTTGCCCTCGGCGTCGAACAGGCACAGTTCGACGCGCTCGGCCACCTCGGAGAACAGGGCGAAGTTCGTCCCGACTCCGTCGTAGGTGGCGCCGAGCGGGTAGGGCGTTCCGGGCCAGGGCCGCACTGGGTTTCTCCTCGAGCTTGGTCGTGCCGGTGACGTACCACCGGGGGTCGCGCGCGCCGGGGTGGTCGTTACCGGGGCAGCGGCCGGGCCGCCGCCAGCGGGGCGACCGCGGCGCGGACCCCCTCAGCGGTGAAGAAGCCGTCGACGCTGACGGGCAGGCGAATCCGCCAGTTAGGGTACTGGTCGACCGTTCCGGGCAGATTCGGCTGCCGCACTTGGCCCGCCACGTCGGCCGGCGAGGTCAGCACGAGCCGTGACGCGGCCTTCGCGAGCAGGGTGTGCAGCGCCACGACCGGGTCGCCGTCCGGAATCCCTTCGCGGGCAACGAGTTCCAGCAACGCCTTGCGCTCTTCGGCGGCAGCCTCTTCCTCCGCCTCGACCCCGCGGTCCAGCAGGCCCAGCTCGGCCCGGACCCGGACGTGCTCGCTCTTCAGCCAGCCCGGGACCGTCGGCAGGTCGTGCGTGGAAATGCTGGCCATGGCGTCCGGATCCCAGCTTTCCGGCCGGTTGAACGGCCGGCCGGGCGCGTCCCAGTCGCGTTCGAACCACAGCACGGCCGAGGTCAGCATCCCCCGTTCGTGCAAGGTTTCGGTGACGACCTCTTCGACGGTGCCGAGGTCCTCCCCCACGACGACGGCGCCGGCCCGGTGCGCTTCGAGCGCGAGCACGCCGACCATCGCTTCGGCGTCGTAGTACACGTACGTGCCGCGGTGCGCGGGTTCGCCCGGCGGGATCCACCACAGCCGCCACAGGCCGGCGATGTGGTCGACGCGGATGCCGTCGGCGTACCGGAGGACGCCCCGGATGACGTCCCGGAACGGCGCGTAGCCCGCCTCCGCCAGCTTGTCCGGCCGCCACGGCGGCAGGTTCCAGTCCTGTCCCTGCTGGTTGAAGGCGTCGGGCGGGGCGCCGACCCGCACGTCGGCGGCGAAGACGTCTTCGAGCGCCCACGTGTCGGCCCCACCGGGGTGCACCCCGACCGGCAGGTCGTGCACGATCCCGACGGTCATCCCGGCCTCGCGCGCGGCCTTCCGCGCCGCTTCGAGCTGCACCCGGCAGAGGTGCTGCAGCCACGCGTGGAAGGCGACCCGCTCCTTCAGCTCTTCGCGCGCCTTCGCCACCGTCGGTCCGGCGGGGTCGCGCAGGTCTTCGGGCCAGTCCCGCCAGTCGGCGCCGTGCCGCTCGGCGAGCGCGCAGAAGAGGGCGAAGTCGCGGAGGTCGCGGTCGTCGGCCACCTCTTCGACGCGGTGCGGCCACAGCAGCTCGAGCGCGGCCCGCTTGGCGGTCCAGACGGCGTCGTAGTCGACCAGTTCCCCTTCGCGGTCCGGCGCCAGGGACTCGACGGCCACGCGCGTCGCGGCGTCGGCCCGCGCGAACGTCTCGGTGGCGGTGACGCGCAGGTAGACGGGGTTGGCGAACCGACGGCTCGCCGGCGAGTACGGCGAGCGTTCGACCGGGTGGGCGGGGCTGATCGCCTGCACGGGGTTCACCAGCAGGACGCCGGCGTCCAGTTCCGCGGCCGACCGGGCGGCGAAGGCGGCGAGGTCGGCGTAGTCGCCGATGCCCCAGGACCCGGCCGAGTGCAGGGCGTAGAGCTGCAGCATCCACCCCCAGGCGGGCGGGACCGGCGGCAGCTTCGCCGGCACGACGGCCAGCACGACGTCCTGGTCGGCGGTGACCACCCGGTGCCACCCGAGCGGCAGGTCGGCGGGCAGTTCCCCGGCGGCCCGCCGCCGCGTCCCGTCTTCGAGGACGACTTCGGCGTCGACGCCCAGCGTCTTGCCGGTGCCCTCCCGCACGACGATGGTCGGCGGCAGGGCGGCCGGGGCCTCGCGCAGGGCGGTCAGGGCCGCGGCGATGGCCTCGTCGGTGGTCGCGTCGACGCCGAACTGGCCGAGGACGGCGACCACGACGTCGTCGGCCACGTCGACCTCGACCCGGTCGGCGTTTTCGTACCGGGTGGCGACGCCGTAGGAGGCGGCGAGCGCGTGCAGGGCGGGGATCTGTTCGGGCACGGGACCAGCATTCCGGTGCCCGGCCGTTCCCGCCATCCGCACGGCCGACATCACCCCCGCGCCTCCTCGCGCCTGCCGGACAGCTCCTCCCACACCGGGCCGGTGAACAGCCAGATCACCGTCACCGTGCCCAGCCGCGGGAACCAGCCCCACAGCGGCGCGACCCGCGCCGGCTCGCCGATCGCGAAGATCACCGCCAGCAGGGTCACCGCGGCGAGCCCGCAGGCCAGCACGCACTTGCCCCATGCACGCCACTCGTGGCGCAGCTTCTCCCGCCCCTGCGGCTTCGGCGGCAGGGGCGCGTGGGCGAACCGGTGCGCGAACCGCCCGTCGGCCCACCGCACCATGCCGGGCCCGAACACCACGCTGAAGCCCAGGTAGACCGCCGCGAGGCCGTGCGTGAACCCCGGCTCGCCCCCGGTGGACAGGTCGAGCACGGTCGCCACCAGCACCACGACGTCGACCAGCGGCACCATGGCCAGCAGCACCGCCGACACGCGCCGCGCGCGCAGCACGTACCGCACCGCCAGCCCCGCCGCGATGAACACCCAGAACCCGATCTCGCCCGCCGCGATGACGGCCGCCATCGGGTTCTCCGCGAAGAACTTCCCGATCTCTGCCACCCCGCCACACTCCCGCGCCCGCGTGCCCGGCCGCGTCGGCGATCGGGGGGACCGGGCGTCATCACTTCGTCGGACGCGGCCCCGGCGCGCGGTGTGCTGGGATGATCGGGTGTCCCTCCCCCGCCTGCGCTCGCTCCCGGTGTGGCAGCAGGACGGCCTGATCGCGCTGGCCACCTGGCTGATCGGGTTCCTCGTCTACACGACCGGCGTCCACCGGCTCGTGACGGCGTACGACCACGCCCCGCTGGGGGTGCGGCTGGTGGAGCTGACCGCGTTGTGCGGGCTCGAGCTGCTGCGCCGGCGCGTCCCCCTCGCCCTGGTCCTGGCGACCGCGGTGGTCGTGGCGGACGTCGCGCTCGGCCCCTCGCTCCCGGTGCTGATCATCTTCACCGACTTCCTGTACGCGGCGACGCTCTACGGCTCCCGCCGCACCAGCCGGGTGCTGATCGGTCTCGCCGCGTCCTCGGTGGTGGGCGTGCTCGCCGCGGTGCTCGTGCTCGCGCAGGAGTGGCGGACGGCGGTGCTGGCCGCGGTCGGCCTGCTGCCGTTCGTCATCACGCCGGTGTGGTGGGCGGCGAACGTCCGCCAGCAGCGGGACATCGCCGAGACCGAGCGGGCCAACGCCGGGCAGCTGGCGAAGATCGCGGAGCTGGACCGGCGGGCGGCGGTCGCCGCCGAACGCGGGCGGATGGCCCGTGACCTGCACGACGTGATCGCCGGGCACCTTTCGGCCATCGCGATCCAGTCGGAGGCGGCGCTGTCGCTGCCGGACCCGAAACTGGCGAAGGCGGTGCTGGCATCGGTGCGGGAGAACAGTGTCAGCGCCCTGGCGGAGATGCGCGCGATGATCGGGCTGCTCAAGGCCGAGGGCGGGGCCGCGGAGACGACCGCGCCCGCCCGGCTGGCGGACCTGGCCAAGCTGGTGGAATCGGCCAGGGCCAGCGGGCTGGACGTGCACGTCGAGTCCACTGTGGACTCCCGGCGGCCGCTGCCGGCGGCGGTCGACCTGACGGCGTACCGGATCGCGCAGGAGGCGCTGACCAACGCCGTGAAGCACGCCCCGGGCGGGCGGGTCGACATCGCGGTCCACCGGGTCGGCGGCGTCCTCGCGGTGGAGGTCCGCAACGACGTCCGCGGCCCGCTCCCGGCGGCGGCTGGTGGTGGCACCGGCCTGCTGAACATGCGCGAGCGCGCCGGCGCGGTGGGCGGCGAGCTCACCGCGGGCCCGGCGGGCGACGGCTGGCTCGTCCGCGCCGAACTCCCGGTCGCCGGGGCTGTGACAACCGGGGGCTCGGCCACCCGGAACCCCGGAGGGCCGAGATGACGATCCGCGTGCTGGTCGCCGACGACCACAGCGCCGTCCGGTTCGGCCTCACCACCATCCTCGGCCACGCCGAGGGCATCGAGGTCGTCGGCGAAGCCGCCGACGGCGCCACCGCCGTCCGGCAGGCGCGGGCGCTGCGGCCGGACGTCACCCTGATGGACGTCCGGATGCCGGGGACCGACGGCATCGCCGCCACCCGGGAACTGGTGGCCGAGGGGCTCACCCAGGTGCTCGTGCTGACCACGTTCGACCTCGACGAGTACGTGCACGGCGCGCTGCGGGCCGGGGCCGCCGGCTTCCTGCTCAAATCGGTCGAAGCGCCCCGGCTGGTCGAAGCGGTGAAGCTCGTCGCGGCCGGCGACGGCGTGCTCGCCCCGCCGGTCACGCGGCGGCTGATCAGCGCGTTCGCCGCGGCGGCCCCGGCACCCCTTCCGCGCGGCCTCGCCGACCTGACCGACCGCGAGCGCGAAGTGCTCGGCTGTCTGGGCGAGGGCCTGTCCAACACCCAGATCGGTGCCCGGCTGTACATCGGCGAAGCGACGGTGAAGACGCACGTCTCGCGCGTGCTGGCCAAGCTCGGCCTGCGCTCGCGGGTGCAGGCCGCGATCCTCGCCCAGGAGGCCGGCCCGAGCGCAGCCGATCTGCGAAAAGACCCGTGACCTTCTAACTTTCTCTCATGGGTGAGCGGCGAACGCTGAACGTGGACGAGGTCCTGGAGCGCCAGGAGTCCGGCGAGCTGAAACGACGGCTGCGCGGCCGTGACCTGATCGGGTTCGGCGTGGGGATCATCATCGGCACCGGCATCTTCACCTTGGCCGGTGTCGAGGCGAAGACCCACGCGGGGCCGGCCGTGACGCTGTCGTTCGTGCTCGGCGCGGTCGTCGCCGGGCTCGCGGCGCTGTGCTACGCCGAACTCGCCTCCAGCGTCCCGACGGCGGGAAGCGCTTACACCTACGCCTTCGCCACCCTCGGCGAGGTGTTCGCCTGGATCATCGGCTGGGACCTGCTGCTGGAGTTCGCGCTCGGTGCCGCCGTGGTGTCGCGCGGCTGGTCGGGCTACCTGGCGAACCTGCTCGGGCTGTCGCCGGAGTGGTTCGGCGAGGACGCGAAGGTCAACGTCGGCGCGGTGCTGATCATCGCCGTGCTGACCGTGGTCGCCGTGCTGGGCATCAAGGAGTCGGCCTGGCTGACCAACCTCCTGGTGTGCGTGAAGGTCGCGGTCTGCGTGCTGGTGCTCGCGGTCGGCCTGTTCTTCGTCAAGGGCGCGAACCTGACGCCGTTCATCCCGCCGGCCAAGGCGCCGGCGTCCGGGACGACGGTGCTCGAGCAACCGATCGTCCAGGCCGCGCTCGGCCTGGAGCAGTCGGTCTACGGCATCGCCGGGATGATCACCGCGGCCGCCGTGGTCTTCTTCGCCTACACCGGTTTCGAAGCGCTCGCGAACCTGGGCGAGGAGACGCTGAACCCGCGCAAGGACCTGCGCGTCGGCATCCTCGGCGCGCTGGGCGTGTGCGCGTTGCTCTACATCGGCGTCTCGATCGTGCTGACCGGGATGATCCCGTTCACCGACATCGACACCGGCGCGCCGCTGGCGGACGCGTTCGACCGGGTCGGCCAGCACTGGGTGGGCGCGCTGATCTCGCTCGGCGCGGTCACCGGGCTGACGTCGGTGATGATGGTCGAGCTGGTCACGATCGGCCGGATCGGGTTCGCGATGGGCCGCGACGGCCTGCTGCCCAAGGCGCTCGGCACCGCGCACCCGCGCTGGGGCACCCCGCACCGGATGACGATCGGCGGCGCCGCCCTGATCGCCGTGCTGGCGGCGTTCATCCCGATTTCGGAGCTGGCCGACATGGTGAGCATCGGCGCGCTGTCGGCGATGATCATCGTGGCGGTGGCGGTCCCGGTGCTGCGCCGCCGCCGTCCCGACCTCGACCGGCCGTTCAAGGTGCCGTTCTCGCCGGCGGTCCCGGTCGTGGCCGCGCTCGCGTGCCTGTACCTGATGCTCAACCTGAACGTGCTGACGTGGATCCGGTTCGCCGCGTGGCTGGCGATCGGCCTGGTGATCTACTTCGCCTACGGCCGCCGCCACTCCCGGTTCGCGGCCGGGGCGCCGGTCAGTCCCAAAAGGACGGAGTGAGCCCGGCGGCCCCCGCCGCCGCGCGGACCACCCCGGCCTGCTCGGCGTCGACGACCACCAGAACGCCGAGTCCCCTCAGCGCCGCCGTCACCCATTCGACCGGCTGGTCGTGGCGGCCGTTGTCGCCGAAGGACAGATAAGTGTCCACAACGGACAGAAGAGTGCCCTCGGCGCCGATGCGGATACCCGCCAGGAGCACGAAGTGGCCGCCGGGCGGGCGCCAGCGGGACGTCCACAGTGGGGGGACGCCGGTGTCGAGGTAGTCGAGCAGCGCGCGTTCCGGGGTGTCGTGGGCACCGAGCTCGGCCGCGTCGACCCGGGCGAGCACCGCGACGCGCGGGACGTCCCACAGCCCGACGAGCAGGTCGAACAGGGCCCCGGTGGTCCACTGCCCGGTCACCGGCACCGCCGCGAGGGCGCCCCGCGACAGCGCCCCGACGGCCGCCGCCAGCCCGGACACCCGGGTGCCCGCCGCGGCCGGGTCGTCGACGACCGGCAGCGGCAGCCGGAAGTCGCGCCGGCCCGGCTCGCCCGGCGGGCGCACGGCGGGCCCCCGGACGGTGCCCGCGGCCGCCGCGACGGCGTCCTGGTCGGGGACGTCGAGCCCGGCCGCCCGCAGCGCGGCGAGCCCGCAGAACGCCGCGGCCAGGCCGTCCTTCTGGGGCAGTTCCGCCTGGGCGACCGCGGCCAGGCGGGCCCCGCCCGGCAGCCACCGCACCCCGGACAGGTCGAGCTGCCCGCCGTCGATCCCGGAAGTCATCGGTCCCCTCAGACCTTGTTCGGCCGTCGGCCTGCGGTCTCCGCAGGCCGTCCCGACCAGCATAGGGTTCTCAGTAGCGCCAAAGGTGGGCGGCGACGATCTCGGCGTCCGTGCGATCGGCCGCCCAGGCGGCATCGGAGGCCCGGACGGCGCGGAAGGCACCCAGCAGCTCGTCCCCGAGCACGCGGGCGACCCGCGGCGACGCCACCAGGGCGGCGTCCTGTTCGGCGGGGCTCGCCGGCAGCCGGCCCACCCCGCGGGCCTCGCGTTCGGCGTCCGTCCAGCCGCCCGGGTCCTCGCCGATCGGCTCGGGCAGCGCGGGCGCGTCCTCGATGCCTGCCATCCCGGCGGCGAGCACCGCGGCCAGCGCGAGGTACGGGTTCGCGGAGGCGTCGGACGTCTTGAGCTCGACGTTCGCGTGGCCGTCGCCCAGCAGCGCCGAGCCGGGCACGTACCGCAGCGGCGCTTCCCGGTTCTCGACGCCCCAGAACGCGTACGCGCCGGCGAAGTAGCCGGGCCGCAGCCGCAGGGTCGACGGGACGCTCGGCGCGGTGATCGCGGTCAGGGCGGGCAGGTCGCGCAGCAGGCCCGCGAGGTAGCCGGCGCCGTCGCCTTCGGGCTGCCCGGTTTCCCCGGTTTCGAGGAGGTTCCGGCCCTTGCGGTGGACGGAGGTGTGCAGGTGCCAGCCGTTGCCGGCGGCGTCGAGGCCGATGAGAGGGGCGAAGCTGACGGCGAGGCCGTGCATCCGCGCGGCGGCGTGGATGGTCTGCCGGGCGAGCAGCTGGTCATCGGCGGCGGCGACCGGATCGGTGGCGGCGAGGGAGAGCTCGAGCTGGGCGGTGCCGTACTCGGCGTGGAGCTGGCCGATCCGCAGGCCGTTGGCCGCGAAGTCGTGCAGGAGGGCGCCGACGAAGCCGTCGAGCGGGACGAGGGCGTGCGGGCTGTAGGCGGGCCCGGGGTGGCCGGGGTTCTCGAGGATGCCGGCGCTGCCGACCGGGGCGACGGCGAATTCGAGCTCGTAGCCGGCCCGGAACTCGAGCCCCTTCCGGGCGGCGGCGGCAACCTGGGCTTCGAGGACGGCGCGCTGGCAGTAGGGCCAGGGATCACCGGTTCGGGTGAGCTGCCGCACGGGCGCCCAGGCGAGCGCGGGCTGCCCGGCGAGCCGCCGCAGCCGTTCGACGACGGGCACGAGCCGGATGTCGCCGGAGGGCGTCGACAGCGGTTCGTGCGCGTAGGTGATGGAGTCGTGGGTGTCGAAGACGGCGAAGAGCGAGGTGGCACCGACGCCCCTGGTGGCGGCATCGGCCAGCCCGGCCACGGGCACGATCCGCGAGCGCGGGATGCCGTTGTTGTCCGCCCAGGAGAGCTGAACCCCACCCACTCCGGCGGCGGCGAAGTCCTTCGCCGCGGCTGACGCCGCTTTGGTCATGGCCACCTGCTTTCGCGCTGCTCGGGGGTCAGTATCCCGGGGTGGAGCGGTGGGGGCCATGGCGAAGCGTTCCGGGGTTTGGGCCGGTTCCGGGGGTCGTGTCCGGTCCGGGGTTCGTGTCGGTTCGGGGTTCGTGTCCGGTTCCGGTCCGAGGCTCGTGTCCGTTCCGGGGTTCGTGTCCGTTCCGGGTTGGTGTCCGTTCCGGGTTGGTGTCCGGTCCGGAGTTGTGTCCGGTCCGGGCGTTCGTGCGGCCCACCGGCTTGGCGGGTCACCGCCGCGCTGCGAAAGCCGCCGCCCGCAGGACCCACCCTCCCTGGGGGATCCGCCCGACTTCAGCCTATCGGCGCCGACCGACGGAAACGGCCCGAAATCGCCCGCCGAACGCTGGTTATCCACACCTCCAGCGGCTTGTGGGCAACCCACCCCGCACAACCTCCGCCGCCGGCCAGGCGCCCGGCCCAGACGCCCGGACCACCCTCACCCAGCCAGTCCGCCGCGCCGCCGCGCCGCCGGGCCGCCGAACCGCCGGCCCAACCTCACCCCGCCGAACCGCCGAACCGCCGAACCGCCGGTCCGTCGGGCCGCCAGGCCGCCAGGCCGCCGGGCCGCCGTCACCCCGCCGAACCGCCGGTCCGCGGTCCGTCGGGCCGCCGCGCCGCCGGACAGCCGCCCACCCACCGCCCGAACCACCCTCACCCAGGCGGCTCCCCAGCCCCATCCCGGCCCCGCATCGCCACCCCAGCCACCACCGCCAGCGTCCCCACCGCCTCGGGCAGCGAAGGCACCTGCCCCAGCACCACGAACCCCATCACCCCCGCCGTCACCGGAAGCAGCGCCAGCAGTGTCGCGAACCGCGCCTGGCCCACCCGCCGCAGCACCACCTGGTCCAGCGCATACGGCACCACCGTCGACAGCACCCCCACCCCGACCCCGAGCAGCAGCAACCGTGGCGACGACCACACCGCACCCGTCCCGAGCGCCAACGGTGACAGCACCACCGTCCCCGCGAAGAAGCCGATCGCCAGGCTGTCGATGCCGTCACCACCCACCGCCACCCGCTTGCCCAGCAGGATGTACCCCGCCCAGGCCAGCGCCGCCCCCAGGGCGAACACCACGCCCCAGAAGCTGCCTCCGAGGCGGACGTCCGCGATCGCCACCACCCCCGCCGCCACCAGGAGCAGCGCGAACACGTCGCGCACCGTCCGGGACCCCAGGGCCGCCACCACCACCGGGCCCGCGAACTCCACCGCCACCGCCGTGCCCAGGGGCAGCCTGGCGATCGCCTCGTAGAACAGCACGTTCATGCCCGCCGTCACCACGCCGAACACGATCGCCAGCAGCAACCGCCGGCCCCGCCACGCCGCGGGCCCCGGCCGGCGCCAGGCCAGCAGGACCACCGCCGCGCCGAGGCAGCGGAGCCAGGCCACGCCCGCCGGGGTCGCGTGGCCGAAAAGGTCGACCGCGACCGCCGCTCCGGCGTACATCGAAATTCCGCTGAGAACGAACAAGAGCGGGGCGGGGACGGCGGAAAGCCGTCGTGGGGAAGTCACCGAACGCACCGCCCCATGGTGCCTGACCACGGAAAACGTAACTCTCCGGGTAATCGTCTCCTGGAATGCGGGACGGCGCTACGGCATCCGGGGTAAATCGACGTGACTCAGGTCCCACCGGCGCGGGAACACTTGCGAGCCGCGAAACGTCTGGAACAGTGGAAGCACGAACACGCGGAGCCGGAGGCGATCGCCGCCACCGGCATCAGTGCCGAAGTGGGCGTAGCTGGATCGATGGCACCGGGCGACCGGTGCCGGGACGGAGGGAGACCCCCATGACATCGCCGACGCTCACCCGCCCCGAACTGACCGCCGCCGACCGCTGTGACCGGTGCGGAGCAGCAGCTCAGGTACGAGCCATCCTCAGCACGGGTGGCGAACTGCTCTTCTGCGGGCACCACGCCCGCGAGCACGAGGCCAAGCTCAAGGAACTGTCCGCCGACATCCAGCGGTAACACAGACGAAGAAAGGCGGCCGGTGCGCACAGGCACCGGCCGCCTTTCTGCAACTTGCACATTGCGTGGCGGAAATCACGGTATGGCCATCAACTGCAGTGATTCCGGACACGAAAGCAGACAGAAAATCAGACAGAATCCAGGACCACTTCGAACGCCACCTCCGCGGCGCCGAGCAGCCTCCCGTCGGCCCCCAGCGCCGAGCTGACGATCCGCGTGCCGCCGACCGCCCGGCTCACCAGGCTGCGCTGCCGCACCTCGGCCTCGACGTGCCGCAGCACCGCCTCGGGCAGCACCGTCAGCAGGTCGCCCAGGATCACCAGCTGCGGCCCCAGCAGGTTGACGACGTTGATCAGCCCCAGCGTCAGCCATTCCGCGAACTCCGAGAGCCGCGTCATCGCCGCCTCCGGGTCGCGGCCCAGCTCGCGCAGCTCGAACAGGATCGCCCCGCGCGGGGTGTCCTCGGCCAGCCCGAGCGCCCGGCACAGCGCCGCTTCGCCGACCTCGGTCTCCCAGCAGCCGCTGCTGCCGCAGTAGCAGGGCCGCCCGTCCGGGCGGATGACCATGTGCCCGATCTCGCCGACGTAGCCCGAGCCGCCGCGCAGCGCCGAGCCCTCGGCGATGACACCGCCGCCGACCCCGACGTCCGCCGAGATGTACACCACGTCGGACGCGCCGCGGGCCGCCCCGCGCAGGTGCTCGGCGACCGCGCCGAACTCGGCGTCGTTGCCGACCAGGATCGGGATCTGCAGCACCCCGCCGAGCCGTTCGCCGAGCGCGACGTCGGTCCAGCGCAGGTTGGGGGCTTCGTGCACGTGCCCGTCCGCGCGCCGGACGACGCCGGGCACCGACACCCCGGCCGCCACCGGGGTCACGTCGAGGTCGCCGGCCAGGATGGCCGTCGACTCGATGATGTGGGTGATCACCTCGGCGGGCTGCCCCATCCGGCCGCGCAGGTTCCAGCTGTTGCGGCCCAGGATCTGCCCGCCGAGCCCGACCAGGGCGATCGCGACGTGCTCGACCTGCAGGTCGACCGCGAGCACGACCGCCGCGTGCGGCTGGGGCAGGACCAGGAGCGAGGGGCGGCCCGCCCCTCGTCCCGGCCTCGGCACCTTCTCCTCGACGACGCCGGCTTCGGCGAGCCCGTCGACGAGGGTCTTGATCGTGCTCCGGTTGAGCCCCAGCTCCGCGGCCAGGGTCGCCCGGGTGCTCGGCCCGCCGACGTGCAGCAGGCGGAGCAGGGTCGTGCGGTTGTGCCGGCGCACCTCGTCCGGTCGAGCAACGGGCGAGCTGGTCACGGGCTTGATCATCCCATGCTGGTTCAGCGCGCCGACGCAGCCGCGCGGCGCCGGGACAGCGCGTCGACCGTGGCGGCGAGGAGCAGGACCAGACCGGTGATGATGTTGACCACCGCGGCCGGCTGCTTGAGCAGGCCCAGGCCGTTGATCACGACGGCGATCACGAGCCCGCCGACCACGGCGTCGGAGACCCGGCCCTTGCCGCCGAACAGCGACGTGCCGCCGATGACGGCCGAACCGACCGCGAACAGCAGCGTGTTCAGGCCACCGGACTGCGGGCTGACCGAACCGACCTTCGACGCGGCGACGATGCCGCCGATGGCCGCGACCGCCGAGCCGATGACGAACACGCTCGCGCGGATCTTCGGCACGTCGATACCGGCGCGGCGGGCGGCTTCCTTGTTGCCGCCGACCGCGTAGACGTACCGGCCGTACTTGGTCCGGTTGAGCACGTAGGTGCCGGCCACCAGCAGCGCCAGCATGATCGGGATGACGTACGGGACACCCTGGATCGTCACGACCGTCTTGTTCGGCGAGCGGTCGATCGTCAGCAGCCAGGTCCCCACCGCCGACAGCACGACGAGCGCGCCGACCTTGACCAGCACCAGCGCGGTCGGCTGGACGACCAGGCCGCGCTGGAGCCGCTTGAAGTGGCTGACCAGCGTGACCACCGCGAACCCGCCGGCCGCGACGAGGAAGAAGATCCAGCTGCCGACGATGTTCAGGTTGCCGTTGGCGATCTTGTACAGGACGTCCGAGTTGCTGATGCCGATCGTGCCGCCTTCACCGATGAACTGCAGCAGGACGCCCTGCCACACGATGAACAGCGCCAGCGTCACGACGAAGGACGGCATGCCGATCTTCGACACGAGGAAGCCGGTGATGCAGCCGATCGCGGTGCCGACGCAGATGGCCAGCAGGATCTCGAGCCACGCGTTGGCCGGGACGCCGATCGCGACGATCAGCAGGCCGATCAGCGAAAGCGCGGCACCGGCCCAGATCCGCTGGTAGGCCGACAGCAGCATGGCCACGGCGAGGACGGCGATGAACGTGACGAACACGCCGGTCCCCAGGGAGCCCAGCAGGTTCCCGGCGTGCACGTAGTGCAGGGCCATCACCGACGCGGCGGTGCCGGACGCGACACCGGCGGCGAGGTCGATCTCGCCGAGCAGCAGCACGAACACGATGCCCATCGCGATGATGATGACGCCCGCGCCCTGCGGGAACACGTTGGCGATGTTGGCCAGCGTGAAGAAGTTGTCCGACAGCGCGCTGAACAGGACGACCAGCACGAGCAGGCCGAACAGCGACGGCAGCGCGCCGAGCTCGCCGGCCCGCAGGCGGGCGAAGTAGTCGCGGATCGCTTCGCCGGTTGACATCGATGTCGTGTCGATGCCGAAGTCGGAGATCGCCCCGGTGGGGGCCTGGGTCTGCGCGAGCGCGTCGGCGGGGGTGCCGACCTCGTGCTTGGCAGGGGTTTCAGTCATTTCCGGTTCTTTCTTCCCGCTCACAGGACCACGGCTTCGGGCCGGGCCAGGCCGAGGTCACCGGAGCGACCGGCGGTGATCAGTTCCACGACCTGGCCGTGGGTGACGTCCTTCGTGTGCACCTCGGCGACGAGCCGGCCGAGGTAGAGCACGGCGATGCGGTCGGCGACCTCGAACACGTCGGCCATGTTGTGGCTGATCAGCACGACCCCCAGGCCCTGCTCGGCCAGCCGGCGGACCAGGTCGAGCACCTGCCGGGTCTGCGCGACACCGAGGGCCGCGGTCGGCTCGTCGAGCACGACGACCTTGCTGTTCCACAGCACCGACTTCGCGATGGCGACGGTCTGCCGCTGGCCACCGGACAGTGAGGAGACCGGCGTGCGGACCGACTTCACGGTCCGGACCGACAGGGAGGCCAGCGTCTCGCGGGCGGCCTTCTCCATGCTCGCTTCGTCGAGCTTCCACGAACTGCCGCGCTCGCGGCCGAGGAACATGTTCTGGACGATGTCGAGGTTGTCGGCGAGCGCGAGGTCCTGGTAGACGACCTCGATGCCGAGCTCGGCCGCGTCCTTCGGGCCGCGGATGTGGGCGTCCTGCCCGTTGAACCGCACGGCCCCCGAGTCGTACGGGTGGATGCCGGCGATGCACTTGACGAGCGTCGACTTGCCGGCACCGTTGTCGCCGACCAGTGCGGTCACTTCGCCCGCACGCACGTCGAAGTCCACGTCGTGGAGGACGTGGACCGGCCCGAAACTCTTGTTCAGGCCCTTGATCTCGAGAATGGGCTCACTCATGGATGGGCTTTCTCCTGGGTGGGGACCGGGCCGGGACGCGCCGTCGGGGTGCGCGTCCCGGCCCGGCTGTTCAAGGGGTGGTGCGGAGGCTCAGGAGATGCCGAGCGAGCTGCACTTGGCGGCGAGGTCGCCACCGCAGATCTCGGTCGCCTTCACGTAGCCCTGGGTCACGACGGTCTTGATGTCCTTCGCCAGGATCGTGGTCGGCGTGAGCAGCACCGACTTGATGTCGCGGTTGTTCTTCGGGTCGTGCAGCTTGCCGGTGGCGATGGCGTCGGCCGCGGCCTTGTCACCCTTGGCCAGCGCGGCCGCCAGCTTGGCGCTCGCCTCGGCCTCTTCCTTGATCGGCTTGAACACGGTCATGTACTGCTCGCCGCGCATGACCGCCATCAGGCCGTCGGCGGTGGCGTCCTGGCCGGTGACCGGGATCTTGCCGTTCAGGCCGTTCTTCTTGAGGATGGTGATCACCGCGCCGGCCAGGCCGTCGTTCGCCGCGACGACGCCGTCGACCTTGCCGCCGTTGGCCTGGAAGATCTGCTCGAACGTCGTGCCGCCGAGCTGGTTGTCCCAGTCGTTGATCGGCTGCTTCTGGATCCGCTTGAGCTTGCCGGAGGAGAACAGCGGCTCGAGGACGGAGTCCTGGCCGTTGGTGAACAGCGTGGCGTTGTTGTCGGTCGGGGCGCCCTCGATCTGGACGACACCCGCGCCCTGCTTGTCCTTCAGCGCGTCGGCCATGGCCTGGCCCTGGAGCTGGCCGACCTTCTCGTTGTCGAACGAGACGTAGTACTCGGCGCTGCCGCCGAGGCTCGGGCGGTCGTAGTTGATGACCGGGATGCCCGCGGTCTTCGCCTTGGCCTCGACCGCGGCACCGACGGCCGGGTCGGAGGGGGCGATGATCAGGACCTTGACGCCGGAGCTGATGAAGCCGTCGGCGAGGGTCGAGAACTTCTGGGCGTCGCCCTGGGCGTTCTGGACGTCGGCGTCGAAGCCCTGCGCCGCGAGGGCGGCCTGCAGCATCGGCTTGTCGAAGGCTTCCCAGCGGGCCGAGCTGGCGGTCTCCGGCAGGATGACGCCGACCTTGCCGCTGGCGCCGCCACCGGCGGCCGGGGCCGACGAGGAAGCGGTGTTGCTTCCCGTGCCCCCGCTGTTCGAACTGTTGTTGCCGCAGGCGGTCAGCACCAGGCCGACGCTCACCGTGGCGGCGAGGAGGGTAAGGGTTCTGCTGCGCATCCTCGTTCCTTCCGGATCCAAGCATTGGTGACGAGCGGCCGTCGGCGTGTGCTTCGGGCCAGCGAGGCGGTGATCCGGGAGGCCCGGCGCACCGTCGCGCATATGTTGTGGGCGACAACATATGCCGCTGAGCGGCTGCGGGGAAGATAGCTGGATCGATTAAATGACACCAATTGGACACGGTTCGGCAACACGGGCTGAACCTCGCCCGGAAAGAGTAGATCCGCTGACGATGTGATCGCCAGCACTCACGGTAAGTTACATCGATGTTTCATCGAGCCGTGATGTTAGGCCGGTCGTGTACACCGAGCGCAACCCGTGGCGAACCCACGACCCGGCGGCGCGATTGGTCGCCGACTTGCGAAGTTCGGGGCGGATGGTGCCCGGCGGGCCACGGCACGGGAGACGAACGGGCGGCCCGTGGGTGACAGAGCGACACGCTGCGTCACAAGCCTGGCGGTGCGGTGATCCGGCCGTTCCGGGAACGGACGGTGATCGCCGGAACTTCAGCCTCCCGGGCGACAGAACCCGGGCCGCCGACCCCCAGCGCCCCAATGTGGCCTTGGGGCGCTTGAAGCCGGGCTACCAGGACCGCAGCGTCACGATCCGCTCCTCGAGCTGCTCGACGGTCGCCATCGCGGTCACCGGGCCGCCGCAGACCCGCCGCAGCTCGTTGTGGATCGCCCCGTGCGGCTTCTTCGTGCGGTGGTGGTACATCCCCACCAGGGCGTTCAGCTCCTTGCGCAGCGCACCGAGCCGCTCGCTCACCGACTGCGGGCGGGCCGTCGGCGGCGCCGCTTCCTCCTTGGCCGGCTTGCGGCGCTTCTCGTCCGCGATCTGCTCTTCCTGCCGTTTCCGCAGCAGCGCCCGGACCTGGTCCGGCTCGAGGAGCCCCGGCAGCCCCAGGTACTCCTGCTCCTCGTCCGAGCCCGAGAACACCGCGGTGCCGAACGAGTTGCCGTCGTAGATGACCTGGTCGAGCTCGGCCGAGGCGCCCAGCGAGGTGAACGCCTTCTCCTCCTCGCCCGGCTCGTCCTCGGTGCGGTTGGCCTGGGCGAGGAGCTCGTCCTCCCAGCCTTCCTTCTCCCGGTGCGGCTTGCCGAGCACGTGGTCGCGCTGGGCCTCCAGCTCGCTGGCCAGCTCCAGCAGCACCGGCACCGACGGCAGGAACACGCTCGCCGTCTCGCCCTTCTTGCGCGCCCGCACGTACCGGCCGATCGCCTGGGCGAAGAACAGCGGGGTCGAGGCGCTCGTCGCGTACACGCCCACCGCCAGGCGCGGGACGTCGACGCCTTCGGAGACCATCCGGACCGCCACGATCCAGCGCTCGTTCGTCTCGGAGAACTCCTTGATCCGCCCCGAGGCCTTCGGGTCGTCCGAGAGCACCAGCGTCGGGGTCTCCCCCGAGAGGCGCTCCAGGATCTTCGCGTACGCCCGCGCCGACTCCTGGTCGGTCGCGATCACCAGGCCGCCCGCGTCCGGCACGCTCTGGCGGACCTGCGACAGCCGCGTGTCGGCGGCCTGCAGCACCGCCGGGATCCACTCGCCCGCCGGGTCGAGCGCCGTGCGCCACGCCCGGGCGTTCTGCTCCGCCGTCAGCGGCTCGCCGAGCCGGGCGGTGAACTCCTCGCCCGCGCTGGTGCGCCAGGAGGCCTCCCCCGAGTAGGCCAGGAAGACGACCGGCCGGACCACGCCGTCGGCCAGCGCGTCCGCGTAGCCGTACGCGTGGTCGGCCTTGCTGCGCTGGAAGCCGCCCGCGTCCGGCTCGTAGGTCACGAACGGGATGGCCGAGTCGTCGGAGCGGAACGGCGTCCCGGTCAGCGACAGGCGCCGGACCGCCGGGGTGAAGGCCTCGCGGATCGCGTCGCCCCAGCTCTTCGCGTCGCCGCCGTGGTGGATCTCGTCGAGGATCACCAGCGTCTTGCGGTTCTCCGTGCGCACCCGGTGCAGCGTCGGGTGCGCCGCCACCTGCGCATACGTCAGCGCGACGCCGTTGTAGTCCGACGAGGTGACGCCGGTGCCGTTGCGGAAGTTCGAGTCGATGGCGATGCCGGCCGCCGCGGCCGAGGCCGCCCACTGGTGCTTGAGGTGCTCGGTCGGCGTGACGATGGTGATCGCCTCGACCGTGCGGTCGCTCAGCAGTTCGGCGGCGATCCGCAGGCCGAACACGGTCTTGCCGGCGCCGGGCGTCGCCACCGCGAGGAAGTCCTTCGGCTTCTGCGTCAGGTACTTCGTGAGCGCCCGCCGCTGCCACGCCCGCAGCGGGCGCGCGGTCGAGTCCTTCTCCGCGGGAGGCGCCCCGAGCTGCGTCTCCGTCATGCCGGTCCTCCCCCTCGCTCATGCCTGTGACGTGCGAAAACCCTCACTGTGGCACCGACTTCGGTATCGGCGGCTTCGGTGAGGGCACTGGAGCGAGTCTACCGGCCGGGTCCGACAGTTCCGGGCACCGGCACGGGTGACGTCCGCCGACACGCCCGGCGGCAGGGGGTGTGACGAGCCAAATCAGCGGCGATGGACCATGCTGGACACGTCATGGATGAGGTGGAGCCGTCCGCAGCGACGAAGGTGGCCCGCAAGGGGCCGTGGCGGCTCGTCACGCGCACGTTCGCCAAGGCCTGGGAAGGCAACATCTTCTCCGAGGCCGCCGAGGCGGCCTTCTGGCAGACGCTGTCGCTGCCGCCGCTGCTGCTCGGCCTCCTGGGCGCGCTGGGCTTCGTCGGCGAGTGGTTCGGCGCCGGCGTCGTCACGGCCGTGCACGACCGGATCATCGGCTTCTGCCGGACGGTCTTCAGCACGAACGCCGTCCAGGACATCATCGAGCCGACCGTGAACAGCATCCTCACCGTCGGCAAGGGCGAGATCGTCTCGGTGGGCTTCCTCATCTCGCTGTGGGCGGGTTCGTCGGCGATGTCGTCGTTCGTGGACGCCATCACCGTCGCGCACGACCAGTACGGCGTCCGCAACGACGTCTGGCAGCGGATCTTCGCGCTCCTGCTCTACCTGTGCGGCCTGGTGATCCTGGTCGTCGGGCTGCCGCTGCTGGCGATCGGCCCGGACCTGCTGCCGGAGTTCTTCCCGGCTGCCTGGCGCCCGACCGTGACGTCCTGGGTGAGCGCGCTCTACTTCCCGACCCTCGGCGTGATGATCACCCTCGCGCTGACCACGTTGTACAAGCTCGCGCTGCCGCGGAAGCTGCCGTGGCACCGCGGGCTGCCGGGCGCGGTGCTCGCCATGGTCGTGTTCCTGCTGTCCTCGGTCGGCCTGCGCGTCTACCTGAACTGGATCACCAAGACCGGCTACACCTACGGCGCGCTGGCCGCGCCGATCGCGTTCCTGCTGCTGATGTTCTTCATCGGGCTGGCCGTGGTCGGCGGCGCGTACTTCAACAGCGCGATCCAGGAGCTGTGGCCGGCGAAGGCGACGCGGCGGCAGCGGCGCAAGTGGCGGCGGCTGGAGATGGAGCGCGCCTCGGAGCGGCTGCGCTCGGAAGAGGGCCGCAGGCTGTGGGACCGCACGACGACGCCGCTGCGGCGGCCCCGCGCCGAGGACGGCTCCCCCAACGGCAGCGAGCCCGAGCCGTCCGAAGAGGACACGCCGTCACCCAGCGCGCCGGAACCGGCACCCAGCGCAGCTCAGGGTCGCGGGTCCACCGAAGGGACGACCCGGAATCCACCCCCAGGCTGAGTCGCTCCTCAGGTCGGACATGGGACGCTTCCCCCGTCACTGACGCAGGCGTCGGTCGCCGCGTCATTCCCGAGGGGGTTTCCAAGCCATGTCCGTGCTGGCCAGACTGAGCCTGCGCAACCGGAGCCTGATCGGCCTGCTCGCGCTGGTGGTCGTCGGCTTCGGCGCCTTCGCGCTGCCGCAGCTCAAACAGCAGCTCTTCCCGTCGCTGCAGTTCCCGCAGGCCCAGATCGTCACCGCGTACCCCGGCGCGTCGCCGGACGCGGTCGACCGGCAGGTCTCCGAGCCGCTCGAAGGCGGGCTCCAGGGCCTGAAGGGCCTGGAGCAGATCACGTCGACGTCGTCGGACGGCGTTTCGCGGGTCGTCGCGCGGTTCGAGTTCGGCACGGACATCGACGCCGCCGTCTCGCAGATCCAGCAGGTGGTCAACCAGGTCCGGCCGCGGCTGCCGCAGAACTCCGAGCCCGCGGTGTCCGCGGGCAGCACCGACGACCTGCCGGTCGTGCTGGTCGCCGCGGGCACCACCGGGGACCCGCAGGCGCTCGCGCCCGCGCTGACCGACCAGGTCGCGCCGGAGCTGCGGAAGATCGACGGCGTCCGCACGGTGACCGTCACCGGTGTGCAGCAGCCGCGCGTCACGATCACGCTCGACTACGCGAAGCTCGCCGCGGCCGGTGTCGACCCGGCGTCGATCGCCACCACGCTGCAGACGGCGGGGGCCGCGGTGCCGGCCGGCACGCTCACCGAGAACGGCAAGACGCTGTCGGTGCAGGTCGGCGGCGGCCAGACCACTGTGGACAGTCTCCGCGCCCTGTACCTGACGCCGGCCACGCGGGCAGGCGCCTCGGCCAGGGGTCCGGTGAAGCTGGGCGACGTCGCCGACGTCCAGGCCGGGTTCGCGCCCCCGACGTCGATCACGCGCACCAACGGCAAGCCCAGCCTCGGCCTCTCGATCACCATGGTGGACAACGGGAACGCCGTCGCGATCTCCCAGGCGGTCCGGGACAAGCTGCCGGACCTGGCGAAGAAGACCGGCGCCGAGATGAGCGTCGTGTTCGACCAGGGCACCCCGGTGAAGGACGCGATCAGCGGCCTGACCACCGAAGGCCTGCTGGGGCTGGCCTTCGCCGTCGTCGTCATCCTGCTGTTCCTGCTGTCGGTGCGCTCCACGCTGGTGACCGCGGTGTCGATCCCGCTGTCGGTGGTCGTCGCGCTGCTGGCGCTGTGGACCGGGGACCTCTCGCTCAACCTGCTCACCCTCGGCGCGCTGACCATCGCGATCGGCCGGGTGGTGGACGACTCGATCGTGGTGCTGGAGAACATCAAACGGCATCTCGCCTACGGCGAGGAGAAGCAGCGCGCGGTGCTCGACGGCGTCCGCGAGGTGGCCGGCGCGGTGACGTCGTCCACGCTGACGACGGTCGCGGTGTTCCTGCCGATCGCGTTCGTCGGCGGGTTCGTCGGCGAGCTGTTCTCGCCCTTCGCGATCACCGTGACGGTCGCGCTGCTGGCGTCGCTGCTCGTTTCGCTGACCGTGGTTCCCGTGCTGGCGTACTGGTTCCTGAAGCGGCCCGAGGTCCCGGCGGACGCCGTCGAGGCCGAACGGGCACGCGAAGCGGCCGTCGAGAAGGAGCGCCGCAGCTTCCTGCAGCGCGCCTACCTGCCGGTGATCCGGTTCGCGACGCGGCGGCGGCTGACCGTCGTCCTGCTGGCCCTGCTGATCTTCGCGGGCACGGTGGGGCTCGCGACGCGGCTCAACACGAACTTCCTCGACCAGTCCGGCGGCACCACGCTGAACATGACGCAGAAGCTGCCCGCCGGCACCAGCGTCGAGGCGAAGGAGAAGGCGGCCACCGCCGTCGAGCAGGCCCTCGCGGCCGAGCCCGCGGTGCAGACCTACCAGGTGAGCATCGGCGGCGGCGGGGCGTTCGGCTTCGGCGGCGGGACCAACACGAGCATCTCGGTCACCGTCGCCAAGGACACCGACCTCGACGCGCTGTCGGACCGGCTGCGGTCCAAGCTGACGTCGCGGCCCGAGCTGGGCGAGGTCAAGATCGGTGCGGACGCGTCCGGGTTCAACTCCGACCAGGTGTCGGTGACCGTGACCGCGCCGTCGGAGGCCGCGCTGAAGCCGGCGTCCGACCAGGTGGTGCAGGCGCTGCGCGGGGTGTCCGGGCTGACCGAGGTGTCCAGCGACCTGAGCGTCGGCTCGCCGCGGGTGCAGGTCGAGGTGGACGACGCCGCGGCCGCCGCGCGCGGGCTGTCGGCGAGCACCATCGGGCAGATCGCCAACCAGGCGATCGCCGGGCGCACGGTGACGCAGCTGCCGGTCGGCGGCCAGCGCACGGACATCGTCCTGCGCGCCGGCACCGCGCCGGTCACGGTGGACCAGGTTCGCGGGCTGCCGATCCCGGGCCCGGCCGGCGTCGTCCGGCTCGACGAGGTGGCTCGCGTGTCCACTGTGGACGGTCCGGCGTCGGTGCACCGCACCGGCGGCGACCTGAGCACCACGGTGACCGCGAAGAACACCGGCGACGACCTGACCAAGACCACCGCGGACATCAAGTCCAAACTGGAGGGATTGACGTTCACCGGCGGGGCGGCGTACTCGCTCGGCGGCGTCAGCCAGGACCAGCAGGAGGCGTTCTCGAACCTGTTCCTGGCGCTGCTGGCGGCCATCGCGATCGTGTTCCTGATCATGGTGGCGACGTTCCGGAGCCTGATCCAGCCGCTGATCCTGCTCGTGTCGATCCCGTTCGCGGCGACCGGTGCGATCGGGCTGCTGCTGGCCACCGGCACCGCGCTCGGCCTGCCGGCGCTGATCGGCATGCTGATGCTGGTCGGCATCGTGGTGACCAACGCGATCGTGCTGATCGACCTGATCAACCAGTACCGGGCGGAGGGGATGAGCGTCGCCGACGCCGTCACCGAAGGCGGCAGGCGCCGGCTGCGGCCGATCCTGATGACCGCGGCGGCGACCATCTTCGCGCTGGTCCCGATGGCACTGGGGATCACCGGCCAGGGCGGGTTCATCGGCCAGCCCCTCGCCATCGTGGTGATCGGCGGCCTGGTCAGCTCCACCCTGCTGACCCTGGTCCTGGTCCCGACCCTCTACACGATGGTCGAGACCCGCAAGGAACGCCGGAAGGCCCGCCGCGAAGCCCGCCGAACCCCCGCCCAGGCCCCCGAATCGGAGTCCCTGAACCCCGAACTCGCGTGACCGGAGGGGCATCACCCGTGATCAGAGGGGCATCACGCGTGATTGAACGGGCATCGGAGTGATGCCCCGCCAATCACGCGTGATGCCTCCTCAATCACGGGTGATGCCCCTGCAGTCACGTGTGATGCCCGGTCCCGCTCACTGGCGGAAGCGGTAGGTCTTGCTGTCCCAGAGGATGCAGATGCTCGGGGCCATGACCACCACGCGGAGGGTGTTGTCGCGCTCGTCGAAGTCGATGCCCTCGACCTCGAACGAACCCGAACAGCCGCTGCGGAGCGGGAGCTGGCCCAGCGAGGTGACGTGGGCGGTGACGTCGGCGCCGGACAGCGGGCCGGCCAGGTCGACCTGGAGCAGGGGCTTGGTCGTGCCGAAGAGGCTGCCCTCCGGGTCGTCGGACGCGCAGAGCAGGCGGGTCGCGGTCTGGAAGTCGCAGCCCTGGACGTCGCGGACCGGGTGGTCGAGGCGGATCGCCGAGGCGTACGGGAGGTTCTGCGCCGGGTCCTTGGCCACCACGCCGGGCATCGGATGCACCAGGAGCCGGTCCATGGTGCCCCACTCCCCCGCCACCAGCCAGCGCGCGTCGGGCGACACCGCGGCGAAGGAGTTGTTGTTCGCTTCCCACGACTCGAGGTTGTGCTTGTAGTTGGCCCACGAGCCGTCCGGGGCCTGGACGCGGAACAGCTTCGCGCCGCGGTCGTCACGCTGGTAGGGCTCGACGTACCAGCCCTGGGCCGAGCCCGGGTCGCCGACGTGGTTCCAGCCCTGGGAGTTCAGGTCGGCCGGGATGGTGCCGATCCCGGTGTAGCGGATGGTGGTGCCCGACGGGCGCACGATCGTCGCGAGGCCCTGGCTCTCGTCGAGGGCCCGGGCGTTGTCGGAGCCGACCTCCGTCCAGCCGGTGACGGCCTGGGCCAGCGCGGGCGAGACCACGGCGAGCAGGGCGGCGAGGGTGAGCACGATCCCGGTTCTGCGCATGTGCGACTCCGGTGGGTGAGGGAACCTGGCTCGCAGGATTTACCAGGACTCCCGCACCCGGCACACCCGCCGAATGAAGGTTTTTCACGTTTGTTCGACGACTTGTCCGGTTCCGGACAGCGCCGATTCAGGACGCCGGTTCAGGACAGCGCCGGTTCAGGACAGCCGAAAGCCCCGGCGGGCTCACCCGCCGGGCTTCGGGGCCGGGCTCAGTCGCCCGGGCGGAGGCCGTCGAAGATCTCCTTGCAGGCCGGGCACACCGGCGACCCGGGCTTCGGCGACTTCGTCACCGGGAAGACCTCGCCGCACAGCGCCACCACGTGGTTGCCCATGACCGCGCTCTCGGCGATCTTGTTCTTCTTCACGTAGTGGAACATCTTCGGAGAGTCGTCGTCGGTGGTGTCCGTGCCCTCGGGCGTGGTTTCCGGCTTCGTCAGCGTCTCGGTGCTCACCCGACCATTGTGCCCGAGTCCCCCCGCGAAAGGTCTCCGGCCTGGCAGGATCCCCGGCATGTTCCAGAAGGTGCTCGCGACGTTCGGCTCGGGCGGGGCGCGGATCGACGCCCGCCTCCTCGACCGGACCACCGCCCCCGGCCGCCCGCTCCACGGCGAGGTCCTGCTGCTCGGCGGCGAGGTCGACCAGGAGATCAACGGGCTCGCGGTGACACTGCTGGCCCGCGTCCGGGTGGCCGACGGCCGGACCGAAGACCTCCCCTTCGGCACCCAGCAGCTGGTGGGCGGCGAGACCATCCGGGCCGGGCAGCAGATCCGCGTGCCGTTCGAGCTGCCCCTGCCCTGGGAAACGCCCGTGACCAGCGTCTACGCCAAGCCGCTTGCCGGCACGGCCGTCGGCGTCCGGGCCGAGCTCGACCTGGCCGCCGCGGTCAGCGACCCGTTCGACGCCGACGCCGTCGCGGTCGAACCGCTCCCGGCGCAGAAGCGGATCCTGGACGCGCTGAGCCGGCTCGGCTTCACCTTCCGCGAGGCGGTTCTCGAACCGGGCCGGGTCGACGGCGCCCGGCAGCAGCTGCCGTTCTTCCAGGAGATCCGCTTCACCCCTTCGCCGCGCTTCGCGACCATCTTCTCCCAGGTCGCGGTCACCTTCCTGACCTCGGCCGAGCGCACCGACGTCGTGCTCGAGGTCACCAAGCGGGTCCGCGTCAGCAAGACCGGCGGCTTCGGCGGCCGCGGCCAGGACTTCCTCGGCATGTTCACCGTGAAGCCGGACGTCGACTGGGAGAAGCAGCTCGAAGCCTGGCTCGACCAGGTCGCCCGGCCGCGCGGCATCTTCGACTGATGGAGTGGTCCGAGGCGATCGGCGAACTCGGCGGCGGACCCGGCGCCTGGCCGCGGCTCGAAGCCCGGTACGCCGAGCCCCACCGCCGCTACCACACGCTCGCCCACGCGGCCGCCGTCGCGCGCGACTCCGCCTGGCTGGCCGAAGGCCTGGACGACACCGACCGCGCGATCGTCGCCGTCGCGGCTTGGACGCACGACGTCGTGTACGACGCGAAGCCCGGCGAAGACGAACGAGCCAGCGCTGCCTGGGCCCGAGAAGCCCTGAGCGGGGTGGCCGAAGCGCACGTCGAGCGCGTCGAAGGCCTGATCCTCGCCACGATCGGGCACGACGCCCCGCCGGACGACCTCCTGGCCACCGCCCTCCTCGACGCCGACCTGGCCATCCTCGGAGCATCCGAAGAGCAGTACGCGGGGTACGCCCGCGGGGTGCGCGAGGAGTACGCGAAGTACCCCGACGACGTTTGGCGCGCAGGCCGCATCGAAGTCCTGGAACGCATGCTCGCGCGCGAGCTCTACCGCAGCGGAACCGCGCGGACACGCTGGGCGAGCGCCGCCGAAAAGAACCTGACCGCGGAGCTGACCCACTGGCGCCGGGCGCGGGGCGATCACCGATGATGGTCCCTCGTGACTACCGCACTCTCGCTGCACGAAGAGGTCGCCTCGGCGCTGCGTGACGGGCACCCCGTCGTCGCGCTGGAGAGCACCATCCTGTCCCACGGCCTCCCGCCGGGCCGCAACCTCGACGTCGCCCGCCGTCTCGAAGGCGTGGTCCGCGACGGCGGCGCCGTCCCGGCCACGATCGCGGTGCTCGACGGGCGGGTCGTCGTCGGCCTCTCCCCCGCCGAGCTCGAGCGCGTCTGCGCGCCGGACGCCGGCCTCGACAAGCTTTCGCTGCGCGACCTCGGCCCGGCCGTCGGCCTAGGCCGGTCGGGCGCGACGACCGTGGCGAGCACGTCGGTGCTGGCCGCCGCGGCCGGGATCGGGATGTTCGCCACCGGCGGGCTCGGCGGCGTGCACGTCGGGGCCGCGCAGTCGTGGGACGTCTCGGCGGACCTCGGCGTGCTGGCGAAGGTGCCGACCGTCGTCGTCTGCTCCGGCGTGAAGTCGGTCCTCGACATCCCGGCCACCCTCGAGGTGCTGGAGACGAACTCGGTGCCGGTGCTGGGCTACCGCACCGGCGACTTCCCGGCGTTCTACCTGCGCTCGTCGGGTCACCAGGTCGGCTGGCGGGTCGACGACCCGAAGCAGGCCGCCGCCGTGATCGGCGCGCACCGGGCGTACGCGGATTCCGGTGTCCTGCTGGCGAACCCGATCCCCGAAGCGTCCGAAATGGACCGGGAGCTGCACGACCGGCTGCTCGCCGAGGGCCTGGCGCTCGTCGAAGAGCAGGGCGTGCACGGCGCCGACGTCACCCCGGTGCTGCTGGAGCACTTCCACACCGCCAGCGGCGGCGTGAGCATCGACGCGAACGAGGCGCTGGTGCTCAACAACGCCAAGCTGGCGACCGAGGTCGCGGTGGCGCTGGCATGAGCGGGATCGTGGTGGTCGGCGACGCGGCGCTCGACGTGATCGCCCGGCACGACAAGCCGCTGCCGCACGGCGGCGACGCCCGCGCGAAGATCCGGTTCACCGGCGGCGGCTCGGGCGCCAACACGGCGCTGTGGCTGCGGCACCTGGGCGCGGAGACGACGCTGGTCGCCCGGATCGGCGACGACCCGGGCGGCCGGCTCATCCGGGCCGAGCTGGAAGCGGCGGGCGTGCGGTGCGCGTTCGCCGTCGACGCCGAGGCGCCGACCTGCTGCGTCGTCGTCATGGTCGACGGCTCGGGGCAGCGCAGCATGCTGGCCGACCGCGGGGCGAACCAGCGGTTCGCGCCCGAGGACGTCACCCCCGAGGCACTGGTCGGGGCGAGCCACCTGCACCTGTCCGGGTACGTGCTGCTGGACCCGCCGTCGCGCGCGGCCGGGCTCGCCGCGCTGGCCGCGGCTCGCGAGGCGGGGTTGACCACGTCGGTCGACCCGCAGGCCGCCGCGCACATCACCGACCCGGCCGCGTTCCTGGCCGACGTCCGCGGGGTCGACCTGCTGATGCCGAACACCGAGGAGCTGGTCGCGCTGACCGGCTCGGCCGACCCGGCGTCGGCGAAGGAACTGCTCGGCACGGTCGGCGCGGTGGTCGTCACCGCCGGGCTCGACGGGGCCAGCTGGGTCGACGCGGGCGGCGTCACGAGCGTGCCGGCGGTCGAGGCGGAGTGCCTCGACTCGACCGGGGCGGGTGACGCCTTCGACGCCGGCGTGCTCACCGGCTGGCTGGCCGGGGAGTCCACTGTGGACGTCCTGCGGCACGGGACCCGGCTGGGCGCGCTGGCCGTCGGGAAGGTGGGCCCGCAGCCCGGCTAGCCGTCGATCACCCGGTGGCTGGTGCTTTCGATCGCCTTCGCCTCGCGCTGGTAGGTGTTCACCTTCTCGGACTTGCGGGGCGGGCGGTCGTTGGCGATCAGCACGGCGATCCACGGCAGCGGCACGGAGATCGCGAGGAACCCGAGCGCCAGCCACCAGGTGTGGTAGGTCAGCCCGGCGAGGATCAAGCACGGGATCCGGCAGGCCATCATGATCACGTACTTGCGCTTGCGCGCGGCGAGCTGCTCTTCGTACGACCGGGCCGCCCCGGTGATGAGCACCGGGGGCGAGTCCTTGGCGGGCATGGTCACTGCACCACCTCCGCCGTCCATCGTCCCACTTGCGCGGTTCATCCGACACCTGGGTGACGCAACTTGCTCAGTGCCGCCAGCACGAGGGTCTCGATCCCGGTGCTCAGGGTCGGGTGCAGGACCGGGGCGAACCGGGGCGAGTGGTTGGACGGGATGTCGCGCTCGAACCGGCCCTCGGTCATCGCCGTGATCACCGTCTGCGGGTCGAAGCCGCCGACCAGCCAGAACACCGACGGCACGCCCGCCGCGCGGCCGAACTCGCTGAAGTCCTCACTGCCGGTGACCAGCGGTGCCGGCAGCACGACGTCGGCGCCGAAGCGGCCGCGGAAGACCTCGGTGAGGGCTTCGTTGGCGGCCTCGTCGTTCTCGGTGATCGGGTAGGAGCCGGACCGCTCGATTTCGGGCGGTTTCGGCGCGCCGGCCGTGGCGGCCTCGCCGTGCACGATCCGCTCGACCGCGGCCAGCACCCGCTCGCGCACGGCCTGGTCGAAGGACCGGACGTTGACCTCGAGCACGGCGTCGTCGGCGATCACGTTGCTCGCGGTGCCCACGTGCAGCGAACCGACGGTGACCACGGCGGAGTCCGTGGCGGCGATCTCGCGCGACACGATCGTCTGCAGCTTGAGCACCACCGACGCGGCCAGCACGGCCGGGTCGACGGTGGTCTCCGGGCGCGAGCCGTGCCCGCCGCGGCCGTGCAGGGTGACGCGCAGCGTGTCGGTGGCGGCCATGATCACGCCGGGGCGGGTGAGCACCCAGCCGGCCGGGCCGGGCACCAGGTGCTGGCCGAACACGACGTCGGGCCGGCCCGCGATGTCGAACAGGCCGTCGCGGACCATCGCCGCCGCGCCGCCCGCGCTCTCCTCCCCCGGCTGGAACACCACCAGCAGCGTGCCGGCCCAGGTGTCGCGGCCCTTCGCGAGCAGCGCGGCGGCGCCGGAGAGCCAGGTGGCGTGCATGTCGTGCCCGCAGGCGTGCATCACCGGGACGTCGGTGCCGTGCTCGTCGGTGCCGCGGGCGGTGCTGGCGTACGACAGGCCGGTCTTCTCCTCGACCGGCAGCGCGTCGATGTCGGCCCGCAGCAGCACCGTGGGCCCCTCGCCGTTGCGCAGCACGCCCAGCACGCCGGTGCCGGCGATGCCGGTGTGCACCTCGTAGCCGTCGCCTTCGAGCCGCCGGGCCAGCTCCGCCGCCGTCCGGGTTTCGGCGAAGGAGAGCTCCGGGTGCCGGTGGAGGTCGATGTACAGCGCTTCGAGTTCGGGCAGCGCCGCGTCGAGCGGGGCGAGGACGCGTTCAGGGGTCACAGGGGCCATCGTGGCAGCATTACCCACCGTGAGCACGCGAAGTGGATTGCCCGACCTGTCCGACGACGTCTGCGCGCGGCTGCGCGAAGCCTTCCGGCGCACCTCCTACGACGCCGACGGCGTGGTGGCGGCCCTCGGCGGGGCCGCGCACGCGGCGCTCGGCCGCGGCGAGCCGGTGCCCGCCGAACGAGCGAGCCGCGACGCGGGTGACCTCGGCACGCTGATCCGGCTGTTCCTGCTGGGCGGCACCGAGCCGGAAACCGCCGTCAAGGCCGCCTTCGCGCCCCTTTCCCCCGAAGACGCCGTTGCCGCCGGCGTGCTGTGGGCCGTCGACGGCGGCTACCGGGCCGCGCTGGACATCCGGCCGCACGGCGACGACGAGGGTTCCTGGTGGGTGGTCGCCGACCTCGACGCCGACCTGCTGGGCCACACCGTGCCCGAGGACCACGTGCTCGGCGTCGGCCACGCGTCGCTGTCGCTGATCCGCGCGACCAGCCGCCGCCCGGTCGGCACCCTGCTCGACCTGGGCACCGGCAACGGCGTCCAGGCACTGCACGCGACCCGGCACGCCGAGCGCGTCACCGCCACCGACGTCTCCTCGCGCGCCCTCGCACTGGCCGCGGCGACCTTCCGGCTGAACGAACTGGACGTCGAGCTCGTCCGGGGCGAGTGGTTCGCGCCGGTCGCGCGGCGGAAGTTCGACCAGGTCGTCTGCAATCCCCCGTTCGTGGTCGGCCCGGCGCGGGTCGACTACACCTACCGCGATTCCGGGCTGGCCGGCGACGACGCGAGCGCGCTGGTCGTGCGGCAGCTGCCCGGCTTCCTGAACGACGGCGGCACCGGCCACCTGCTCGCGTCCTGGCTGCACACCTCCGGCGAGGACTGGGCCGACCGGGTGAGCCGCTGGCTGCCCGCCGAGACCGACGCCTGGTTCGTGCAGCGCGACGTCGCCGATCCGGCGCTGTACGTCGGCACGTGGCTGCGGGACGCGGGCCTCGACCCGCGCTCGCCCGAGGGCCGGGCGAAGGCGGCGGCATGGCTCGACTGGTTCGCCGCCAACGACGTCCGGGGCATCGGCTTCGGGTTCGTCACGCTGCGGCGCGCGGCCGGGCGGACGCCGACCGTCGTGTGCGAGGACCTGCGGCAGGCCTACGACGACCCGCTGGGCCCGGAGGCGGCGGGCTGGCTGGACCGCGTGGAATGGCTGCGCGAGTCGGGGGATTCATTGCTGAATGTCCGTTTTGTGGTGCCCGACACGGTTTTGCTCGAGAGCGTCGAAGAACCCGGCGACGAAGGCTGGGCGACGACCGTCCGGCGGCTGCACCGCACCGACGGGCCGGGTTGGCAGCACGAAGTCGACGACCTGGCCACGAGGTTGCTCGCGGGCTGCCGCGGCGCGCTGCCGCTGGAGGACCTGATCGAGCTGCTCGCGGCCGCTCAAGGGCTGGCGGCCGAAGAGCTGGCGGCCGCGGCGCTGCCCGTCGTCCGGGAGCTCGTCCGGCACGGGATGCTCGTCCCGGCGGGCCGGTGAGGGCGGTCGCGGCCCGCGTCACGCGGGCGGACGTGACGGTCGGCGGCGAGGTCGTCGGCGCGATCAACGAGCCGGGTTTGCTTGTGCTGCTGGGAATTCACGTCGACGACGACGCGGCGAAGGCCGCCGTGATGGCTCGCAAACTGCACGAACTGCGGGTGCTGCGCGACGAGGAATCATGCGCCACGGCGAATGCGCCGCTGCTCGTGGTGAGCCAGTTCACGCTCTACGGCGACACGAAGAAAGGGCGGCGGCCGTCGTGGACCCAGGCGGCCCGGCCGGAGGTCGCCGAGCCGTTGGTGGACGCCGTCGTGGCCGAGCTGCGCGGCCGCGGCGCCACCGTGGCGACGGGCAAGTTCGGCGCGATGATGGCGGTGTCGAGCGTGAACGACGGCCCGTTCACGGTTCTCGTAGAGGTCTAGACCACTTCGGAGTGGTTCACTTCTTGACCCGATTCATATGGAATTCTCAGGTTCCCCGGTCACGGAACGTTCTCAGGAAAAGCTCAGCCTTGATTCAGCAACCGGATCGCTCCCGCAGCCGTCTTCTTCTATGACGAGCCGGGAACGTTTTGGGAACCCGGAGCGTTGTGCCAGATGTCCAGCCAAGCCGGCCGGACCGGCGTACCGGGATCCACAGGCCCCGGTCCGCGGGTACGCACCCGGTGGACGACCGCAGCAGCACGTTCAGCCCGTGACCGGGGAGGCAGAATGTCAGTCCAGACTCTCGAACGCGAGTCGCGCGGGATTCGCGAGCGCATCCCGGCTCAGACGACCGAGGAGCCGTCGATGGGCGTGGGGGCGCTCACCGACGCCGACCTCGACGCCCAGAGCCCCGCCGCCGACCTCGTGCGCGTCTACCTCAACGGCATCGGCAAGACGGCCCTGCTCTCCGCGGCCGACGAGGTCGAGCTGGCGAAGCGCATCGAAGCCGGCGTGTTCGCCCAGCACATGCTGGACACCGCCGAGGAGCTCACGGCCAAGCGCCGCACCGAGCTGGCCGCGCTGGTCCGCGACGGCCACGTGGCGAAGAACCACCTGCTGGAAGCGAACCTCCGCCTGGTGGTCTCGCTCGCCAAGCGCTACACCGGCCGGGGGATGCCGCTGCTCGACCTGATCCAGGAGGGGAACCTGGGTCTGATCCGCGCGGTGGAGAAGTTCGACTACTCCAAGGGGTTCAAGTTCTCGACGTACGCCACCTGGTGGATCCGGCAGGCGATCACCCGGGGCATGGCGGACCAGGGCCGCACCATCCGGCTGCCGGTCCACCTGGTGGAACAGGTGAACAAGCTGGCCCGCATCAAGCGCGACCTGCACCAGCAGCTCGGCCGCGACGCGACGCACGAGGAGCTGGCGGCCGAGTCGGGCATCCCGGCGCACAAGATCTCGGACCTGCTCGACCACTCGCGTGACCCGGTAAGCCTGGACATGCCGGTCGGCACCGAGGAGGACGCCCCGCTGGGCGACTTCATCGAGGACTCCGAGGCCACGGACGCGGAGAGCGCCGTGATCTCGGGCCTGCTGCAGGACGACCTGCGCCGCGTCCTGGCGACGCTGGACGACCGCGAGCAGCACGTGATCCGCCTGCGCTACGGCCTCGACGACGGCCAGCCGCGCACGCTCGACCAGATCGGCAAGCACTTCGGGCTGTCCCGCGAGCGCGTCCGCCAGATCGAGCGCGAGGTCATGTCGAAGCTGCGCCAGGGAGAGCGGGCCGACCGGCTCCGCGCGTACGCCAGCTGATCCGTTTCACAGAAGGGCGGGTGCCTCGTGCACCCGCCCTTTTCTGCGTTCCCGCAACCCGCTGACCAGGCGTTCGGCGCGAACGGAGATTTTTCCACGAAAACGGGGTTTCACCGTTCACGCGCCTGGGTAGCAACCCTCCGGCAGCACCCGTTCGGCGCGTTGACTTATGACCTGCGTCACGCCAGCCTCGTCTGAGGCGCCACCGGAGCGACCGTGCCGGCCACAGGCCCAGCAATCGGGTGTGCACGCACCCGGGCGCTTTCCCCGGGAGGTCGGGTCCGTCGGGGTGGACCCGGCCTCCCGACCATTTCGCCACACCGAACGGACGACACGCGTACCCAGACGGACGACTCGCGCACCTGAACGGACGACACAACCGGGGCACGACAGCGACCCGGTCACGTGGGGTGGCCCACAGTGACCGGATCCTTCTGTCCGGCAAAAGAACGTCCTGCGTAGGGTGGACCGATCCCGGAGCTGGCAAAGGAGCCTGGCAGTGCCGTCCACCACGTTTCAGCACACAGAAGTCCTCCCGCTGGGCAAGGACACCACGACCGAATACCGCTTGGTCACCGACGAGGGCGTCGAGACCGTCGAAGCCGCCGGGCGCACCTTCCTGAAGATCGCCCCGGAGGCGCTCACCACGCTGGCCCGCACCGCCATCACCGACATCCAGCACCTGTTGCGCACGTCACACCTGCAGCAGCTGCGCGCGATCGTCGACGACCCCGAAGCGTCCGGCAACGACCGGTTCGTCGCCATGGACCTGCTGCGCAACGCCGCCATTTCGGCCGGCGGGGTCCTCCCCATGTGCCAGGACACCGGGACCGCGATCGTCATCGGCAAGCGCGGCGAAGGCGTCCTCACCGGCGGTGACGACGAGCGGGCCCTCTCCCGCGGCATCTTCGACGCCTACCAGCAGCTGAACCTGCGGTACTCGCAGATGGCACCGGTCAACTTCTGGGACGAGCGCAACACCGGGACCAACCTCCCGGCTCAGGTCGAGCTCTACCACAAGGACGGCCAGAACGACCCGGCCTACGAGTTCCTCTTCATGGCCAAGGGTGGCGGCAGCGCCAACAAGACGTTCCTCTACCAGGAGACCAAGGCCGTCCTGAGCCCGAAGCGGCTCGCACGCTTCCTGGACGAGAAGCTGCGCAGCCTCGGCACCGCGGCCTGCCCGCCGTACCACCTGGCGATCGTCGTCGGCGGCATGTCGGCCGAGTTCAACCTCAAGGTCGCGAAGCTCGCCTCCGCGCGCTACCTCGACAACCTGCCCACCGAGGGCTCCGAGCTCGGCCACGCCTTCCGCGACCGGGACCTCGAGCAGCAGGTGCTCGAAATGACCCGGCAGTTCGGCATCGGCGCGCAGTTCGGCGGCAAGTACTTCTGCCACGACGTCCGCGTCATCCGGCTCCCCCGCCACGGCGCGAGCTGCCCGGTCGGCGTCGCCGTCTCCTGCTCCGCCGACCGGCAGGCCAAGGCCAAGATCACCGCCGACGGGGTGTTCATCGAACAGCTCGAGCGCGACCCGGCCCGGTTCCTGCCCGACGTCACCGAGGAGGACCTCTCCGACGACGTCGTCGCCGTCGACCTCAACCGGCCGATGGCCGAGATCCGCGCCCAGCTCTCCCAGCTGCCGGTCAAGACGCGGCTTTCGCTCACCGGGCCGCTGGTCGTCGCCCGCGACATCGCGCACGCCAAGATCGCCGAGCGCCTCGACGCCGGCGAGGAGATGCCGGACTACTTGAAGAACCACCCGGTGTACTACGCGGGCCCGGCGAAGACCCCCGAGGGCTACGCGTCCGGTTCGTTCGGCCCGACCACGGCCGGGCGGATGGACTCCTACGTCGAGCAGTTCCAGGCCGCCGGCGGCTCCCTGGTGATGCTGGCCAAGGGGAACCGTTCGAAGCAGGTGACGAACGCCTGCCAGGCCCACGGAGGCTTCTACCTCGGCTCGATCGGCGGCCCGGCGGCGCGGCTGGCGCAGGACTGCATCAAGAAGGTCGACGTCCTCGAGTACGCCGAGCTCGGCATGGAAGCCGTCTGGAAGATCGAGGTGGAGGACTTCCCGGCCTTCATCGTCATCGACGACAAGGGCAACGACTTCTTCGCCAGCACCGGCGATCCAGTGCTGCAGATCAGCTTCCGCTAGACGAGCAATGCGTAACTCGGTCGGTGGCCGGGTGATGCCCCAGATCATGGAGCTGGGTGGTCATCCCGTCGCCTGAGGCCGTCAAATCACTTTGAGCCGGGCCCGCAACCCAAAGACCAACACGAGCTGACAGCGCAAGCTTGCGGGCCCGGCTCAAAGTGATAGGCCTCAATCAGGCGACGGGATGACCACCCAGCGGCCCACCCCTCCAGAAGGCGAGGTGGCAGCGGCAGCCGTGGTCATCCCAGAGCCTGCCCGTCCGGCGAGGACATGCTTTTCTGCTAAGGCCGCGGCAGAAGTGTCCTCTCTGCCGCGGCAGAACGGAACGAAGAAGGGGGACACCGGCCCGCCGCCGGTGTCCCCCTTCTCCGTGCGCTCAGCCGACGCGCTCGATCCGCGCGCGCCGGATGAGGAACTTGCCGGGCTCCCGGACCTGTTCGAACGCCGCGTTGTTGAGCAGCGTGCAGCTGCCCGACACCGACGTCACCTCCACCGTCGTGGACTTCGAGTTGTCCAGGTTGGTCACCTTCAGCTTGGTCCCGGCCGGGAACTGGTTGCTGGACGCGGCCGGCGCGCCGCCCTCGCCCGAGAGCGTCACCGTCGAACCGGGGCAGACGACCTGGCCCACCGCGCCACCGTCGCCCGCGGCCGGTTTCTCCTGCTTCTTCTGCTGCCCGGGCGCCTGCGCCTTGCCGGGCGCGTTGCCGGAGTTCCCGGGCGCGGCCGCGGCCTGGCCGTTGTTCGCCGCGACGTTCGCCGTGCAGCCCGCAACTTGCCGCCGCTGCTGGATCAGGTCCACCACGGCCTGCCGGTTGGCGATCCGCGCGGCCGACTGCGCGTCCGGGTTCGCCTGCTGGCCCGCGATGAAGTTCAGGTTGTTCTGCAGGGCGGTGTCGAGCCCGCCGCAGTTCTCCTTGGGCGCTTCGGCCGCGTTGCCCGCGGGGCTGCTCAGCGCGATGGCGGTCGCGGTGATACCGGAAACACCCAGCAACGCGGCCAATCCGACGGTCGCCTTCTTGCGGTGCCGGCCACTGCTCAACCGGGGCATGGGCCCCTCCTCTCTGATCGCCACCTCACTCGGGGACACGGGCCGGTCACGGCGGCGGTTCAGCGGGAGCGCGGACAATTTTCGACAACTTCGACGCTGAGCGGACCACGCTCAGTCCGTGGTCCGGACCACGGCGCGGCGGTTGTCCACTGCGGACGGCAAGCGGCCCCCGGGGACGTTCCCCGGGGGCCGCGGTCCGGACCGCTACTTCGGCGGCGTGGTCTTCAGCACCACCGTGCGCTGGTCCAGCGGCGCGGCCAGGGTGACCGAGATGACCGGGTACCGGATGTCCATCGTGCACATCTGGTTGGTCTGGGCCTTCGTCTCGCTCAGGTTCACCACGACGTGGTCGCCCGCCTGTTCGGCCGCCTCGCCCAGCGCGTGGCCGCAGCCGCCTTCCTGGGCGCGGATGTTGAGCACCGTGCCGCCGTTGGCGGTCCAGACCTCGCGCGGGAACCCGGCGGGGAGTGCGGTCGCGTCGATCTTGTCCGCCGGGACCGGGGTGCTGCCCTCGGGCACGGTCAGCCGGGGCTTGCCCGGCGGGTTGGGCTCCGGCGGCGCCGGGAGCACCGATCCACTCGGCGACGACGACGCCGGTGCAGGTACCGACACGCTGCCGGTCGAACCCACGGGCTGATTGGCGGGGATGTCCCGGCCGGCACAGGCCGTCACCACCAGCAGGAGCGCGCCTGTTCCGACCACCTTCGCTGAGTACCTCATGCCCCCAAGACGGAACGGGGGCGCCCGGGGGTTGCACCGGAAATGGTCTGGGAGGGCGTTCCCGGGCATCCCGGGACCGCCCTCCCAGCGTCGGTGGTGGTCAGCCCTGCCGGAGGACGACCGTGCGCGTGCCGAGCGGCTCCGCCAGCGTCAGCGGGACCTTGATCTCCTTGATGTAGTCCGGGCACATCTGGCCCTTGGGCGCCGAGAGCACGGTGATCAGCACGACCACCTGCTGGGCCGTCTGCTCGCCGACGCGCGCCGAGATGCGGCGGCAGCCACCCTCCTCGGCCTGCAGGATCACCGTCTTGCCGTCGAGGCTGCGGGTGAGGCTGCGCGGGTAGCCCTCGGGCAGCGCGCGGGCGTCGACCTGGGACTCGGCGATGACGTCGTCGCCCGGCGCGATGCCCTGCGTCGGGCGCCCGACCGTCTGGGACGGCGGCGGGCCGAGCGTGGGCGTGACAGTCCCGGGCGCGCTCGCCGACGTCGTCGGCGTCTCGGGTGCCGGGGTGGTGCCCGCCGGGGCGCCGGCGCCGGAATTCGCGGCGCAGGCCGTCGCCGTGAGCAGCAGCAGGCCCGCGCCCAGCAGTTTCACCGTGGTAGGCATACCTGCCAGACGGAGTGCACCGGCCCGAGGTTGCATCGGTTCACCGATGAGCCACCCGGTCCAGCCGAGTCGTGAAGCTCAGCCGGTCGCCGCGGTACAGCGACCGCACCCGCTCGAACGGCACCCCGTCCGGGCCCCACGAGACGCGGTGGGTCAGCAGCATCGGCAGCGCCGGGTTCGTCCCGATCAGCAGCGCCTCGCGCGGCGTGGCCAGCACCGTCTCGACCCGCTCCTCCGCACCGGCGGGCTCCACGCCGAGCTGCTCGCTCAGCGGCTGCTCCGGGGTGAACACCTCGAGCAGGTCCGGGCATCGCGACGCCAGGAGATATGTCGACTCGAGCCCGACGCGCTCGTCGCCGGCCAGCAGGACCCGCTCGAGGTGGAACACCTCGGCGTCCGGCGTCACCTGGAGGTCGGCGGCCAGTGCCCGGCCGGCCACGCGCCGCTCCAGGGTGATCACGCTGCGGCCCGGCCGGATGCCCGGCCGCCGTCCCGCCGGGACCAGCGGCTGGACGAGCTTCGGGCCGGCGATGTACGTGCCGCTCCCCTGCCGACGGCTGAGCCTGCCCTCGAGCACGAGCTCCGCGACCGCTTGCCGTACGGTCGCCCTCGACACTTCGAACCGTTCGCACAATTCCCGTTCCGTGGGCAGCGCCGCGCCTTCGCCGAGTTCCTCGATCACCGCCAGCAGTTCGACCTTGACCGCGTAGTACCGCGGGACGCGGCCGTGCTCGGGAATCCCGTCGAGGACGGGACCGTCGGCGGACAGGCGGGAATGGCGCGAAGGGGCGGGCACGGAACCGACCCTATTCGGTTTCCGGTGCGCCGTGGTTCGCTGTGGCACGCAACACGGCCGACCGCTGGAGGATCACCCGGATGCCCCCGACTTCCCTCAACCGCAGGCTCGGTCTCGCCGACGCCGTTTTCCTGGGCCTGGGCTCGATGATCGGGGCCGGGGTGTTCGCCGCGTTCGCCCCGGCCGCGCGCGCCGCGGGGGCCGGATTGCTCATCGCATTGGTCCTCGCGGCCGTCGTCGCCTACTGCAATGCGACGTCTTCGGCACGGCTCGCCGCGATTCACCCGGAATCCGGCGGCACTTACGTTTACGGCCGGGAAAGGCTCGGTGAATTCTGGGGATATCTCGCCGGGTGGGGATTCGTCACCGGGAAGACGGCCAGCTGCGCGGCGATGACGCTGACCGTCGTCGCCTACGCCGCGCCCGGGCTCGGGCAGCCGTGGCGCGGGCTGCTCGCGGTCGCGGTGGTCGCCGCGCTCACCGCCGTCAACTACTTCGGCGTGCACCGCTCGGCGCTCGCCACCCGGGTGATCGTGTCGGGCACCCTGCTCGTGCTCACCGCGGCCGCGGTGGCGATGGCCACCGGGCCGTCCGCCGGCGGCCCGCTCGTCGCCTGGCCGGGCGGCGGGGGCGTGCTCGAAGCGGCCGGGCTGCTCTTCTTCGCCTTCGCCGGGTACGCGCGGCTCGCCACCCTCGGCGAGGAGGTCCGCGACCCGGCCCGGACGATCCCCCGCGCCATCCCGCTCGCCCTCGGCATCACCCTCGTGGTGTACGCCGCGCTCGCGGTGCTGCTGCTCGTCCGGCTCGGCCCGGCCGCGCTCGCCGCGAGCCCGGACCCGATCGCCGCGGCCGTCCCCGGGTGGCTCGCGCCGGTCGTCCGGGTGGGCGCGGCCGTCGCCGCGCTCGGCTCACTGCTCGCGCTCATCCTCGGCGTCTCGCGCACGACGCTGGCGATGAGCCGCGACGGCCACCTCCCCCGCTTCCTGGCCGCCGTGCACCCGCGCTACCGGGTGCCGCACCGGGCCGAGCTCGCGGTCGGGCTCGTCGTCGCCGTGCTCGCCGCGTCGATCGACCTGCGCGCCGCGATCGGCTTCTCGTCCTTCGCCGTGCTGACCTACTACGCGATCGCCAACGCCGCGGCGTTCACGCTGCGCGGGACGGCCCGGCCGGTCGCCGTCCTCGGCCTCGCCGGCTGCGTGGTGCTCGCCTTCAGCCTGCCGCTGCCTTCGGTGCTGGCCGGCTGCGGTGCACTCTTGCTGGGCGGTCTGGCCTACGGCGTTCGTCGGATCCGCCGGTGAGAAATCACCCAACCGCCCGAAAGATCCGAAGAAAGTCGGTTGTCCCGGTCTGCGCGCACCTGGTGTAGTCGTGGGGCCACCGTCGGCACCTGCTTCCACTGTGGACACTGGAAGGACTGATCCCCTTGGCTCCCAAGCGCTGGTTCACCCTGCTCAGAAACGCCACCACCACGCTGGCCGCGGTCGCCGCGGCCGCGTCGTTCGCCACCCCCGCGATCGCCACCGCGGCCCAGCCGCCGTCCACGAACGTCGTCGGCGGCACCCGGGCCGCCCAGGGCGAATTCCCGTTCATGGTCCGGCTTTCCATGGGCTGCGGCGGGGCGCTGTACACCAAGCAGATCGTCCTGACCGCGGCGCACTGCGTCAGCCGCACCGGGTCGAACACCTCGATCACGGCGACCGTCGGCGTGGTCGACCTGCAGAGCACCAGCGCGCAGAAGATCAAGTCCACCTACGTCTACCGGTCCCCGACGTACGGCAGCTCGACCGGCGGCGACTGGGCGCTGATCAAGCTGGCCAGCCCGGTGAGCGGCCTTGCGACGCTGCCGATCGCGACGACGTCGGCGTACAACACCGGCACGTTCACCGTGGCCGGCTGGGGCGCGGCGACCGAAGGCGGCTCGCAGCAGCGGTACCTGCTCAAGGCGACGGTGCCGTTCGTCGACGACGCCACCTGCGCCGCCCAGGGCGGCAGCTACCCCGACCTGATCCCGAGCGCGGAGATCTGCGCGGGCAACCTCGCCTCCGGCGGTGTCGACACCTGCCAGGGCGACTCCGGCGGCCCGATGTTCCGCAAGGACAACGCGGGCGCCTGGATCGAGGTCGGCATCGTCAGCTGGGGTGACGGCTGCGCCCGGGCGCACGCCCCCGGCGTCTACACCGAGGTGAGCACGTTCGCGTCGAAGATCGCCGCGGCCGCCGCCACGCTGTAACCGCTTCCGCACGACGAAGAGGCCCCGCCGCGGCGGGGCCTCTTCGCTCGTCTTCAGCGGGTCTTGTCCAAGCGGGACAACGCTTCTTCGTAACCGGACACGAGCTCGGCCACGACGTCGGCGACCGGGCGGACGCTGTTCATCCGGCCGACGATCTGCCCGACCGGCATCGACACCAGGCCGGGGTCGTTCGTCGCGTGGATCCGGTTGTGCGCCGGGGAAACCAGCAGGTTCTGCAGCGGCATCGGCAACGGCTCGGGCGCGTCGGGCGCGGCCCACGCCTCGGTCCAGCGGGTCTTGAGCAGCCGGGCCGGCTTGCCGGTGTAGATCCGCGTGCGCACGGTGTCGGACGACGACGCCGCCACGAGCGCCTGCTGGATCGCTCCCGAGGTCGCCATGGTCTGCAGGTACTCCTCGGTGGTGAGCCACGTCGAGCCCATCCAGACGCCGGACGCGCCGAGCGCGAGCGCCGCGGCCACCTGGCGGCCGGTCCCGATCCCGCCCGCGGCGAGCACCGGCACGTCGACCGCGTCGACGATCTCCGGCACCAGCACCATGGACGCGATCTCGCCGGTGTGCCCGCCGGCCTCGTAGCCCTGCGCCACCACGAAGTCGACGCCGTTTTCGACGTGCCGCACCGCGTGCTCGGCCTTCCCGGCCAGCGCCGCCACCGGTACGCCCTTGTCGTGGCACTGGCCGATCACGTCGGCCGGCGGTGAGCCGAGGGCGTTGGCGATCAGCTTGATCGGGTGGTTCAGCGCGACCTCGACGTGCGAGCGGGCGACCGAATGCAGCCAGCCGAGCACGCCCGCGCGCTCGTCGGTGTCGTCCGGCAGGGGCGGGACCGAGAGCTCCTTCAGGACGCGGTCGACGAACGCGCGGTGCCCGTCCGGGATCATCTTCGCGAGGTCGACCTGAGTGCCCTCGGCGGGAATCTTCGCCGGCATGACGATGTCGACGCCGTACGGTTTCCCGCCGGTGTTCTCGTCCATCCAGGTGAGCACCCGGTCGAGCTCGGCGGCGTCGTTGAACCGCACGCAGCCGAGCACGCCGAGCCCGCCGGCGCGGCTGAGCGCCGCGGCGACGTGCTCCGACGGGGTGAACCCGACGATCGGCAGGTCGATGCCGAGCCGGTCGCACAGGGGTGTCCGCACTGGTGCTTTCCTCTCAGACGGGCTGGGCCGTGGCCGGTTCGTGCCCGGCCGCGTAGCGCTGGGCCCACGGGTAGTCCGGTTTGCCGCTGGGCGAGCGGCCGATCTCGTCGGCCAGCCAGATCGTCCGCGGCACCTTGTACCCGGCGATCTCGCCGCGGACGTGCTCCTCCAGCGCCGCCAGGTCCGGCGAAGCGCCTTCGCGGAGCTGGACGACGGCGGCGACGCGCTGGCCGAGCCGCTCGTCCGGGACGCCGATGACGAGCGCGTCGAAGACGTCGGGGTGCGACTTGAGCGCCCCTTCGACCTCCTCCGGGTAGACCTTCTCGCCGCCGGTGTTCACGCACTGCGAGCCGCGGCCGAGCAGCGTGACCGTGCCGTCCTCTTCGTAGCGGGCGTAGTCGCCCGGCACGACGTACCGGACGCCGTCGACCTCGACGAAGATCTTCTTGCTCTTCTCGGGATCGCCGTAGTAGCCGAGCGGGACGTGCCCGCGGCGGCCGATCAGCCCGGTCGCGCCCGGCTTCTTCTCGACGATGTTGCCGTCTTCGTCGAGCAGCACGGCGTCCTGGCCGAAGTTCACCCGCGGGCCGGCGCTGTGGTCGGCCCCCTTGGCGACCGCGCCGATCCCGGTGAAGCCGCTCTCCGACGCGCCGATCGCGTCGGTGACCAGCGCGTGGGGCGGCACGAGTTCGACGAACTGCTGCTTCACCGACTGCGAGAACAGCGCGGCGTGGCTCGACACGGCGACGATCGACGAAGCGTCGTAACCGCCCTCGTAGTAGGCCTCGATGAGCGGCCGCGCCATCGCGTCGCCGACGATCGTGAGGACCTGGACCTTGTGCTCCTGCACGGCTTTCCAGATCTCGTGGGCGTCGAAGCGCGGCACGAAGATCACCGGGCTGCCGGTGAACAGCGCACCGAACGCGGCCCACTGCGCGGCACCGTGGATCAGGGGCGCGCACGGCAGCCGGCTCAGGCTGCCCAGCTTGCCCTGCTCGGCGAGCGTCCACTCGTCCGGGACGTACTCGCCGGTGACGAAGTTGATCCCGCCGCCGAGCGCGCGCCAGACGTCCTCCTGCCGCCAGAGCACGCCCTTCGGGTAGCCCGTGGTGCCGCCGGTGTAGAGGATGTAGAGGTCGTCGCCGGAGCGCTCTTCGAAGTCGCGCTCGGGGGACTGCTCGGCGAGCGCCGTCTCGTAGTCGACGCCGCCGTAGCGCGCGTAGTCGCCGTCCTCGCCGTCGTCGATCACGACAACGTGTTGCAGTTTCGGCGCTTCGGGCAGCGCCGCGGCGACCTTGTCGGCGTAGCTGCGCTGGTGCACCAGCGCGACGATCTCGGCGTCGTTGAAGAGGTAGACGAGCTCGCCGTGCACGTACCGGTAGTTGACGTTGACGGCGATCGCGCGCAGCTTGTACGCCGCGATCATCGCCTCCAGGGCCTCGATCGAGTTGCGGGAGTAGACCCCGATGTGGGATCCGCGTCCCACGCCGTGCGCGGCGAGGTGGTGGGCGAGCCGGTTGGACCGCGCCTCCAGTTCGGCAAAGGTCACTTGCCGGTCGCCGCACACGACCGCGACGCGCTCCGGCACGGCGTCGACGGCGTGCTCCAGAAGATCCGCGATGTTGAGTGCCACGCCCTCAAAGTAGAACATGTTATCGTTCTGGGCAATGGCACTGCTCCTTCAGGAGGTCTTCCGTGGGTGAACCGCACGCGCTGGTGTCGCAGGAGGGGCAGACCCTCGTCGTCACGATGAACCGGCCCGAGGCGCGCAACGCGATCACCGGCGAGATGATGTCGATCATGGTCGACGCCTGGGACCGCGTCGATTCCGACGACTCGATCCGCAGCTGCGTCCTGACCGGCGCGGGCGGCGCGTTCTGCGCGGGCGCGGACCTGAAGTCGATGTCCCGCAACTCGCCTTCGGAGTCGTTCGCGTCGGGCAAGTTCGACCCTTCGCGCATCCCGGGGCTGCTGAAGGGCCGCCGCCTGACGAAACCGCTGATCGCCGCGGTCGAGGGCCCGGCGATCGCGGGCGGCACCGAGATCCTCCAGGGAACGGACATCCGGGTGGCCGGCGAGTCGGCCCGCTTCGGGGTGTCGGAGGCCCGCTGGGGCCTGTTCCCGATGGGCGGCTCGGCGGTCCGGCTGCCGCGGCAGATCCCGTACACGGTGGCCGCGGACATCCTGCTGACCGGCCGTCACCTGTCCGCCGCCGAAGCGCTGGCGATCGGCCTGATCGGGCACGTGGTGCCGGACGGGACCGCGCTCGAGAAGGCACTGGAGCTGGCCGCGCTGGTCAACGCGAACGGGCCGGTGGCGGTGCGGGCGATCCTCCGGACCATCCGCGACACGGAGGGGCTGCACGAGGAAGAGGCCTTCAAGCTGGACTCGCAGTACGGGATCGAGGTGTTCGCGTCGGAGGACGCCAAGGAGGGGCCGCGGGCGTTTTCGGAGAAGCGGAAGCCCGACTTCAAGGGCCGCTGACTGAGAACACGTTCTATAGATATCCAGGCGCTCCGCGGAGGAACCTTGTCGCCAGAACGAGAACATGTTTCACTCAAGGACGTGACCGAGACACCGCTTGCGGCACCGCTGAACGTCGGCTTCGACTACACCCGCTCCACCGGGCCCGTCCTCGGGCGGTTCGTCACCGCGCTGCGTGACCACCGCATCGAAGGCGTCCGCGGCAGTGACGGCCGGGTGCACGTCCCGCCGGTCGAGTACGACCCCGTCACCGCCGAACAGCTCGGCGAATTCGTGCCGGTCGCCGAAGAGGGCACCGTCGTGTCCTGGTCGTGGTGCCCGGAACCGCTCGACGGGCAGCCGCTGAGCCGGCCGTTCGCCTGGGCGCTGGTCAAGCTCGACGGGGCCGACACGCCGATGCTGCACGCCGTGGACGCCGGTTCGCCGGACAAGATCCACAGTGGACAGCGGGTGCGCGTGCGGTGGGCCGAGGAGACCGTCGGGCACATCCGCGACATCGCCTACTTCCTGCCGGTGGACGCTCGCGACACCACGCCGACCGAGCCCGCTCCCCCGGTCGCCGACCGCGAGGAAGGCGCGCCGATCAGCGTCGTCATCACGCCGGTGCACCTCAAGTACATGCACTCGGCCTCGCCCGAGGAGAGCACCTACCTGCGCGGGCTCGCCGAGGGGAAGATGATCGGCCAGCGCTGCCCCGCCTGCGGGAAGGTCTACATCCCGCCGCGCGGCGCGTGCCCGACCGACGGCGTGCCGACCACCGAAGAGGTCGAACTCCCTGACACCGGCATCGTCACCACGTTCTGCATCGTCAACGTCCCGTTCCTCGGCCAGCGGATCAAGCCGCCGTACGTCGCCGCCTACATCCTGCTCGACGGCGCCGACATCGCCTTCCTGCACCTCGTCCTCGGCTGCGCCGCCGAAGACGTCAAGATGGGCATGCGCGTGCGCGCCGCCTGGAAGCCGCGCGAGGAATGGTGGACGTCGCTGGAGAACATCAGCCACTTCGAGCCGACCGGCGAGCCGGACGCGGCTTACGAAACCTTCGCCCACCACCTGTGAGGTCCTGATGCCAGACGTCGCCATCGCGGGGTTCGCGAAGGCCCCCAACGTCCGCGAAACGCCGGGCACCACCAACGGCGTGGAGATGCTCGTCCCGATCTTCGCCGAGGTCTTCGCGCAGACCGGACTGTCCAAGCAGGACATCGGGTTCTGGTGCTCCGGCTCGTCGGACTACCTGGCCGGGCGCGCGTTCTCCTTCATCGCCGCGGTCGACGCGATCGGGGCGTTCCCGCCGATCCACGAGTCGCACGTCGAGATGGACGCCGCCTGGGCGCTCTACGAGGCGTGGCTGAAGATCAAGATGGGCGAGGTGGAGACCGCGCTCGTCTACGGCTTCGGCAAGTCCAGCGCCGGGCAGCTGCGCCGGGTGCTCGCCCTGCAGCTCGACCCGTACGTCGTCACGCCGCTGTGGCCGGACTCGGTGTCGATCGCCGGGATCCAGGCACGGCTGGGCCTGGAGGCCGGGCTCTGGTCCGAAAAGGACCTCGCCGAGGTCGCCGCCCGCGGGACCGGCCAGGACGTCGCCGAACTGCTCGACACGCCGTACTACGCGGATCCGTTGCGCAGGCACGACATCGCGCCGATCACCGACGGCGCCGCCGTCGTCGTCCTGTCCACTGTGGAACGCGCGCGGGACATCGTCGACCGGCCGGCGGTGCTCACCGGCATCGAGCACCGGGTCGACTCCCCCGTGCTCGGCGCCCGCGACCTGACGCGCTCGCCGTCCACCGAAGCGGCGGCCAAGGCGCTGGACCTCGACGGCGTCGACCTCGCCGAGCTGCACGCGCCCTTCACGCACCAGGAGCTGATCCTGCGCACCGCGCTCGGGCTCGGCGACGGCGTCAAGATCAACCCCTCCGGCGGGGCGCTGGCCGCGAACCCGATGTTCTCCGCCGGGCTCGCCCGGATCGGCGAAGCGGCGGTCCGGATCCACAACGGCGAATCCCGCAAGGCCGTGGCGCACGCGACGAGCGGCCCGGCCCTGCAACAGAACCTGGTGACCGTGCTGGAGGCCCGATGACCAAGCAGCTCACCGCCGTGCTCGGCACCGGCCAGACGCACCACCGCGCGAAGCGGCAGGACGTGTCGATGCCGGGCCTGCTGCGCGAGGCGATCGACCGCGCGATGCTCGACGCCCAGGTGGAGTGGGCCGACATCGACGCCGTCGTGCTCGGCAAGGCCCCGGACCTGTTCGAGGGCGTCATGATGCCCGAGCTGTTCCTCGCCGACTCGCTCGGCGCGACCGGGAAACCGCTGCTGCGCGTGCACACCGCCGGTTCGGTGGGCGGCTCGACGGCGCTGGTGGCGGCGTCGCTGATCCAGGCGGGCGTGCACCGGCGCGTGCTCACGGTGGCCTACGAAAAGCAGTCGGAATCGAACGCCATGTGGGGCCTGTCGATCCTGCCGCCGTTCCAGATGCCGGTCGGGGCCGGCGCGGGCGGCTACTTCGCGCCGCACGTGCGCTCCTACATCCGCCGTTCGGGGGCGCCTGAGCACGTCGGGGCGATCGTCGCGGCGAAGGACCGGCGCAACGGTGCGCTCAACCCGTATGCGCACCTGCGGCAGCCGGACATCACCGTCGAGTCGGTGCGGGCGTCGCAGATGCTGTGGGACCCGATCCGCTACGACGAGACGTGCCCGTCGTCCGACGGCGCGTGCGCGATGGTGCTCGGTGACGAGGCCGCCGGGGACGCCGTCGAGGGCGGCGCGGCGTGGATCCACGCGACGGCGATGCGCACCGAGCCGACCACCTTCGCCGGCCGTGACCAGGTGAACCCGCGGGCCGGGCGCGAGGCCGCGGCGGCGCTGTGGGCCGAGGCCGGGATCACCGACCCGATGTCCGAAGTGGACGTCGCGGAGATCTACGTGCCGTTCTCGTGGTTCGAGCCGATGTGGCTGGAGAACCTGGGTTTCGCGCCCGAGGGCGAGGGCTGGAAGGTCACCGAGAAGGGCGAGACGGCGATCGGCGGCCGGCTGCCGTGCAACCCCTCGGGCGGCGTGCTGTCCTCCAACCCGATCGGCGCGTCCGGCATGCTGAGGTTCTCCGAAGCGGCGAAACAGGTCATGGGCCGGGCCGGGGACTACCAGGTGGACGGCGCGCGCCGCGCGCTCGGGCACGCCTACGGCGGCGGGTCCCAGTACTTCTCGATGTGGCTGGTCGGCTCGGAGAAGCCCGGCTCGTGAGTGGGAAGCAGGTTAGAACACTGTTGTTCACTCACGACGGCCGCGGCGCAGGCGGAGCGCGAGCAGGGTGCCGAGCACGCCGGTGACCACGCCGACCGTGGCGGGCACGGCGATCGGCGGGTCGACCACGACCGTCGGCTCCAGCACCACCGGCGCCGGCGGCTGGACCGGCTTCGGGGGCGCGTCCGAGCCGGTCGCCGTCCACGCCGTGACGTAGACCAGCAGCCGGGCGACGAGCGAGATGAAGAAGATCAGGCCGATGACCGAGCCGAACGCGATCCCGGTCGGCGAGTCGCCGATGAGCCGCAGGTAGAACCCGCCGGCCAGCTTCAGCACCTCGAACCCGACGGCCATCGCGACCGCGCCGCGGACCGCGCTGCGCACGCCGACCTTCTGCCGCGGCAGCCGGGTCAGCACCCAGAGGAACACCAGCCAGTCCGCGGCCAGCGACAGCGGCACCGAGGAGGCGGAGACGAGCTGGTGCCCCCAGCTCGTGTCGTCCAGGCCGGCGAGCCGGAGCAGCCAGCCGCCGAGCGCGGTGCCGGAGATGGTGAGGGTGAACGACACGATCAGCGCCGCGCTCAGGCCGAGCAGCGCGAGCAGGTCGACGAGGATCAGCCGCAGCAGCGACTGGTCCGACCGGTTCTGCCCCCAGAGCGCGGTCAGCGAGTCCCGCACGGCGTTCATCCAGTTCCAGCCGGAGTAGAGGCCGATGGCCAGGCCGAGCACCCCGACGCTGGTCCGCTGCTCGACGAAGCCGGTGAGCAGTTCGGTGGCCTTGTCACCGAGCGCGCCGGGCAGCGTGGACACGATCGCGTGCACCAGCGTGTCGAGCAGGTGCGGCTGGGTGGCCAGCACGAACCCGGCGACCGACGAGGCGACCATCAGCAGCGGCACCAGCGACAGCAGGCTGAAGTAGGTGATCGAGGCGACGTAGTGGTAGCCGCCGGACTCGATGTAGCGGTTGGTCGCGCGGGCGATGTGGTCCAGCCACCGGTACCGGGCGCGTGCCCGGGCCCAGAGGCTCGGCGCCGTGGGGGAACTCTTCACCAGGACTGTCTACCCAGCCGGGGCCGTCTTTGCGCAGGCAACACGCGGGATCAACCCAGAACGACCAGCCCGGACCCGTCGTCGGCGGGCAGCGCGGCGTCCGTCGTGGCGAAGACGGTGCTGCCCAGGAAGTCGAGTTCGCCGCCGAGCGTGGCGAGGAACGCGGTGTCGGCGGCGTCGCGGCCGGTGGAGATCCGGAGCATGGTCTGCCGCGGCGCGAGCCGGGTGGCGTCGAAGACGTACCAGTGCCCCTCGACGGCGGCTTCGAAGACGGCGTGGAAGTCCATCGGCGCGAGCCCGGGCGCGTAGACGCCGACGTAGCGCGCCGGGATGTCGAGGAAGCGGCACAGGGTGATGCAGGCGTGCGCGAAGTCGCGGCAGACGCCTTCACCGGCGAGGAGGGTGTCGATCGCGTCGTCGGTGGGCCGGCTCGCGGCGACCACATAGGACAGTCGCTCGTGGACGTGCCGGACGACGGCTTCGACCTGCCTGCGCGGGTTCTTGAGCCGGCCGAGTTCCGGCGGCACGATCCCGCCGACGCGGTCGGACGGGCAGTACCGGCTCGGCCGGGTGAACACGGCGACGTCGGCGAGCGTCACGGGCTCGGGTTCGGGCTCGGTCAGCACGCGTTCGGCGTGGTAGGTGACGCGGTGCTCGCCGTCGGGGAGCTGGAAGACCTCGGCGCGGGTGCCGTGCTCGAACTCGACGGGCTCGCTCTCGCCGTGCCAGGAAACGCTGAGTTCCTCGACGTCGGCGTGCGCCGCGGAGACCGAGATCGCCGCGGGGCCGGGCTTGGTGACGCGGATGGCGAACTCGACGTCCACGGTCGCTCGCACTGCCATCGGGCCATGATGCCAGTTCCTGGCAGAATCGCCGGATGGCGGACATCGTGGTGTTCCACTCCGTGCTGGGCCTGCGGCCCGTCGAGCTCGGCTTCGCCGGCCGGCTGCGGGCGGCGGGGCACCGGGTGACCACCCCGGACCTCTACGACGGCCGGACGGCCTCGACCCTCGACGAAGGCTTCGCGCTGAAGGACGCCGTCGGCTGGGAGGTCATCACCGGGCGGGCCCTGGACGCCGTGCGCGACCTGCCCGCGGAGGCCGTGCTCATCGGTGTGTCGATGGGCGCCGGCGTCGTCCAGACCGTGCTGCCGCACCGGCCCGGCACCGCGGGCGTGCTCTTGGTGCACGCCGTGGGCGCGTTGCCGGCCGAGGTCCGCGCGGGCCTGCCGGTGCAGGTCCACGTGGCCGACCCCGACCCGATCGCGCCGCCGGCACAGGTGACGGCCTGGCGCGAAGCCGCGGCGCGGTCGGGCGCCGATGCCCGGGTGTACACCTACCCGGGCATCGGCCACTTCTACACCGACACCGGCGGCCCGGAGTACGACGCGGCCGCGGCCGCGCTCACCTGGGACCGCGTCGAGGAGTTCCTCAGCCGTAGCTGACCGGGTAGTGCTTGATGCCGTTCAGCCAGCTCGACCGCAGCCGCACCGGGGGTGCCGCCTCGGTGATGTTCGGCATCACGTCCGCGATCGCGTTGAAGATCAGGTCGATCTCCAGCCGGGCGAGGTTCGCGCCGATGCAGTAGTGCGAACCGGTTCCGCCGAAGCCGACGTGCGGGTTGTCCTCGCGGAGGATGTCGAACTTCTCCGGGTCCTCGAAGACTTCGTGGTCGAAGTTGGCCGAGCTGTAGAACATGCCGACGCGGTCGCCCTTGCGGATCTGCGCGCCGCCGAGTTCGGTGTCGCGGGTGGCCGTGCGCTGGAACGCGACGATCGGGCTGGCCCAGCGGACGATCTCGTCCGGCGCGGTCTTCGGCCGCTGCTCCTTGAACAGCGACCACTGGTCCGGGTGGTCCAGGAACGCCTTCATGCCGTGGGTGATCGCGTTGCGCGTGGTTTCGTTGCCGGCCACCGCGAGCAGGATGACGAAGAAGCCGAACTCGTCCGAGCCCAGCGATTCGCCGTCGACGTCGGCCTGGACGAGCTTGGTGGCGATGTCGTCCATCGGGCACTTCCGCCGGTCCTCGGCCATGTTCCAGGCGTACCCGACGAGCTGGGCGGACGCCTCGAGGGGCGCGACCTCGTACTCCGGGTCGTCGTAGGCGACCATCTGGTTGGACCAGTCGAAGATCTTGAGCCGGTCGTCCTGCGGGATGCCGATCAGCTCGGCGATCGCCTGCAGCGGCAGCTCGCACGCGACGTCGGTGACGAAGTCGCCCGACCCCTTCTTGCGCGCCTCGTGCACGATCCGCTCGGCGCGGTCGCGCAGCGTGTCCTCGAGCTTCGAAATGGACCGCGGCGTGAAGCCCTTCGACACGATCCGCCGCAGCTTGGTGTGCTGCGGGGCGTCCATGTTGAGCAGCACCAGGCGGTTGGCCTCGAGGTTGTCCTCGGTCATGTTCTCGTCGAAGCGGATGATCGCGGTCTTCTCCCGCGACGAGTACAGCGTGCTGTCGCGCGAGACCTCCTTGACGTCCGCGTGGCGCGAGACGACCCAGTAGCCGTCGTCGCGGTAACCGGCTGTGTTGTGCTTCTGGGGATTCCACCACACCGGGGCGGTCCGCCGGAGTTCGGCGAACTCGGCGACGGGAAGTCGCTCTGCCAAGAGATCGGGATCGGTGAAGTCGAACCCGGCGGGGATGAGCGGAGCGGCCACGTTGCCTCCCACGGTTCGGCTTGGAACACGTTCTAGGTTGGATTGAAGCATACGGCGTTAACCAAGGGAAGGCCGTAAGTGAAACCCGTTTACTTAACCGATGAGGCCAGGTGAGCGTGCGCTCACCTGGCGGAGATCAAGAAGGGGTCGAGCCTGCGGAGACTTGCGCAAAACAATAACTTGTTCTACTTTTTGGATCAGTGAACAGTGTTTCCCGACGAAAGGGACGACATGGGCGTGCCGGTCATCGTCGAAGCCGTGCGGACCCCCATCGGCAAGCGGAACGGGTTGCTGGCCGGCCTGCACGCGGCCGAGCTGCTGGGCGCCGCGCAGCTCGCCCTGCTGGACCGCGCCGGGATCGACCCGGCCCTCGTCGAGCAGCTCATCGGCGGCTGCGTCACGCAGGCCGGTGAGCAGTCGAACAACGTCACGCGCACGGCGTGGCTGCACGCGGGCCTCCCCGAGACCGCCGGCGCGACGACGATCGACGCCCAGTGCGGCTCGGCGCAGCAGGCCACCCACCTGGTCGCCGGCCTGATCGCGGCGGGCGCCATCGAGGCCGGCGTCGCGTGCGGGGTCGAGGCGATGAGCCGCGTGCCGCTGGGCACGAACCGGGCCGGCGCCTCCCCGCGGCCGTCGTCGTGGTCGATCGACCTGCCCAACCAGTACGGCGCGGCCGAGCGGATCGCGGTCCGCCGCGGGCTGACGCGGGCCGACGTCGACGCGTTCGGTGCGGCGTCCCAGCACAAGGCGGCGGCCGCCTGGGCGGCCGGCCACTTCGACCGCGAAGTGGTGCCGGTGAAGGCACCGGTCCTTTCCGCCGACGGCACACCGACCGGCGAGACCCACCTCGTCTCGCGGGACCAGGGCCTGCGCGAAACGACGGTCGAAGGCCTCGCCCGGCTGAAGCCGGTGGTCGAGGACGGCGTCCACACGGCGGGCACGTCGTCCCAGATCTCCGACGGCGCGGCGGCCCTGCTCCTGCTGGACGCCGACCGCGCGCAGGCGCTGGGCCTGCGGCCGCGCGCCCGAATCGTCGCGCAGGCGCTGGTCGGCGCCGAGCCGTACTACCACCTCGACGGCCCGATCCGCGCGACCGAACGCGTGCTGTCCCGATCCGGGATGACCGTCGGCGACATCGACCTGTTCGAGGTCAACGAGGCGTTCGCTTCGGTCGCGTTGTCGTGGCAGCAGGTGGTTTCCCCGGACCCGGACCGGGTCAACGTCAACGGCGGCGCGATCGCCCTCGGCCACCCGGTGGGCAGCACGGGAGCCCGGCTGCTGACGACGGCGTTGCACGAACTGGAGCGCCGGGACGCCTCGACGGCGCTGGTGACGATGTGCGCGGGCGGCGCACTGGCCACCGCGTCGATCATCGAACGGCTCTAGCCCGGCGCGCATCGACCACCACGCCGTCGGGTGAACGGGTTGTGCTTCACTTCGAGGCATGATCTCGGAAAGCCGTTGCCCGGTGGAAAACGGTGAGCTCCTCGTCCGCCGCGGCGGCGAGGGCCCGGCACTGTTGCTGATCGCCGGCGGCACCGGATCGGGCGAGGCCTACCGCGCGCTGGCGAAGCAGCTGTACGCCGAGTTCACCGTGATCACCTACGACCGCCGCGGCCATTTCGGCAGCACGGACAGCACGACCGGGCCGGTCCCGGTTTCCCTGCAGGCGGACGACGCGCTGGCGGTCCTCGACCACGCGGCCGGGGGCCCGGCGCGGGTGTTCGGCTCGAGCGCGGGCGCGCTGATCGGCCTCGAGCTCGTCGCCCGCCACCCGGACCGCGTGACGACCCTGGTCGCGCACGAACCTCCGGCCGTCCACCTGATGCCGGACGCCGGCGGCTGGCTCGAAGCGGCGGCGGAACAGGTCCGGCTGGCCCGTTCGGGTGAGCTGATGACCGCGGTGACGCGCTTCGCGGACGCGATCGCCGGCGCGGCACTGCCGAACCTGCCGAACCTCCGCCTCCCCCACGAGGCCGAGTGGATCCGGTTGTTCGACCGCGAGCTGACGGAGTTCTTCGACTACCTGCCGGACCTGCGGGCGCTGCGGAAGGCGAGCACCGAGATCTTCCCGGTGGCGGGCGAGGGCAGCCGGGGCCGGTACCACTACCAGCCGGCGAAGATCCTGGCGCTGGAGCTGGGGCTGCCGTTCACGGAGCTGCCGGGCTCGCACCTGGCGCCGCAGCGGAACCCGGCGAAGTTCGCCGCGGCGCTGAAGGACCTGCTGAACCCCGAGGCCTGACCGGCGACGCGCGTGCTCGGACGGACGACACGCGTGCCTGGGCGGACGACACGCGTGCTTGGGTGGACGACACGGCGTCAGACCACCCGGATGCCGTCCTTCCAGACCTCCCGGATGTTCGACGCGAGCGCCGGGAAGTCGTACGGATCGCCGTCCACCACCACGACGTCGGCCCGCAGGCCCGGTTCCAGCCGGCCCAGCTCGCCGTCCAGGCCCATCAACCGGGCCGCCGACGAGGTCGTCGCCTCCAGGACGTCCCCCGGCGGCATCCCGCACGCCGCCATCAGGGCCAGTTCCTCGAGGTTCGTGCCGTGCGGCCCGACCCCGCTGTCGGTGCCCATCGCGATCCGGACGCCGGCCGCGTACGCGCGGCGGACCGAGTCGCGGTGGACCTCCACCACTTCGCGCGCCTTCGCCACCACCGCCGCCGGGAGGTCGACGCCCGCGTCGGCCGCGCGGACCACGTTGACCGGGGCGATCAGCGTCGGGACCAGCCAGGTTCCGTGGCCGAGCATCAGCTCGATCGCTTCGTCGTCCAGGTAGATGCCGTGCTCGATCGAGCGCGCGCCCGCGCGGATCGCGTTCTTGATGCCCGCCGCGCCCTGGGCGTGCGCCATCACCGGGCGGCCCTGCATCGCCGCCTCGGTCACCAGGACGTCCAGCTCCTCCGGCGTGAACTGCGAGTGCCGGGGGTCGTCGCGCGGGGACAGGACGCCGCCGGTCGTGCACACCTTGAGCACGTCGGCGCCGGCGCGCAGGAGCGTCCGGGCCACCCGGCGCATCTCGTCGGGGCCGTCGACCGTGGTCTCCGGACGGCCCGGGTGCGGGACCATCAGCGGCACGCAGAGGCCCGACGGGTGCCACGCGTCGCCGTGGCCGCCGGTCGGGCTGATCAGGCCGATGGAGATCTGCAGGCGCGGGCCGGGGATCAGCCCGTCGTCCACCGCCTGTTTGATGCCGAGGTCCGCGCCGGCGGCGTCGCGGACGGTCGTGATGCCCAGTCCCAGCGTCGCCCAGAGGTTCCGGGCGGCTTCGTAGAACTGGTAGGAGAACGGCTTCTGGACCCGGGCCAGGAGCCCGATGTCCGAGATCGTGACGTGCACGTGGCAGTCGAAGAGCCCGGGCAGCAGCACGGTGCCGGTGCAGTCGACGCCTTCGTCGCCGTCGAGGCCGGTACCGACGTCGACGATCCGGCCGTGTTCGACCACGACGTCGGCCGGCGCCGGGTCCGCGCCGGTGCCGTCGAAGACCGAGCCGCCGGTGAACACCGTGCGCGTCACGCCGCCTCCAGGAGAGCTGTCCGCGGCGCCGCCACGACGGCCGGCGCGACCACGAAGATCAGCGTACTCGCGACCGCAACCCGTGCCAGGGGCTAGTGGCTCCACTGTGGACGATCAACCGGGGGTGCGATCCCATCTCGGGACGCGACGCGGGGCGTCGGAGGTTCTGCTGATCAGGCGAGAGCCGGGGTGGAGCCGCCATGCTCGCCGAGGAGGACCTCGAACCGGCCGGCGCGCTGCGGGGTCGAGCTGATGGGCGGTCGGCTTCGCGGGCCGGGTGCTGCTGGGTTTCTGGGCCGCGGTCCCCGTGCCGGAGCACGGGGACCGCAGCGTTCACCGGTCCGGGGAATGAGGGGGGTGAGGTGGAGGGAAGCATCCCCCGGGACCGGGGTTCATGGGGAGCCGCGAGGGCGGAGCCGGCCAGGTGACCGAGGGGCGGCTACCGGCGGGAGCCTCGGGGCGGGATTCGCGTGATTGGAGGCGGATCTCGCGTGGTTGGAGGCGGATCTCGCGTGATCAGGGGCGGTACTCGTGGACTGGAGGGGCATCTCACGTGATTGAGGAGGCATCACGCGTGATTGGAGGGGCATCTCGCGTGATCAGAGGCGGTACTCGTGGACTGGAGGGGCATCTCACGTGATTGAGGAGGCATCACACGTGATTGGAGGGGCATCTCGTGGGCCGGGCGTATCTGGAGGGTCGGGTCGCGGGTCGGGACGGTCGGGTTGCGCACCTGGAGGGTCGGGTCGGGGGTCGGGAGGGTCGGGTGGCGTACCGGGAGGGTCGGCTGGTGGGTGGGGAAGGGTTCCGGCGCGGTGGACTCGGGGGGTGAGGTGGAGGGAAGCGTCCACCGGCCGGAACTCGCGGGCGGGAGCGACTCCCGCCTTCTCCTCCTTCGCTGATCCGGCCGGGCCGGATCGGTGGGGGTGAAGAATCCCGGCCCGGTGGACTTGGGGGGGTGAGGTGGAGGGAAAGCGTCCACCGGACCGGGGATCAAGACACGAGACACAACGTCCCGCGATTCCTACAAGGGTGGTGCAACCGGCCCGGCGGACTCGGGGGGTGAGGTGGAGGGAAGTGTCCGCCGGGCCGGGGATCGAGGGGCGGGTCAGTACCCGCCGGGGGTGGTTGCCGATGCCTGCCGGACCGCGGGCCTTCCGGCCGGGTCTGCCTTGCAGCCATTGGGTTCCAGTGCGAACCACGTGCCGCCCGCGCCGTGGCCGCTCGCCTGGCCCGGGGCGGCGTCCGCGGTGTAGGTGTACACCGGCCAGCCGCCGACCGTCACCTGGCTCGTGCCGTCCGCTCGGCCGATGCGGCCGACCAGTCCGGCGGCGACGCCGTCGGCCGTGGTGATGCGGCCGTCGGCGCGCAGCGGTGGCCACTTCCGCGTGCAGGCTTCGTCACAGGTGGACTTTCCGGAGTTCCGGCCGTCCTTGGTGAACAGGTACAGCGTGCGGCCGTCGGCGTCGGTGAGGACGCGTCCGAGGCCGTCGATCTCCGCGGTGCCCACGGTGGGCGCGCCGCTGGGCTGCCCGGTGGACTGGTCCGCGCCCGCCTTCTGCCCCGTCGGGGTGATCGCCGCCCAGTCCGCGCCGGCCGACCGGCCGAGCGCGATGCCCGGCCCGGTGTCCTTCGCGTACCGGTAGACCGGCCAGCCGCCGACCGTCACCTGCCGTCGGCCGTCGGGCCGGGTGACCAGGCCGACCAGCTGGGCGTCCACGCCGGCGGCGAGCGCCGGGCCGTCGGAGACCAACGGTGGCCACGTCATCGCGCACGGACCGGCGCAGGTCGCCTTCGACGGCTCGGCCGTGTCCTTCGCGTAGCGGTAGAGCGTGTGCCCTTCGGCGTCGGCCAGTACCGTGCCCAGGCCGTCCACAGTGGACGAAATGAGCCGGACCGGGGAGCCTGCCGGAACCGCGCCCGCCGGCTGCTGCTGCGCCCCGAGCACCACCGGCTGGACGGCACCGGACGTGGCGTACGGGTTGGTCCCGCAGGCCGCGACCAGCGCGAGTCCGGCAATGGCGATCGGTGCGGCGACAGCCGGGCGAGCACGGTTCATCGGAAGTTCTCCTTCCCGCTTGCGAAAGGGGTTATTCGGCGCAGGCCTTGCCCGAGTTGACGCAGTTGACCAGGCGGCCCATGATCTGCTTGCTCATCACGTTCGCGAAGTCGTCGTGGTCGGACTTCGGGTTGTGCTCTTCCTGCGCGAAGGCGTCCACTTTGTACTGCTTCTTCTGCTGGACGTCCTGCGGGACGTTGTACACCAGGGTGACCTGCAGCTGCGGCACGTTCTTGAAGCCCTGCGGGCACTTGCCCTGCTGGTCGCCGAACACGATGTGGCTGCGGTGGTCCTTGCTGTCGGTGTTCTTGCCGTCCCAGCAGTTCGGGAAGGCGTGGATCCGCTCCACCTTGCTGCCCTGCGGGCAGATCGGGTACTTGTCGGTCAGCCGGTCCTCGAACCCGGTGCAGGTCCAGCTCGGCCGGGCGTTCTTCGGGCCGTTGGTGCTCTGCTTGGCGTCACCGTAGAGGATCTTCAGGCCCAGCGGCATCGCGACGACGTTCTGCGCGCCGCCACCGATGAACTTGAGCGTCGCCGACTCCGGCTCGAGGATCTCGCCGTCGTTGTCGCCGACCTCTTCGTTCGCACCCTGCGGGCCGCCGAGCTCTTCCTGCTGCTGGCCCTGGTCCTTGTTCTGGTCCTTGTTCTGCTGGTCCTTGTTCTGGTCCTGCTGCTGGTTCTTGTTCTGGTCGTTCTTGTTCTGGTCCTGCTGCTGACCGTTCTGGTCCTGCTGCTGGTTGCGCTGGCGCCGCTGGCCGTCCTGCTGCTGACCGCCGTTCTGGTCACCCTGCTGCTGCGCACTCCGACCCGACTGGCCGCCGCCCTGGCTGTTGCGCTGGTCCTGCGCGTCCTTGGCGTCCTGCTGGCTCTTGTCCTGCTGGACGTCGCCGGTCTTGCCCTGCTGCTGTTGCTTGGCCTTCTGGTTCTTGTCCTTGTTGGTCGCTTCGTCTTCGCGGTCGATGCGGATGACGGGCCAGAAGTACGCCGACTTGTCGCCGTTCTTGCAGGTGGTACCGCCGGCGAGCAGGCTCTTGAGGCTCGAGTCGGCGTCCGTCGTCACGTTGCCGACGTAGTCGTGCAGGTGCTGGGCACCGTTCTTGATCCCCGGCTGCGCGATGAAGTTGTCGGGGTTGTGGTGCGAGCCGTCCGCGTTCGTTCCACAGTTGACGGTGAACGAGCCCTGGACACCCTTCTTCTTCAAGGCCGCGTTCACGTTGCTGCCGGCGGGAACCTTGGTGATGTCGATGAAGAACGACGGATCAGCGGGGTCCGCGCTGGCTTCGCCCGTGCGGCCCGCGGTGACCGCGACGGCGAGTGCGCCGACGGCGATCGCCAGGCCGATCGCGCCCATCGCGATCTTGGTTCGGCGGGCAACGCGGTGTTTGCCCGTCACGGGGGGCCGAGAATTCCGGGCCATAGACTAGTTCACCTCGTTCGTTTTTCCGGGCGCGCGCTTCAGCAGCGCGGCAGCCCGGGCAAGAACTACCGTTGATTGAGCTTTTGAGATCTCACGGAACCCGTCGGGGATGCTTGCGGTTCCGGCTGTCGGGATGCATCGGGGGATGCATTGGGGGATACGGACATGAGCGGCCCGAGGTTCAAAAGCGACCGGCCCGTTATCTGTTCGTTATCTACCGGAACGCAACCGGACAGCATTTACCCAGGTCACGGCGGTTCACCGAAAGAAAGAGCTTCAGCGCTGGACGACGACGAGCACGGTGCCGTCCTCGCCACGGACCTCGAACCGGCTGATCTGGTCCATCGCCAGGGAGACCGAACCCTGCAGCCGCAGCGGTTCGGGCGAGCCGGGGATGCCGAACCCCTTGGGCGGCACCGACCAGCTGGAGACGACGCGCTCGGTACCGGTCGCCGGGATGGCGACCAGCTGGCACTTCACCGGCCCGACGATCCCGCGCAGTTCGAGCTCGACGCGGCTGCCCCACTCCACCGGCGAAACGGTGACCAGGGCGCTGACGGCGGACCCGCCGCTGCCGCGGCCGTAGGTCTGGCCGCCGCCGGGCTGGCCCTGGGCGCCTCCGGGCGGCGCGGTGGACGTCGCCGGGACGCTCGTCGCCGGCGGCGGCTGCTTGCTGCCGGGGGCGGCGAGCGAAGCGGGCGGGACGGCGTCGGCCGGCCGGACCGCGAGGGTCACCAGCGGGCCGGCGATCACGGCCGCCGCGGCCGCGGCCCCGGCGAGGATGCCGATCCGGCGACGGCGGCGGCGCTTGACCGCGGCCTCTTCCATGAGGCCGCGCAGCACCCGCGGGCCCGGCGAGAGGGTGCGCGGGCCGGGGGCCGGCATCGGGGGCTCCGGCCAGCTGCGCTTCACCAGGTCGAGGACGTCCGGCAGCTGGTAGAGCTCGATCAGGTCGAGCTGGCAGTGCGGGCAGTTCATCAGGTGGGCTTCGAACTGGGTGTTCTCGGCCTCGCTGAGGACGCCGAGCACGTAGGCGGCGACGTCGGTGTGTGCGGATCCGGCCACGCTCAGTTCACCCCCGCTCGCGCAAGGCCCGGCGCAGCGCGCGGACGGCGTGGTGGATGCGGGACTTGACGGTGCCCGGCGGCACACCGAGGGTCGCCGCGACCTCGTTCACGGTGCGATCGCGCAGGTAGGTCTGCTGGATGGCCTCCCGCTGCTCGGGCGAAAGGCCCTGCAGCGCCTCGTAAACGATCATCGCGGCGAGCGTCCGGTCCGATTCGTCGGACACCGCGATCGCGTCGGATTCGATCTCCTCGATCTCCTGGGGCCGGGCACTGCGGCTGCGCCAGCCGTCGATCACGATACGCCGGGCCACCGTGAACAACCAGGCACGCAGCATCTCGGGCTGGCGGTCGAGCTTGTCGGCGTTCCGCCACGCCTTGATCAGGGTCTCCTGCACGACGTCTTCGGCCCACTGCCGGTCGTGGCCGGTCAGCCGCAGCGCGAACGCCATCAGGGACCCGCCGAACTCCTGGTAGAGCGCCTTCGCCAGATCGTCGTGACCGCCGTCGGGTTCGACGACGGCGTCCTGATCCGCAACAGATCTCAGCGCTCGGGTGTGCCGTCCCACGCGGGACATCCTGGTGGGCCGGACGGCCCACGTCCAGTACTTCCCGCCCCCGAACCAGGGGCAAAACTTTTTTGAACCGTTTCCGGACCGTGTCCGTATCCCCTACCGAAGACCCCGACCAGGCGTTGTCCCCCGCAACGCTCCGCATCCACGCCGGACCGAATGTCCACTGTGGATCTTTCGCGCCCTTTTCCGTTGCACTACCGGCAACAGCGCGTAGTCATGCCCCACGGAGGAGCAGTGATCCGCATTCCCCGCCCGGTGGTCCCCGCCGCCGTGTGCCTCTCCGCACTCGCCTTGCTCACTGCCTGTACCGCCAGCGCCGCCACCTCGGGTGGCGGGTACGGCGCCGCCGGGATGCAGATGCCCGGCATGCAGCAACAGCAGGGGCAAATCGTCCTGCCGATGCCGCAGAGCATCACCGCCGACCCGAACAACCCGGCGAAGAGCCAGCTCAGGGCCGCGAAGACGTTCGACCTCGGCCTCCTGCTCGTCGACGGGACCGGGTACACGATCTACCGGTACGACCGGGACACCCCCAACCCGCCGCGGTCGAACTGCAACGGTGCGTGCGCGACCAAGTGGATCCCGGTCAAGGCCGGCGGCAACCTGCCGGCGATCGACGTCGACCAGTCGCTGATCGGCCAGATCACCCGCGCCGACGGCACCCAGCAGCTCACCCTCGCCGGCTGGCCGCTGTACCACTTCACCGGCGACGAGGAACCGGCCGACACCTCCGGCCAGGGCCTCGACCAGGCGTGGTACCCCATCGCGCCGGACGGCAAGAAGATCACGTTGACCCAGGACGAGTGGAGGCAAAATGCGTTCGGCGTCTGAGCTCGCCGGGTTCGACTTCGAACCCGCCTCCGTTCTCGAGCGTGCCCGGCCGGTGGTCCGGATCCTGTTCGTCGTGGCGCTGGTGCTGGCGCTGCTCGCGCCGGGCTCGGCCTCCCTCGCGCAGACCACCGCGGTCTCCGACACCGACGCGGTGCTGCTGACCAAGGTCCGCCAGGCGGGCCTGTGGGAAATGCCCTCCGGCATGATGGCCATGGAGAAGGGCAGCCCGATCGTCCAGAAGGTCGGCTTCGCGATCATGATGGACCACGGGCGCCTCGACGTGGCGACCCGCGCGCTGTCGCAGAAGCTGAACTCGCCGGTGCCCGACCAGCCGTCCGACGAACAGCGCGGCTGGCTGGCCGAAGAGATGAACGCGTCCCCGGGGCCGGAGTTCGACCGCATCTTCGCCAACCGGCTGCGCGCGGCGCACGGCCAGGTGTTCGCGATCCTGGCGCAGCTGCGGGCCGGGACCCGCAACGACGACGTGCGGGCCTTCGCCACCGTCGGCAACCAGGCCGTGATGCGGCACATGACGATGCTCGAAAGCACCGGGATGGTCGACTACACCGCGCTGCCCGCCCCGGCGGTCTCCACGACCGCGGCGCCCGTGGGCCAGCCGCTCGGCCTCGACACGTCCCAGATCGCCGTGGTGGGGGCGCTGTTCCTCCTGCTCGGGGGCGGCCTGTTCTACGCGCTGCGCCAGATCAAGAGCAACCGTGGCCGCGCCAGGACGGCCCGGCCGGCCACCGCGAGAACCGGGGGTAGCCATGGTTGAGACCTGGCACGACGCAACGATCTTCCTCACCCAGCAGTTCCAGCCGAAGACCGACCCGGCCGCCCGCGGCCTGGCCGCCTTCGCCGCCCGGACATCCTACGGGGCGGCGATGCTGACGCTCACCTGGGGCGTGCTCACCGCGACCGGCTGGATCCGCTCGGTCACCGGCCGGAAGGGCCTGCGCAGCACCCACATGGTGCTGGCCACCGCGACGATCATCTTCGGCGCCGTGCACGCGCTGGGCTTCACCTACCTGACGGTCCAGCCGTACAGCTTCGCGTACATGTTCATCCCGTTCGGGTCCGGCCAGGAAGCGCGCCACATCGCCGGCATCGTCGGCTTCGAGGTCATGTTCGCCATCTTCCTCACCGCCGGCCTGCAGCGCTTCACCTCCTACCGGCGCTGGCTGTGGCTGCACCGCTGCGCGTACCCGGCCGTGGGGCTCATCGCGGTCCACTCCTGGTTCGGTGCCATCGCCAACGGCCACCTTTCGGTGACCTGGCTGGGCGGCATCACGCTGCTCGTGCCGGCCGTGACGGTGTCGATGCTGCGGTTCATGCCGGCCCGCACGCTGGAGCGGATCGGCCTCGTGGAAGAGCAGGTGGCCTGAGATGCCCTTCCGTCTGCCCGGCGGCGGGCCCCGGATCAGCGTCGACAACGACCGCTGCGAGCTCTACGGCATCTGCGCCATGGAGGCGCCGGACGTGTTCGACCTCGGCCAGGACGGCCGCCTGCGCTTCCACACGCGGCTGCTGGACGAAACCACCATTGAACAGGCGAAGATGGCCGCCCGCTGCTGCCCGATGCAGGCGGTCGTGATGAGAGGGGACCTGGATGGCTGACGGCGACCGGATCGTCATCGTCGGCGCGGGTGTCGCAGGGTTGCGCGCCGCGGAGCGACTGCGGGAACAGAAGTTCGACGGCGAGATCGTCCTGATCGGCGACGAGGCCCGGCGGCCCTACCACCGCCCGATGGTCTCCAAGGCGCTGGTGATGGGGACCGAACGGCCCAGCGACGTGGGCCTTTCACACTACTTGCCGGACCTCGACGTGCACTGGCGCCTCGGGGCGCGGGTCACGCACCTGGACACCACCGAGCGGGTCGTGCACCTGCCCGGCGGGGAGTCCCTCTGGTACGACGGCCTGATCGCCGCGACCGGCGTCTACCCGCGGCACCTGCCCGGGGCGCCGCGGCACGACCCGCGGGTGCGGATCCTGCGCACGGTCGAGGACTCGATGGCGGTGCGGCGCTGCCTCAACGCCAGCAAGAAGCCGGCCGTGGTGATCGGCGCCGGCCTGATCGGCAACGAGTTCGCCGCGAGCATGCGGCACATCGGCCGGGACGTCACCCTGATCGGGCACGCGAAGGCGCCGCTGCACCGCTTCGGCGACCGCGTCTCCAGCGGCATCGTCGAGGCGCACCACGAGCACCGCGCGAACCTGGCGATGCGCAGCGAAGTCCGGCACTGGATCAGCACGAAGGACACCGTCGGGCTGCACCTGACGAACAACCAGCTGCTGGTCGCCAGCGTCGTCGTGCTCGCCATCGGCAGTGTCCCGTCGGTCGACTGGATGCGCGGCTCCGGCCTCGACATCAGCGACGGCGTCCTCTGCGACTCGAAGCTGTTCGCCGAGGGCGCCTCCGACGTCGTCATCGCCGGCGACATCGCGCGCTGGCCGAACCTGCGCTTCGACGAGACCCCGCGGCGGGTCGAGCACTGGATCAACGCCGTCGAGTCGGCCCGGCACGCGGCGGACAACCTGCTGATGGGGCACTCGAGCGCGAAGCCGTTCACCCCGCTCCCCCGCGCCTGGTCGACGCTGTACGACACCCGGCTGCAGATGTGCGGGATGCCGTCGCTGGCCGAAGACACCGTGTCGCTGGCCGACGGCATCACCGGGTTCGTCCGCGACGGCAGGCTCGTCGGCATCTCTTGCTGGGACAAGCCGCGGGCGATGCTCGACTGGATGGCCGAGCTCGACCGGCGGCTGCCCGCACCGGACTACGTGCCGGAGCCGGAGCCCGCGCCCGTCGCGGAGGTCCCCGAGGTGCCGGTGGTCGAACCGGCGCTCGCCGCGCTGGCGGCCGAGGTGCCGCCGGAGTTCGACAGCGGCTTCGACCACCAGGCCTTCGAGCGCGAGTTCGAGAGCGAGTTCGCCAACGACATCCCGACGACGGCGTTCCCCGCGCAGTCGCTGCCGGCCCCGCCGACCACGGCGTTCGCCGCGCAGCCCGGCGCCGCGCTGCCGACCATGGCCATCCCGATGGGGAGGTAGAGAAAGCCGGGACGCCGGCTGCGCGCGGCGGCCGCCGTCCCTTGCCGGCCACCACACTCCCTCCGCGGCTGGGTGGTGTGGTGGCCGGCCCCAGCGTCCCCCTGCCCGCCTCGCGTTGGAAAACCGAGCGCCCGGCGGGCCAGGAGAGGGCCATCCCGAGGGAACCCGACGCCCCCGGGGTGGCCTTCTTCCGGCGCACCGGGCGGGGGCCCGGGGTCGAGCGCCGCGGCGGGTCACTCCGCTTCGGCGCACGGAGCGTGGAAGTCCTTCCGGTGGACGGGTATGCCGCCGGAAGGAACGCCACGGTCCGGCAGCACCGGTGCACGGCCGTCCCGGGGGCACGGGAACTCCCGGGGCGGTCTTCACCGTCGTCGCCGCGACCACCACGCCTCCCCCGCGACCAGACCGCCGAGGACGAGCACCGCCACCCCGGCGACGCGCAGCCCGGCGTCGGTGCCCGAGACGAACGCCGTCACCACGTCGGCCGCGCGGGGAGCACGGACGAGGGCTTCGGCCACCGTGTGCGCGCCACGGGCCTCCGGCGGCAGCGAGGCCGCGAAGCGAGCGGTGGACACGGTGCCGACCACGGCGACGCCGAGTGCACTGCCGAATTCACGGGTGGTGGCCTGCAGTCCGGTGCCGACGCCCGCCTGGGCAGGCGGCAGTGCGCCGGCGATCACGCCCGAGAGCGTCGGCAACGCCAGCGCCACCCCGATCCCGGTCACGACGAGCCACGCCGCGTACCCGGCGTACGGGGTTCCGGTGCCGCTCGTGGACAACCCGAGCAGGCCGCCGCCGACGAACGCGAAGGCGCCCCCGAGGGTGGCGCCGAAGCCGATCCGCCCGGCCAGGCGCGGCACGTACCGTCCACCGAGGACGATCGGCACCGTCAGCGGGACGATCCCGAGCCCGGTCGCCAGCACGCCGAACCCCTTGGCGTACTGCAGGAACGACGCGTTGACGTAGAACAGCGCGAACATGCCGAAGAAGATCGCGGTCATGCCGAGGCAGGCGCTGCGCAGGCCGGCGATCCGGAACAGCCGGGGGTCCAGCAGCGGGTGCGGGGACCGCAGCTCGACGAACACCCAGGCCGCGAACAGCACGGCGGAACCGGCGAACGCGGTCACGACGACCACGCTGCCCCAGCCCGCCTCCGGGCCCTGGACGATCCCGAGCAGCAGCGCGACCGACGCGCCGGTCAGCAGCACCACGGCCAGCGGGCCCACCGGGCGGTCGTGGCGCGCCGACACCGGTGCGAACCGGGCGGCCAGCGCGGCGAGTCCGAGCGAGACCGGCACAGCGGCGGCGAAGAGCCAGCGCCACGAGCCCGCCGTCAGGACGAGCCCGCCACCGACGTTGCCGGCGACGCCGCCGATCCCGGTCATCGACGCCCAGGTGGCGATCGTCGCCGGCTTGCGCGCGGCGGGCACGGCGTGCAGCAGGACGGCCAGCGAGTTGGGCAGCACCGCGGCCGCGCCGAGCCCGGTGAGCGCCCGGCCGGCGAGCAGCACGGCGACGTCCGGGGCCAGTGCCGAGAGCAGGGCGCCCGCGGCGAACAGCCCGAGCCCGGCGAGCAGGACACCCTTGCGGCCGAACCGGTCGCCCGCGGCCCCGGCGGGGATCACCAGGCAGGCGAACACGATGACGTAGGTGTCGACGATCCAGACCAGCGCGGGCGCGGACGGGTGCAGGGTGCTCGAGGCGAGCAGCGGAACGGCGAGGTTGGTCGCCGCGACCATGCCGACGACGAGCACCACCGCGGCGGACATGAGCGCGAGGAGCCCGCGCTGCACTCGTCGGCCGGACGCGGGTTCGCGGAGCTGAGTGGTCATGACGCCGACGGTAGGAACCGCGGGCTGCTGCACGCCACGCAACTTTGGCAAGGCTGTTTTGCGTACGCTGCAACAATGGCCGACCAGCTCGATCTGAACCTCCTGCGCGTGTTCGACGCGCTCCTGCGGGACGGCAGCGTCACGGCCGCGGCCGAGCGCCTGCACCTGTCGATCCCCGCGACCAGCCGGGCGCTGGCCCGGCTGCGGCGGGCGATGGGCGACCCGATCCTGGTGCGCGCGGGCCGGGGTCTGGCGCCGACGCCGTTCGCGCTGCGCACCGCCCCGCGGGTGCGCTCGCTGCTGGAGGAAGCGGCGGCCCTGGTCAACACCGACGTCTCGCCCGCAACGCTCGAGCGCACCTTCACGATCCGCATCAACGACGGCGTGGCCGCGACGCTGGCCACGGCGGCGGCCGACGCCACGGCGGCGGCCGCCCCGGGCGTCACCCTGCGCTTCGTGGCCGAAGGCACCGAAAGCACCGAGGCCCTCCGCGACGGCTCGATCGACCTGGACATCGGCGTCGGCGGGCACCCGGCCCCCGACATCCGGACCGCGGTGCTCTACCGCGACCGCCTGGTCGCCGCGGTGCGCGCGGACAGCCCGCTGGGCCGGTCCCGCAAGCCGGCGCTGGCGCAGCTGTGCCGCCACCCCCACGTCGCGGCCTCCCGCCGCGGCCTCGCCCGCGGCCCCCTGGACGACGCCCTCGCCGAGGCGGGCCTGCAGCGGCACGTCGCCGCCGTCGTGCCCACGGCCGCGGTGGCCGCCCTGGTCGTCGCGTCGAGCCCGTACGTGGGCCTGCTGCCGCAGCGCCTCGCCGAGCAGTACGCCGGCCTGCTCGGCCTCCGCTGGTTCCCGGTGCCCGCCGACCTGCCCGAACTCGAGGTCCGCCTGTCCTGGCACGCCCGCCTCGACGCCGACCCGCCCCAGCAGTGGCTCCGCACCACCCTCCGCGACGCCCTCCGCTGACCCGTGTCGACCCTCCAGGTACGCGAGTCGTCCATCCAGGTACGCGAGTCGTCCGCCCAGGTACGCGAGTCGTCCGCCCAGGTACACGAGTCGACGCGAAGCGCGCCCCGGAGCGGGTCCGGTGTGGCACGATTCATCCGTGACCAGCACGTCCACGGAGCAGTACCTGCGCGACCTCGCGTTGCTGCGGCGGGTGCGGGACCGGATCGACCGGGAGTACGCCCAGCCGCTGGACGTCGAGGCGCTGGCCCGTGGGGTGAACATGTCGGCCGGGCACCTCAGCCGGCAGTTCCGGCGTTCCTACGGTGAGTCACCGTATTCGTACCTGATGACGCGGCGGATCGAACGCGCGATGGCCCTGCTGCGCACGGGTGAGCTGAGTGTCACCGAGGTCTGCTTCACGGTCGGCTTCTCGTCGCTGGGCACCTTCAGCACCCGGTTCGCCGAGCTGGTCGGGATGCCCCCGAGCGTCTACCGCGAGCAGCAGGCCGAGGCCACCGTCGGCATGCCGCCGTGCGTCGCCAAACAGGTCACCAGACCGATCAGGAATCGAGAAGCGCGGCCGTCGGCGGCCACCTAGGGTGACGACCATGGACGTCACCATTCACTCGAGCTTCCTCCCGCACACCGACCCGGAAGCGTCGCTCGCCTTCTACCGCGACCTCCTCGGCTTCGAGGTCCGCCAGAACGTCAAGTACGGCGACATGCAGTGGATCACCATCGGCCCGCCGAACCAGCCGGACACCGCGATCGTGCTGACGCCGGTGGCCGCGACGCCCGGCCTGACCGACGACGAGCGCCGCATGATCAACGAGATGATGGCCAAGGGCACCTACGCGAGCGTCAACCTCGCCACCAAGGACCTCGACGCCCTGTTCGCCAAGCTCGAGGCGGGCAACGCCGAGGTCGTCCAGGAGCCGGTCGACCAGCCCTACGGCATCCGCGACTGCTCGTTCCGCGACCCGGCGGGCAACCTGCTCCGCATCCAGGAGCTGCGCTGACCACGACCGCCCCCGCGCTCGGCTACCGCGAGGTGCTGCGCGACCGGCGGATCGCCGGGCTCCTGCTGGGGGACCTGCTGGCCAACGTCGGCACCGGGATGCTCCTGGTGGCCATGCCCGTCCAGACGCTCTCCCTCCACGGCGACGTCCCGAAGGCCATCGCCGTCGGGCTGGTGGAGGCCGCGCCGTTCGTCCTGTCCACCGTGCTCGCGCTGGCCATCGGCCTGGGCCGGGTGCGGGTGCCGCCGCGGACCTTGCTCGTCGCCGACTGCGTGCTGCGGTCGGGCACCTTCGCCGTCCTCGGTGTCCTGGCCGTCGCCGGCCGGCTGACGCTGCCGGTGCTGGTCGCCGGGCTCCTCTTCGGCGCGACGTTCCGGCTCGCCGGGTCGAGCAGCCGCCGCCTGCTGGCGACGTCGGCCGCGGGCGAAGCCGGGCGCTTCTCGGTGAACGGCCTGCTGGGCCTGAACACGACGTTCGCGCTCTACATCGCCGGACCGGTCCTCGGTGGCGTCGTCGTGGCGACCGGCGGTGCGGGCTTCGCGCTCTTCGTCGACGCCGCCGGCGCCCTGATCCTGCTGGCCGCCACGCTCGCGTGCGTGCCCCGCGGCACGGAAAGCCCGGACGCGCTGCGCGACGGGGCGAGCCACGAGTCGGGCTGGCGGATCCTGCGCCGCCGGCCGGTCGCCGCGCGGCTGCTGGTGGTCGAGTTCTTCTTCAACTTCCTGTACATGCCGGTCGAAGTGGCGCTTCCGCTGTACGTGGGCGGGTCGCTGCACGCCGGCGCGTCCGGGCTGGGGGTGCTGTGGGGTGCGCTCGGGGCCGGCGCGTTCCTCGGCGCCGCGCTCGTCGGCCGGCTGCGGAACCTGCCGCAGCGGCCGCTGCTGGTCGCGATCATCGGCCTGTGGGCGCTGTGCCCGATCGCGCTGGCCGTCACCGGCGACCTCACCGTGGCCCTGCTCGTCTTCGGCCTGGGCGGCCTGGTGTACGCGCCGTTCACGCCGGTCGCCTACAGCTTCCTGCAGTCCGGGCTCGCCCCCGGTGAGCAGCAGCAGGTCGTCACGCTCTGGACGACCGGCGCCACGGTGGCCGCCCCGCTCGGGCTGGCGCTGGGCGGGCCCCTGATCGAGCTGACCGGCAGCACCGGCGGCCTCGCGCTGTCCGGCGTGCTGACCCTCCTGCTGCTCCCGATCGCAGCCCGGGCGGTGCTCGGCCGCCAACCGGAAAGGATTCCGACATGTGCCTCAGCCTGAAGGCCGCCGCGCACAACCACCTGCGCGAATTGGCGCTGCTGCGCCGCATTCGCGACCGCATCGACCGGGAATGCGCCGCTCCCGTCGACGTCGAATTGCTCGCGAAAACAGCGAACCTGCCCGTCGCGCAATTCATCCGCCGTTTCCGGGACGCCTATGGCCTTTCCCCCGACGAATACCGGCAGGCCGCCGAGGCCCGAACGAAAACCTGGAGCACCCGATGACCAAGCCGCACGTGGCCGACAGCCACGACCTGATCCGCGTCCACGGCGCGCGCGTGAACAACCTCAAGGACGTCCACGTCGAGCTGCCCAAGCGGCGGCTGACGGTGTTCACCGGGGTCTCCGGCTCGGGCAAGAGCTCACTGGTGTTCAGCACGATCGCCGCCGAGTCGCAGCGGCTGATCAACGAGACCTACAGCACCTTCGTGCAGGGCTTCATGCCGACGCTGGCGAGACCGGACGTCGACGTGCTCGACGGCATCACCACCGCGATCATCGTCGACCAGGAGCGGATGGGCGCCAACCCGCACTCCACCGTCGGCACCGCCACCGACGCCAACGCGATGCTGCGCATCCTGTTCAGCCGGCTGGGGACCCCGCACATCGGCTCGCCGCAGGCGTTCTCGTTCAACGTCGCCTCGATCAGCGGGGCGGGCGCGGTCACCATCGAAAAGGGCGGCCGGCAGATCAAGGAGCGGCGCAGCTTCAGCATCACCGGCGGCATGTGCCCGCGCTGCGAGGGCCGCGGCAAGGTCAACGACATCGACCTCACCGCGCTGTTCGACGAGAACAAGTCGCTCAACGAAGGCGCGATCACCATCCCGGGCTACAGCATGGAGGGCTGGTACGGCCGCATCTTCCGCGGTTCCGGCTTCTTCGACCCGGACAAGCCGATCAAGAAGTTCACCAAGAAGCAGTTCAACGACCTGGTCTACAAGGAACCGACGAAGATCAAGGTCGAGGGCATCAACCTGACCTACTCGGGGCTGGTGCCGGCGATCCAGAAGTCCTTCCTGTCCAAGGACGTCGACGCGATGCAGCCGCACATCCGCGCGTTCGTCGAGCGGGCGGTGACGTTCCAGACCTGCCCGGACTGCGACGGCACGCGCCTTTCGCCCGAGGCGCGGTCGTCGAAGATCGACGGGATCAGCATCGCCGACGCCTGCGCGATGCAGATCAGCGACCTCGCCGCGTGGGTGGGGAAGCTGTCCGAGCCGTCGGTCGCGCCGCTGCTGGACGCGCTGAAGCACACGCTCGACTCGTTCGTCGAGATCGGCCTCGGCTACCTCTCGCTCGACCGTCCATCCGGGACGCTTTCGGGCGGGGAAGCCCAGCGCACCAAGATGATCCGCCACCTCGGGTCGTCGCTGACCGACGTCACCTACGTCTTCGACGAGCCGACGATCGGGCTGCACCCGCACGACATCCAGCGCATGAACGACCTGCTGCTGCAGCTGCGCGACAAGGGCAACACGGTGCTGGTCGTCGAGCACAAGCCGGAGGCGATCGCGATCGCCGACCACGTCGTCGACCTCGGCCCGCGCGCCGGCACCGAGGGCGGCGAGATCGTCTTCGAGGGCACTGTGGACGGTCTGCGCTCCAGCGGCACGCTGACCGGGCGGCACCTGGACGACCGCGCGTCGCTGAAGCCGTCGGTGCGCAAGCCGTCGGGCTTCCTGGAGATCCGTGGCGCTTCCACGCACAACCTGCAGGAGGTCGACGTCGACATCCCGCTCGGCGTGCTGGTGGTCGTGACCGGCGTGGCGGGCTCGGGCAAGAGCTCGCTGATCCACGGCTCGGTGTCCGGCGGCGAGGGCGTGGTGACGGTCGACCAGACCGGCATCCGCGGCTCGCGCCGGAGCAACCCGGCGACGTACACGGGGCTGCTGGAGCCGATCCGCAAGGCGTTCGCCAAGGCCAACGGCGTCAAGCCGGCGTTGTTCAGCGCGAACTCCGAGGGCGCGTGCCCGAACTGCAACGGCGCCGGCGTGGTCTACACGGACCTGGGCATCATGGCCGGGACGGCGACCCCCTGCGAGGTGTGCGACGGCAAGCGGTTCAACGCCGACGTGCTGGAGTACACCTTCGGCGGGCGGGACATCAGCGAAGTGCTCGGGATGCCGGTTTCTTCGGCGTTGAAGTTCTTCGCTTCCGGTGACGCAGCCCTCCCGGCGGCGCACAAGATCCTCACGCACCTGTCCGACGTCGGCCTGGGGTACCTGACGCTGGGCCAGCCCCTGACGACGCTGTCCGGCGGCGAGCGCCAGCGGATCAAGCTGGCGACGCACATGGCGGAGCAGGGCGGGGTGTACGTGCTGGACGAGCCGACGGCGGGCCTGCACCTGGCCGACGTCGAGCAGCTGCTGGGCCTGCTGGACCGCCTGGTGGACGCGGGCAAGTCGGTGATCGTCATCGAGCACCACCAGGCGGTGATGGCCCACGCGGACTGGATCGTCGACCTCGGGCCGGGCGCGGGTCACGACGGCGGGCGGGTCGTGTTCGAGGGGACGCCGGCGCAGCTGGTCAAGGCGCGGAAGAAGACGCTGACGGGCAAGCACCTCGCGGAGTACATCGCGTAGCAGTTCAAGGGGCGCCGACGATCGAGTTCACGTGCTGACCTCGATCCGGCGGCCCTTGCACCGCGCACGCGCCGCCGACCGTGGAGCCGCCCGGGTCGAGGCCATCAAGACCGGCTTGGGCGTCGGTGCGGGGACGGCGGGCATCTTCGCGCTGCTCCTCGCCGTCCGACGGCAGATCCACCAAGAGCACACGGCGGCGGACACGATTCTCGACGCCACCGAAAAGCGCGTCACGGAGCTGTACACCAAAGCCGCCGACCAGCTCGGCTCCGGCAACGCGGCCGTCCGGCTCGCCGGCTCCCGGACGGGCTGGCCTTCCGGAACGGAAGGCTGGTGAAGTTCTAGCCGTATACCAGCGCGGCCGGTAGGGCTGGCCCCCGCAAACCGCCTGGGGCGCGCAGGATTCCGGCACCGGCCCCGGACGCGAAGACTCGGGTGGGTGACCACCACCGAGAACAGCGTCGGCAGCGACTTCGCCCGGCTGAGCCACCGCGTCACCGCCGCCGGCCTGATGAAGCGCCGTCCCGGCTACTACACCGCCCGGATCGCCGTCGTCACCGGGTTGTTCGCCGCCGGCTGGGTGACCTTCGCGCTGCTGGGGAACTCGTGGTGGCAGCTCGCCGTCGCGGGCTTCATGGCCGTCATGTTCGGGCAGATCGCCCTGCTCTCCCACGATCTCGCGCACAAGCAGGTCTTCCGGCGACGGCGGCCCACCGAAATCGCCGGGCTGCTCGCCGGGAACCTCGGCATCGGGATGAGCTACGGCTGGTGGATGGACAAGCACACCCGCCACCACGCCAACCCGAACCACGAGGAGCTCGACCCCGACGTCGATCCGGACATCCTCGTCTGGTCGAAGGACCAGGCCCGGGCGGATCTCGGACCAGTGCCGCGGTTCATCGGGCGGTACCAGGCCTTCCTGTTCTTCCCGCTGCTCACCCTCGAAGGCCTGAACCTGCACTGGTCCGGCATCCGGGCGGTCGGCAAGCCGGGGTTGCGCCGCCGGAAGGTCGAAGCCGCGCTGCTCGCCGGGCACTTCGTCCTCTACGCCGGCGCGCTGCTCACCGTGCTCGGCCCCGGGATGGCGCTGCTGTTCTTCGCCGTCCACCAGGGACTGTGGGGTGTCTACATGGGATCGATCTTCGCCCCCAACCACAAGGGCATGCCGACGCTGACCGGGCGCACCGAGCTCGACTTCCTCCGCAAGCAGGTGCTGACCTCGCGCAACGTCCGCGGCGGCCTCGTCACCGACGTCGCCCTCGGCGGCCTCAACTACCAGATCGAACACCACCTGTTCCCGAGCATGCCGTCGCCGCACCTGCGGCGGGCGCAGCCGATCGTCCGGGCCTACTGCGCCGAGCTGGGTATCCCGTACCTCCAGACGAGCCTCGTCGAGTCCTACCGGCAGGCCCTCACCCACCTGCACGAAGCTGGGGCCCCTCTCAGGAACCGTTCGTAGACTCGGGGCATGAAGATGACGATCGCCGCTCTGCGGGACCTGCCTGCGGCCTTCGGCGCGAAGGCCACCGGCGCCCGGGCCGAGCGGGTCCGCACCTCGCCGCAGTTCGACGGCAAGGTGTTCCGCAACGCGGCGCCGCGGCTCCCGATGACCGCGGCGTCGATGCGGACCATCTTCCGCGAAATGTTCTTCGGCGAGCACCGTGAGCTGCGCAAGCCGGCCGGCGCGGTGCCGCTGGTCTCGTCGGCCCCGGTCGAGTCGACCGGCGGCCTGCACCTGACCTGGTACGGCCACGCGTCCACGCTGGTCGAGCTCGACGGCGCCCGCGTGGTGCTCGACCCGGTGTGGAGCGACCGCGTCTCCCCCGCGGCGTTCGCCGGCCCGCGGCGGCTGCACGAGCCCCCGGTGCCGCTGTCCGGCCTCGGCCGGATCGACGCCGTGGTGATCTCGCACGACCACTACGACCACCTGGACCTCGCCACGGTCCGGGAGCTGGTGGCCGCCTCCGACGCCCCCTTCCTCGTGCCCCTCGGCGTGGGCGCGCACCTGGAGCGCTGGCACGTCCCGGCCGGCCGGATCATCGAGCTCGACTGGCACGAAGAAGCGACGGTGGCGGGCGTCCGGTTCGTCGCGACGCCGGCCCAGCACTTCTCCGGCCGCGGCATCACCAACGACGACACGCTGTGGACGTCGTGGGCGCTGCTGGGCCCCGAGCACCGGGTGTTCTACAGCGGCGACACGGGCTACTTCGCCGGGTTCGCGGCGATCGGCGCGGAGCACGGCCCGTTCGACGCGGCCCTGATCCAGGTCGGCGCGTACGCCCCGCACTGGCCGGACATCCACATGACCCCGGAGGAGGGGGTGGCGGCGGGCCTGGACGTCCGGGCGAAGCTGCTGGTCCCGGTGCACTGGGCGACGTTCCAGCTGGCGATGCACCCGTGGGGCGAGCCGGCCGACCGCGTGTGGGCCGAGGCCAAGGAGGCCGACCTCCCGCTGGCGATCCCCCGCCCGGGCGAGCGCATCGACGCAGCCGAGCCCCCGGCGGTCGACGGCTGGTGGCAGGCGCTGTGAAGCTGAAGCTGGACCTGCACGACATCTACAACCGCGGCGGCGAGATCGACCGCGCGCTCAAAGCGATCATCGACGAGGCCGTCGCCAAGAAGGCGCCGCTCGTCGAGATCATCCCCGGCAAGGGGTCCGGGCAGCTGAAGAAGCACGTCCTGCGGTTCCTCGAGCGCAAGGACGTCAAGGCGCTTTACCACCGGGTCGAGAAGGACAAGGACAACTTCGGGCGGTTGTTCGTGCACTTCCGCTGGAAGTGAGTCAGAAGCGGCTGTCGTGGCGGGCTTCGGACCACGCCCGGTCCCACGCCGCCGCGTGGAAACGGGTCAGCACGAACCGGACGGCCGCGTACAAACCCACCAGGGCTCCCGTGATCGCCGCCCACAGGAAGACCGCCGCGAAGACGCCGTCCACCGCCAGCGTCGAGGTCGACAGGGGCTCCGCCGCCAGCTCGCCGCGCTCGTCCAGCCAGATCGGGACGCGGGTGCCCGCCGGGCTGCCGGGGTCGGCCAGGACGTCGCCCGTGTGGCGGGCGCCGCGGGCGTCGAACCAGGCCGCCGGGACCGTCGCGCCCGCCGCCGGGGCGCCGGCACCGTCGGTGCTGTACGGCTGTCCCGACGCCTCCGCGAGGGAGACCGCCGTCGCCGGGTGGCGCGTGGTGCGCTCCTCGGCCGCGCGGGTGGTCTGCGCCGCGTACGTCTCCGAACCGAAGGCCGCCGCGAACGGGATCGCGAGGAACGCGCCGACGATGGCCAGGAGCAGCAGGAAGGCTTCGACGCGGTCGCCCGCCCGGGCCACGGGGTTGCGACCGGGGCGTACCCGGCGCCCGAACCGGGCGATCCGTCCGCTGAGCCCACGCATGCGCGACTCACTCCTCCCGGGAAGATGTCTTCTCGGTAACAGTGTGCGCGCCGGGGCTCGACTTTCTCTTGCGAATGGGATGCGGCCCACCTGTGAAACCCTGCACAACCACCCGGTGGGGTCAGTGCGGTTACAGCCAGTCGTCGGGACGGGGCCAGGGCAGCATCGCCGCGAGCGCGTCGCGGGGCGGCTCGGTGACGGCGTAGCGGCCGCGGTGGAACAGCAGCGGGCGGGCTTCCGACGGCGCGCCCAGCGCCGTCACCCGGCCGATCACCACGTAGTGGTCACCCGCTTCGTGCACGGCTTCCAGCGCACAGTCGATCCAGGTCAGCGCGCCGTCGAGCAGCGGCGCGCCGGACGGCGCGGGTGTCCAGCCGAACCGGGCGAACTTGTCCTCGCCGCGGGCGCCGAACACCGCGCTGACCTCCTGCTGGTCCTCGGCCAGCACGTTGACCGCGAACCGGCCCGCCGCGGCCAGCACCGGCCAGGTGCGCGACGTGCGCGCCGGGCAGAACAGCACCAGCGGCGGGTCGAGCGACAGCGCCGCGAACGACTGGCAGGCGAACCCGGCGAGGGTTTCGCCGTCACGGCCGGTGACGACCGTGACGCCCGTGCAGAAGTGCCCGAGCACGCTCCTGAACTCGGTCTGGTCGACCGCCACGGACGTCATGCGCCCGGGGGCCGCGCGCCGACCGAGAAGTCGTGGCCCCACAGCGACACCGCGGTGCTCTCGCGCGCGATCCAGTTGTCGTCGTCGACCTGACGGCCTTCGCAGCCGAACTCGACGTCGAAACCACCCGGGGTCTTCATGTAGAAGGACAGCATCAGGTCGTTCACGTGCCGGCCGAGGGTGGCCGACATCGGCACCTTCCGCCGGATCGCCCGGTCGAGGCACAGGCCGACGTCGTCGGTGTTCTCCACCTCGACCATCAGGTGCACGATCCCGGACGGCGTCGGCATCGGCAGGAACGCCAGGCTGTGGTGGCGCGGGTTGCAGCCGAAGAACCGCAGCCACGCCGGTGGCCCGTCGGCGGGCCGCCCGACCAGCTGGGGCGGCAGGCGCATCGAATCGCGCAGCCGGAAGCCGAGGACGTCCCGGTAGAACCGCAGCGACGCCTCGTCGTCCTTTGTGGACAAAACGACGTGGCCGAGGCCCTGCTCGCCGGTGACGAACTTGTGGCCGTACGGGCTGACCACCCGCCGGTGCTGCAGCGCGACGCCGTGGAACACCTCCTGGGTGTTGCCGGACGGGTCGTCGAAGCTGATCAGCTCGTCGACGCGGCGGTCGGCCAGCTCTTCGGGCGTGCCCTCCTTGTACGGCACCGACGCGCTGTCCAGCCGCGACCGGATCTCGACGAGCTCGCCGGCGTTGGCCGCCTCCCAGCCGGTGACGGCCAGGCGGTCCGCCGCACCCGGGGAGATCACCAGCCGCGCCGGGAAGTCGTCCATGCGCAGGTAGAGCGCGTCCGGGTTGGTGCCGCTGCCTTCGACCATGCCGAGCACCTTGAGGCCGTACTCGCGCCAAGCCGCCATGTCGGTGGCTTCGATGCGAAGGTAGCCCAGTGACCGGATGCCCATCAGGAACCCCCGAGGAAGTCGAGGGCCAGCCGGTTGAACTCGTCGAACTTCTCCAGCTGGGCCCAGTGCCCGCAGCCGCCGAACACGTGCAGCTGCGCGCGCGGAATCGTCTTGAGTGCCACCAGCGCGCCGTCCAGCGGGTTGACGCGGTCCTCACGCCCCCAGACCAAGAGTACGCGCTGGCGCAGCCGGTGGGCTTCGCGCCAGAGCAGGCCCTCTTCGTAGGTTTCCGGCTGCGCGAACGACATCCCCATCGCGCGCATGGCGGCCAGCGACTCCGGGGTGTTCGCGGCGGCGAAGCGTTCGTCGATCAGCTCGTCGGTGACCAGCGCCTGGTCGTGGACCATGATCCGCAGGAACGCCTCCATGCGCTCCCGGCTGGGGTGCGCCGCGAACCGCCCGAGGTTCTTGACGCCTTCGGTCGGATCGGGCGCGAACAGGTTGACGCTCAGCCCGCCCGGCCCCATCAGCACCAGCCGCCCGGCGCGTTTGCCGTGGTTCAGCGCGAACCGCACCGCCGCGCCCCCGCCGAGGGAGTTGCCGACGAAGTGGGCGCGTTCGACGCCGAGCGCGTCCATCAGCCCGGCGACGGCGTCCGCGCTGTGCCGGAAGTACTGCGGGTGCTCGGTCGGCTTGTCCGAGCGCCCGAAGCCGGGCTGGTCGACCGCGATGGTGCGGTAGTGCTTGGCGAACTCCGGCAGGTTGCGCCCGAAGTTGCTCCACGCCGACGCGCCGGGCCCGCCGCCGTGCAGCAGGATCACCGTCTCCGCGTGCTCGGCGCCGGCTTCGTGGTAGTGCAGCTTCAGGGAGCCCGCCTGGACGTACTTGCCTTCGGGAGCGGCCATCAGTACATCGCGTTCTCGACGGGGAGCCCGAAGGCACCGGTGCCGTACATGACGTACGCGCGCTCGGCGTCGTTCGCCGCGTGGACGCGGCCCGCGTGCGCGTCGCGCCAGAAGCGCTGGATCGGCGTACCCCGCTGGATCGCGCGGCCACCGGAGTTCTCGAAGAGCCGGTCGATCGCCGCGATCGCGCGTTCGGTGCCGCGCACCTGGTCGCGCCGGACGCGCAGCCGCAGGTCGACGGGCAGCCGCTCCTCGCGCTTGGCGAGCTCGTAGAGCTCTTCGATGTTGCGGGTCAGCTGCAGCCAGGCCGCGTCGATCTCGCTGGCCGCCTCGGCGATCCGCACCTTGGCGAACGGGTCCTCTTTGGACTGTTCGCCGGCGTACGCGGCCCGGACGCGCTTGCGCTGGTGCTCGACGTGCGCGTCGTAGGCGCCCTGGGCCATGCCGATGATCGGCGCGGTGATCGTGGTCGGGTGCACCGAACCGTACGGGAGGCGGTACAGCGGGCCGGGGTTGACGGCCTGGCCCGGCACCTTGCACTTCGACGTCGCGATGAAGCTCAGCGCCCGGTGCTGCGGCACGAAGACGTCCTCGACGACGATGTCGTTCGAGCCGGTGCCGCGCAGGCCGATCGTGTCCCAGACGTCCACAATGGAGTAGTCGGCGATGGGCAGCAGGTAGGTGCAGAAGTCGACCGGCTTGCCGTCTTTGAACGCGGGTCCCCCGAGCAGCACCCACGTGCAGTGGTCGGACCCGGAGGAGAAGCTCCACCGGCCCGACAGGCGGTAACCGCCGTCGACGACCTCGGCCTTGCCCATCGGCGCGTACGAGGAGGAGATCCGCACGTCCTGGTCCTCGCCCCAGACCTCCTGCTGCGCCTGCGCGTCGAACAGCGCCACGTGCCACGGGTGGACGCCGAGGATGGAGCCGACCCAGCCGGTGGACCCGCACGCGCTCGCGATCAGCTTCACCGCGGTGTAGAAGCTCACCGGGTCGGCTTCGAAGCCCCCGTGGAGCTTCGGCTGCAGCAGCTTGAAGAACCCGGTCTCCTGCAGGGCCTTGACGGACTCCTCGAGGACGCGGCGCGCGTCCTCGGTGTCCTGGGCCCGTTCCCGCAGGACCGGCAGGAGGTCCCGGACCCCGGCGATCACCTGCTCGCTCATGCGCAGTCCTCTCTCTTGCTCACTGCGCCAAGACTAGAACACGTTCTCGTTTTTGTCGAGAACACCCTGCGCCAGAGCACTGTTGATCCCCGCTCTACGGCCCGAAAACACGCAGTCGGCCAGGGACAGCCCGCTCACGTAGGACCTGGAACAGATTCCCACGGCGGTGCGGCCGGCGGCGTACAGCCCGGGAATCGGCGCGCCCGCCGTGCTCCGCACCGCGCCGGTGTCCTCGTCGACGACCAGCCCGCCGAGGGTGAGCATCGGCGTCGGGTACCCGAGGTTCGGCCGCACCGAGATGTCGATGAGCGAGTACGGCGGGTTGTCCAGGCGCCGCACGAACTCGGTCGGCTTGCCCACCGGATCGCGGTCGCCGTGGTAGGCCTCGACGCTCGCGCGCAGCCCCTGGGGGTCGACGCCGGCCCGGCGCGCCACCTCTTCGACGGTCGCTCCGGTGACGCGGCCGCGCCGCAGCAGGTACCGCAGCTGCAGCCCCTGGAACCACTGGCTCTGCGCCTTCGTGTCCCGCCGCGCCTCGGCCACGATCGGCGCGTCGACCAGCAGCCAGCCCCGGCTCCCGTGGCCCTCGATCAGCCGCTCGCCGACGGCGGCGCCGTACCGGGACTCGTCGATGACCCGCCGGCCCGCGGCGTCGACGATGATCCCGCCGAGGAACGCGCTCGGCGGCGTGATGAACCGCCACGCGGAGATCCGGCCGAGCTCTCCGGTCGCGCCGCCGGCCTCGACGCCCATGCGGATCCCCGAACCGTCGTCGGCGGACGTGCCCAGCGGGAGCCCGCCGCGGTACGCGGGCGCGTGCTCGCGGACCATCTCGCGGTTCGCGATGAAACCGCCCGCGGCGAGCACGACCCCCCGCCGGGCGGAAATCCGCAGCTCACGGCCGTGCGCGCGTTCGAACCGCTCGACCCGCCGGTGCAGCGACCGGCGCAGCGAGGGCACGTAGATCCCCGGCTTCGCGGCGTACTGCGCGAAGCGCTGGTGCCGCGCCCGCACCGACGCGGGCGCCTCGCCCAGCGTCTCGGTGACGACCCCGGTGACGCGGCCCTCGCCGTCGCGGAGCAGCTTCCGGACGGTCGTCTGCGTCAGGACCCGGATGCCGCGGGCGCGCACGGCCGCCTTGAGCCGCGCCATCAGCATCTTCCCCGAGGTCCCCGGCCCCTTGACGCGGTGCCCGCGCGGCGCGGGCTTCGCCGCGTCCCGGAATCCGCCGGCCGCCTCGCTGCCGGAGTAGTAGAGGTAGTGCGCGTCGCTGGGGTACGACGTCTTGTACGGGCACAGGCTGCCTTCGAAGGGCACGCCGTTGCCCTCCAGCCAGGTGATCATCTCGCGGCTGCCCTCGCAGAACCGCCGCAGCGTCCGCTCCGAGACGACGTCCCCGGTTTCCTGGCGCAGGTAGGCGTACATCGCGTCGACGGAGTCGTCGACGCCCGCGTCGAGCTGCTGCCCGGTCCCACCACCGGCGTAGACCACCCCACCGCTGACCGCGCTGGCTCCCCCTCCGGCGAAGCGCTCGACGATGATGACGTCGGCGCCCGCATCGGCCGCTTCGAGGGCGGCACAGGCGCCGGCCGCTCCGAACCCCACGATGACCACGTCCGCGACGAGTGCGTCCATGGTGGTTACCCTAGAACTGAAACACGTTCTCGTCTATGGTGACCAAAAGCGGCTCTCAACTGGATACTCGGTCTGTGGAACACGTTACAGGTGAGGTGACATGACGGAGCAGTTCGACGTCGTCGTGGTCGGCAGTGGCGCCGCCGGGATGACCGCCGCGCTGGCTGCGGCCCACCACGGCCTGAGCGTGGTGGTCCTGGAAAAGGCCCCCTGCTTCGGCGGCTCCACCGCACGCTCTGGCGGCGGCGTCTGGCTGCCCGGCAACCACGCGCTGCGCGCGGCCGGGATCGAAGAGCCTCCCGAACGGGCGCGCGAGTACCTGGCCTCGATCGTCGGCGACGTCGTCCCGGCCGTCCGGCGCGACACGTTCCTCGCGCACGGCCCCGAGGTGCTGAAGTTCGTCTGCGACCACACGCCGCTGAAGTTCCGCTGGGTCCGCGACTACAGCGACTACCACCCCGAAGCCCCCGGCGGGCGCCCCGGCGGGCGGTCGGTCGAGCCGGTCGCCTTCGACGGGAACCTCCTCGGCGCCGAGCTGGCCCACCTCGAACCGCCCTACAGCGCTCCCCCGATGGGCGTGCCGATCACCCAGGCCGACTACCGCTGGCTGAGCCTGCTGGCCCGGCACCCGCGCGGCGCAGTCCGGCTGCTGTCGCTGGGCCGGCAGTGGCTCGTCGGCAAGCTGCGCGGGCAGCGGCTGTTGAGCATGGGGCAAGCGCTTGCGGCCGGCCTGCGCGTCGGGCTCGCCCAGGCCGGGGTCGAGGTCCGGCTGAACACGCCGTTGGTCGATCTCCAGGTCGACGGCGACCGCGTGACCGGCGTCGTCACCCCGCACGGTGTCGTCCACGCCCGGCGAGGCGTGCTCCTCGGCAGCGGCGGCTTCGAGCGGAACCTCGAGATGCGCGAGAAGTACCAGCGCGCGCCGATCGGCGTCGACTGGACCGTCGGCGCGGAGGCCAACACCGGCGACGGCATCACCGCCGGCCTCAAGCTGGGCGCCGCCGTCGACCTGATGGACGACGCCTGGTGGGGTCCGTCGCTGCCGCTCACCGGCGGCCCGTGGTTCGCGCTCGCCGAGCGGTCGCGGCCACGCAGCATCATGGTCGACGCGCAGGGGAAGCGGTTCGTCAACGAGTCGGCGCCGTACGTCGAGGCCGTGCACGCGATGTACGGCGAGGGCGACGGGCCGGGGCAGCACATCCCGACCTGGCTGGTGTTCGACCAGCGCTACAAGGACCGGTACATGTTCACCGGCATCGGGCCGCGCCAGCCGCTGCCCGGCCGCTGGTTCAAGGCGGGCATCGCGGCGAAGTCGTCGTCGGTCGCCGGGCTGGCCGCGAAGATCGACGTCCCGGCCGCCGCCTTGGAAGCGACGATCGAGCGGTTCAACGGCTTCGCGCGCCGCGGCGTCGACGAAGACTTCCACCGCGGCGTCAGCAAGTACGACCACTACTACGGCGACCCGCGCAACAAGCCCAACCCCAGCCTCGGCCCGCTCGACAAGGCGCCGTACTACGCGGTGAAGATCGTGCCGGGCGACCTCGGCACCAAGGGCGGGCTGCGCACCGACGAGCACGCGCGGGTGCTGCGCGAGGACGGCTCGGCGGTGCCGGGGCTGTTCGCCGCGGGCAACGCCGGCGCGGCCGTGATGGGCCGGACGTACGCCGGGCCCGGCGCGACCATCGGCCCGGCCATGGTGTTCGGCTACCTTGCGGCGACGCGGCTGGCGCACGAAGATCAGGGGACCACGGGAGGGCAGCGATGACGCAGGATTCGGTACGCACCATCTACGCCGGTGAGCCGCCGACCCGGTTCGCCCGCGGCTGGCACTGCCTCGGCCTGGCGGAAGGCTTCCGCGACGGGCAGCCGCACGCGATCACCGCGTTCGGCACGAAGCTCGTGGTGTGGGCGGATTCGGCCGGCGAGCTGCACGTGCTCGACGGCTACTGCCGGCACATGGGCGGCGACCTCACCCAGGGCAGCGTCAAGGGCGACGAGGTGGCCTGCCCGTTCCACGACTGGCGCTGGAACGGCAAGGGCAAGTGCGTCTCGATCCCCTACGCCAAGCGGGTTCCGCTGCGCGCGCGGACGCGGTCGTGGACCTCGGAGGTGCGGAACGGGCAGCTGCTCGTGTGGCACGACCCGGAGGGCAACCCGCCGCCGGAGGAGCTGGCGATCCCCCGGATCGAAGCGGCCCACAGCGACGAGTGGAGCAACTGGACCTGGGACGAGATCTTCATCGACGGCTCCAACTGCCGGGAGATCATCGACAACGTCGTGGACATGGCGCACTTCTTCTACATCCACTACGCCTACCCGACGTACTTCAAGAACGTCTTCGAAGGCCACATCGCCACGCAGTACCTCAACACCAAGGGCCGTCCGGACATGGGCATGGCCTCGAACTACGGCGGCGAGGAAAACCTGCTGCGGTCGGAAGCGTCGTACTTCGGGCCGTCGTACATGATCAACAAGCTGGTGAACTCGTTCCAGGGCTACGAGATCGAGAGCGTGCTCATCAACTGCCACTACCCCGTGACGCCGACGTCGTTCGTGCTGCAGTACGGGATGAAGGTGCGGAAGCCGCCGGGCGTCTCCGGCGAGCACGCGGACAAGATCGCCGCCAAGCTGGCCCGCGGGATCGGCGCCGGGTTCCTGCAGGACGTCGAGATCTGGAAGCACAAGACGCAGATCGACAACCCGCTGCTGTGCGAAGAGGACGGTCCGGTCTACCAGCTCCGCCGGTGGTACCAGCAGTTCTACGTCGACGTCGCCGATGTCACCGAGGACATGACGCAGCGGTTCGAGTTCGAAGTGGACACCACGAAGGCCAACGAGGCGTGGGCGGCGGAGGTCGCGGAGAACCTGGCGCGGCAGAAGACCGAGGCGGAAGTGTGACCACCGCCGAACAGACCGAGTTCCTCTCGGGCGGGCTGCGGCCGCACGCGTGCCGCAGCTGCGGGACGTGCGTGCTGGTGAAGAAGAACAGCATCCAGCACACGAGCATCCAGTGGACGACCCGGCCCGCCGAAACCTGCCCGGTGTTCGCGGACGCGGAGGGGCCGTCGGCGCTGCTCGACACGTGCCCGAAGCTGGCCGACAGCATCGGCGACGCCGTGCGCGAGGGCACGCTGGCGGTGGCCGATGGCTGAGCGGGTCTACACGCTGACCGTCGCCGACGTCGTCGTCGAAACCGAAGACGCGCGGTCGGTGGTCTTCGAGGTCCCGCCCGAGCACGCCGAGGCTTTCACCTACGCCGCCGGGCAGTTCCTGACCTTGAAGATCCCCAGCGAGCAGACCGGTTCGGTGGCGCGGTGCTATTCGCTGTCGAGCGCGCCGCACGAGAACCGCGTGCAGGTGACGGTCAAGCGGACCGACGGCGGGTACGGGTCCGGCTGGATCTGCTCGTCGCTGCGGCCGGGGATGCGGGTGGACGTGCTGGCGCCGGCCGGGGTGTTCTGTCCTTCTTCGGCCGACGAGGATTTCCTGTTGTTCGCCGGCGGCAGCGGCATCACCCCGGTGATGGCCATCCTCAAAACGGCTCTGGAGACGGGTTCCGGCCGGGCCGTGCTCGTGTACGCCAACCGCGACGAGCGTTCGGTGATCTTCGCGGGGGAACTGGCGTCGCTGGCCAAGCGCTTCGGCGACCGGCTGGTCGTCATCCATTGGCTGGAGAGCGTCCAGGGGCTGCCGGAGGTCTCGCAGCTGCGCGGGCTGGCTTCGGCGTACACCTCGCACGAGGCGTTCCTGTGCGGGCCCGCGCCGTTCATGGCGGCCGTGCGGGAGGCGCTCGGCCGGCTCGGCGTGCCGCGCGACCGGGTGCACGTCGAGAAGTTCACCTCGCTGACCGGGAACCCGTTCGAGGCCGGTGCGCCCGAGCCCGAGCCGGAGTCCGACGAGGCCCCGGCGGCGCTGACGGTGACCCTCGACGGACAGACGCGGTCGATGGTGTGGCCGCGGCAGCGGAAGCTGCTCGACCGCCTCCTGGAAGACGGCTTGGACGCGCCGTACTCCTGCCGCGAGGGACAGTGCAGCGCGTGTGCGTGCCGGATCGTCTCGGGCGAGGTGAAGATGCTGCACAACGAGGTGCTGGACGCCGAGGACATGGCGGACGGCATCGTGCTGGCCTGCCAGTCCCTGCCGGTCACCGACGAGGTCTCGATCAGCTACGAATAGGAGTCTGCGCGTGCCCATCGATCCCGACGTCGCCATCGGTGCCGAGATCGGCGAGGTGAGCTTCGCCTGGACGTCGTCGGACGTGCTGCTGTACCACCTGGCCCTCGGCGCGGGCCCGGACGAGCTGCGGTACACCTACGAGCGGGACCTGGTGGTGCTGCCGACGTTCGCGACGGTCGCGGCGAACCTGCGCGTGTTCGACCCGCCGGCGGTGTCGTTCCCGGGGGTGAAGATCGACCTGGCGAAGGTGCTGCACGGCAAGCAGGAGATCACGCTGCACCGGCCGATCCCGACGTCGGGGAAGGCGGTGGCGCGGTCGCGGATCGCGGACGTGTACGACAAGGGCAAGGCCGCGGTGGTGGTCCAGGAGGTCGCGGTCACGTCGTCGGCCGGCGATCCACTGTGGACGGCCCGGTCCGGCATCTTCGCCCGCGGCGAGGGTGGTTTCGGCGGCTCGCGGGGACCCTCGGACCGGATTTCCTGGCCCACGGGGGCGCCGGACGTCGTCTTGGAGGTCCCGACGCTGCCGCAGCAGGCGCTGCTGTACCGGCTGTGCGGCGACCGGAACCCGCTGCACGCGGACCCGGAGTTCGCCCGGGCGGCCGGGTTCGACCGGCCGATCCTGCACGGGCTGTGCACGTACGGGATCGTGGCCCGGGTGCTGGTGAACGAGTTCCTCGGCGGCGACCCGGCGCGGGTGGCGTCGTTCGCGGCGAAGTTCGCCGGGGTGGTGTTCCCGGGCGAGACGCTGCGGATCCGGGTGTGGCGTTCGGGTGACCGGCTGCTGGTGACGACGTCGGCGGTGGAGCGGGACGACGCGCCGGTGCTGGCGGACACGGTGCTGGTGTCCACTACCTGAGCCGGGTTGTCCGAGCCGCTACCGTGGTGGGGTGACTTCGATGCCGGAATACTTCGTGGTGCGCGGAACGGTCGAGCCGGGCGACCGGCGCGGCCGCGAGCTGGGCTTTCCGACGGCCAACATCGCCCTGCGCGACCAGGACGGCTCCCTGGGCGACGGGGTGTGGGCGGGCTGGATCGGCCGCCCGGACGGAACGAGGCTGCCGGCGGCGATCTCGGTCGGCCGCCGCCCGACGTACTACGGAGCGGACGGCTACCGCCTGCTGGAGGCCCACGTCCTGGAGTTTTCGGGCGATCTGTACGGCGAGACGCTGGTGGTGTGGCTGGGCGCCCACCTGCGCGACCAGGAGAAGTACGCCTCGGCGGAGGACCTGATCACGGCGTTGAAGAACGACATCGCGGCGGCCGCCCAGTGGACGGCGGCGAACCCGTCGGCTTCGCTTCCCTCGCCGGGGGACAGCGCCCTGGGCGAGGTGCGGCGGATCGCGGGCTGAAGCCTTCCGCAGCCGCCCTCGCCGCCCGGAATTGTCGGTGGTCTCCGGTAACGTGAAATCCGGGGGTCCCCCGGGCCGGGGACCTCTCCGCGCCGCGCTCACAAAGCCGAGGCGAGCAACATGTAGCCCATTCCGGCGCCCATGACCGCCCGGCACACCGCGCGCGAAGCCTGCCCGGAACCCACCGCGCCAGGCGGGCCGGAGCCACCCGCGGCAGCCGAGCCAACCGCAGCCGAGCCGGAGCCACCCGCGGCCGCCGCCACCGAGCCCGGGCCAGAGCGAACCGCAGCCGAGCCGGCCCCACCCGAACCCGCCGCCACCGAGCCCGGGCCAGAGCGAACCGCAGCCGAGCCGGCCCCACCCGAACCCGCCGCCACCGAGCCCGGGCCAGAGCGAACCGCAGCCGT